>CAZHTV010000026.1:0-16162 GCA_964535775.1 uncultured Thermoplasmata archaeon | reverse complement strand
CCCCGCCCCCGCCTCCGAGGTTCGAGGCGTACATCGACGTCGTGGGCCAAGATGTGATGCCTCAGGTGATCAGGGTGGTCGAGGGTACCAAGGTGGTGTGGGTGAACAGGAGCTGGGCCCCTCCTCCGGGCATCTCCATCAGGAGCGGCAACCTCGACTTCAGCGGAGAGCACCCGGACGGCATGTTCCAGAGCGGCATGCTCATAGCACCTGGAGATTACTGGAGCGCCACATTCCATCGCCCTGGAGAGTACAACTACTACCTCACGGGCATAAGGAAGAGCGGCAAGATAATCGTCGAGGCGTACAGCCCGGGCAGATCCTATGTCGCAACGGCCGCGTGAACCGTGCCTCTGATCCTGACCCCACAGAGCCCGGTGGTTCTAGCGCTTCAGCTGCTGATGTTGGCTGATGAAAATGGAATGGTGGGAGGAGCTGGGTCCTGCGAGGCAGTCCATGCTCCCCACATTGGCGCTCAAGTGCCCTTGTTGTGGCCTTTGGCGTTGCCAGATGCCTTCTCACCGGCGAGGACCCCGGCGTACATCTCAGTCAGCAGCTGAAGCGAGTTCTGCAGGCCCGGAGGAGACGATTTGCCATTCATGTCGGCTTTCTCCAAGTTCCTGATGTGCGCCTGGATGGCCTTCTCGAGTCCGCGAGCCCTGCCCTTCTCCTCAGGATCCTCCTCATCGTCGTCTCCTGGCCCGTCTTCATCCTCAACGGGCAGCTCAGGGTCGTCTGGGTCGTCCTGGTAGTCGTTCTGGTCGTCGTCAGGGGGAGGTGGCAAGGTCTCTGCATCCGGCGTTGGGTCCACTTGAGCGTCCTGGGGCTCCTCGTCTGCGGGTGGTGGGTTGGTCGTGATAGTCGGCTTGTCATCACCTTTCATCGACACAACTAGCACAGCGCTGATAACGAGCGCGATGCCCACCATCGCCGTTGCGAGGAGCCTCCTGTTCAACTTAATCGAAATCACCTCCTCTCGTAGTGCATCCCATCCGAGTGAGCGTGCGTTATGGCTTCAACTCGTATTTAACGGAGTTGTCGCGAGAGGGCTGTCTGACAGTGGTTATACGCGTCAGACATCGCTGTCAGACACAGAATAGACCGCAGAACCTCTTGAGACCCGGTCTCTTGCCGGCCTCCGAAATGCTCCGAAGAAGCTCACGGAATCACGTCGAGAAAGGGCGGCATGGGCGTCCCCCCTATGCAGGTCACGACGGACGCGTACGCCTCGTATAATGCGACAGCGTGCTCGTCCGTCATGTGCCCGCTCTGCGCGAACGCCCTGACCTGGTTGTAGAAGGCGTTCATGATGTCGATGCAGGTCTCATAGTCGCTGGTGTTGTACTTCGCCTGTGCTGCGAACAGCTTGGCGATCAGCCCACGATGCGAATGCCCGGGCAACTCGTCCGCCTCGAGCACCAGCGGGACCAGGTCTATCGGCTGGCAGTATTCGGGCGCCTCCGGAGGCACCTCCGCGTAGACCTCCGTTGTTGACGTGAGCGACGCGCCGCTATAACCTCCGAAGACCAACACCGATCCGTTCGGCCCGAGTGCGCACCCGTGCGCTCCCCGGCTCACAGCCATCGAATCGACCGCGTACCAGGTCGAGTTCCTCGAGCTGAAGACCTCGCAGGTCGCAACAGTCCCGAGCTTGCTGTAAGACCCTGAAGCCAGCAGCTCGTTGCTCGGAAGCCTCAGCAGCGAGAGGCTCGCCCTCGAATGACTCATCTCCGCCGTCGAGGCCCAGCTCCTAGAGGCAGGGTCGTAGATCTCGGAGGAGCGGAGCGGAACTTCGCCCGAGAGCCCCCCGGCGACCAAAACCCGTCCGTCGGCCAGGGTCGCAGACGATGCCCTCGAGCGTTTCGACGACATGCTTGCGACCGAACCCCAGGCCGCCATGTTCGCATCGAAGACCTCGCTGGTGCCATCGGTGTCACCGCCGATAACCAGCACCGAGTTCTCGGAGATCGGCTCGGCGCACGCGAAGAGCCTCGCTCTGCTCATGCTCCCCGCAGGAGACCAGACGCGAGAGGATGGGTCGTAGATCTCCGCCTCCCGCCACACTCCCGTCACCCAATCGGTCCCCCCGGTCACGAGTATCCTCCCGTCGGAAAGAACGACGGACGAGTGCCCGACCCTGGCGAAGAACATGCCGGGCAGCTGTGCGGAGAAACCCGCGGAGAGGTCAAGGAGTTCCACCGACGCGGTCGCACCAGCCCCGGTGTCGCCCCCTATGATGCACACTCTCCCGTCCGCAAGCAAGTGCGCGGTGTGTCCGACCCTCTTTGACGACATGCTCGGGCCCGGCTTCCACGACCATATCTCGGGATCGAACACCTCCGTCGACGACGTCGGTCCCGTGGCCGTGACACCTCCGATCACAGCGATCCTTCCGTCTCCCAGCACAACGACTGCTGGATACGCTCGCGGCTGCAGCATGGAAGGCCCTTCGGCCCACTCGAAGGCCAGGGCGACCGACTCGAGAGAGGTCTCGCCTGTGCGGTCACCGACGAAGTCCTGGTTCGTGGGGGTGAGCAGCAGAGCCACTGCCGCTATCCCAAAGGCCACCGCGCCGAGCGCGGAGCCGAGCCTACCCTTGGCCAATCTCTGTCCCCCTGAGGTCAAGACCCCAAGGCCCCCGCTCACTGCGGATAGGCCTGTGCTTTGCTGCAGAATACGCCCCGCATCCCATCGGGCGAAGAGCGCATCCGGGCCAGCCAGTCCCGGCCATCCCTCAAGCGGGAAATGGTCTTCCCGCATTTAGAAGTTTGTCGATCCCGCCATCTCTGCTCAGCTCTCGAGCTCCTCGGCGAAGGCGTCCGAGCGGATCTCCACAGGCTCCGCAGCCTCGACTATCCTCGCGCTCCGCTCCAGGAGGGCGAGCTCTCTCGTGCTCAGGACTCGGGGGTCGATTATCACTATCACGGCGCAGTCGTGTGCGAGGACGAAGTCGTGGAGGTGGTTCACGAACCGGAGCACGGACTCGAAGTTGTTCTGGGTTATGACGTACTCCAGCCCCTCTATCAGCACGACGGACTTCCCGGCCTTCTCCACGAACTTGGTGATCTCGAGGCTCAGCAGGCTCAGCTCCGTGGGATCGATGTGGTCCACGCCGACCCTCCTGGTCAGCCACATGATCTTCGCCGCATCGATATCGTGTACCTGCTTCAGCTTGTCCGGGTGCTCCCTCGCGACGAGCATCCCCTTGGCGCCGTTCGCGACGGCCTCCTTGAACATCGCGAAGCCTATGTTCGGCCGCTTCTCCTTGACGAGGTAGATCACGCCCTTCTCGATCGGGAACCGTTCGCCAGGGGCGGCGCGTATGATCGGGTACACAGAGACCGCGGGAGGGACCTCGGCCAGGCCCAGGGCGGCGGCATCGGCCATGTAGATGCCCTCGGCCTTGCGCTTCCTGGTCGTGTGGTAGAGCAGTGCCCCCATCGTCCCCACCGCCAGGACCAATGCCATGCCCGCCAAGGCGACTATCCAGAGATCCCAGCCGCCGACGGACTCCTTCTGGACGACGAAGTCCCTGTAGGTGATCGAGGTCCAGGGCGACGGGGTGGTCACGCCCCACGAGTTCTTCCATCTATACTCGACCTTGAGCATGTAGCCGTAGGTCGCCTCATCGACGCCCGATGGTACAGTGATGTTCAGTGAGAAGGTCTGCGATTCGCCCGGGAGCAGCCAAACGGATTCCGCATCGACATCACCGGATTCCCAGGCGGTAGGGGCCATCCAGGAGAACCAGGCGGAGATCCGGAAGACCTCGATGTCGTTAGGGTACCCGTAGGCAGAAAGGTCTGCGAGGACGTTCGTCACAGTGAAGTTGAGTGAGAAGTTGCTTCCCGGAGCGTAGGCAGAGATGCGCGGACGGAAGTCGAAGGTCACCTCCACCTCTTCGTCTGCGGCCGCAGGAACCGACATGGCCCATGCCGATGCCATGACGATGCCGAAGCACAGGGCCGCCATCGCGGACCCGCGAGAAAGACTCATTCAACCCCCCTGGACGGCCGAGTCAGTGGGCCTGCTCGCTCGCCAGCACGTTATAGGGAAGCCCGATACATATACTCCACTGACCGTCCTCTAGACGAGGACCCGCTTCTCGTCCCTCGTGATGTTGAGGACGACCTGGGTGTAGGTCCTGTCGACGTTCTCGTGGTTCAGGACCTCCTTCACGAACTTGTTCAGCTCTTCCCTGTTGTGGAACCTGGCCATGAGTATAGCGTCCCACTCGCCCGTGGAGTCGAAGACAGCGAACACCCCGGGCTCCTTCGCGAGGTCGCGCTCGGTCTCCACTATCTTCCCGTGGATGACCTTGATCCCTATCACGGCCGTGATGTCGTACCCGAGCTTCGTCGCGTCTATGACCGGTATGTAGCCCTGTATGACCTCTGCCCCCTCCATCGCCCTGACCCTGTTCGAGACGGTGGTTAGGGACACGTGCAGCTCCTTCGCTATGTCCCTGAAGCTCTTCCTGGCGTTGTCGTTCAGGCTCCTGAGGATGTCAATGTCCAAATCGTCCAGTTCGACCGTGCCAGACTGTTCCTTGGATGCCATCCTATCGTGCTCGAAACTACTTCTGTTTATAAATACCTTGCAGCATTATGGGCGTGGAATGGGCATTTTTGCCATCGAGCCGTGATATGGTGGTCAAATGACCAGGGTTTCTCAAATAATATTGATATATGATGGGTCGCATATGATATGTCCGCAGGAGGTCTGAGAAACGTGGTTTCCGGAGAGTCGATGACCTACGACGCGAGGATCCGTTACTGGGAAGAGGAGTGGCTGTCCCAGCTTCTGGAAGAGGCGTTGCGGCTCAAAGGGAACCTCTCGGACTGCGCCGTTACCATCCCGCGCGAGCAGTGAGGCCCGGGATCGAGCTGCTTCCCTGAGGGTTCTGAACATACTTGCTTCAGCGAGGCGTCTTCTCGGACCAGGGACTTCTCCCCCAGACCATTACCTTCATTCATCACGCTGCCGGTCCCCGCGCTGCAGCACGGACCCGTGCGGCCCTGTCGCTCTCCCCCACGTTCCTGAAGTAGAGGTAGAAGACCAAGGTCGCGAGCACATAGAGCGCTCCCCCTATGTAGAACGGGAGCACCTTCGAGTAGTCGCTGCTCCAGAGCTGCCCGGCTATCGCGTACGAAGAGGCGAAGGCCATCTGCCAAGCCACCTGGCTGATCGCGAGGAACGAGGCGCGTATCCTCTCGGAGGCGATGCTCATCAGGTACGCGTTCAGGACCGGCTGTGGCACGAGCATCAGGAACGACCTCATGGTGTACAGGAACGCCACGCCTATCAGCGCCGGCGAGTACGGTATCGCCAGCATGAAGGCCACGGACGCGACCTGGCAGGCCGCGATGAGCGCCACGCTGCCCCTGAGCTCCGCGAACTTCGGCACGACGAACCACCCGACCGCGATGACCGCATTCGACAGCGTTATGATCATCGCGACCCAAGCATCGGATGCGCCCATCCCGTCCTTGAATATCAGGGGGAACCAGGGGATGACGAGCGCGGCGCCTGCGCCTATCATCGCGTTCTGGACGCAGTAGACCGTGAGATGCCTCGCAGTCCTCCTGTCCATACGCACGACGAGCGATTCGGAGGGCGTCCTCGGCTCGGTCACCCTCATGACATAGAGGATCGGCACGAAGGCGCACACGGCCGTTGCGATGAAGACGTACCTGAAGCCGGTCGTGAGGTCTATGCCGTAGCCGTCGTCGAGGAAAGGCGGGCCGAAGATGCCGAGGAAGGTCGCTATGGTGAGCCCGATCTGGTTGACGAAGCCCTGGATGCCGTAGAAGAACTTCATGTCCGACTGAGCGGTCTTTGTCGCCATGAGAGCCATCAGGGACGGCCACGCGAAGGACCCTCCGAGGCTGGTGAGGCTGTAGGCGACCGTGAAGACGACCAGGTCCCTCTCCGAAAGGAACAGGGTCAGGCCTGCGGCGGTGCTGACCAGCCCGACCAGGAGCAGCCTCTTCCTCCCCAGCCTGTCGGCCATGTATCCGCCAACGAGATAGGCGATGACGGCCACGCCGGAGCCGATCCCGCCCATGTAGCCTATTTCCTCGGACCTGAAACCCAGGGCGCCCCAGTAGTAGATGAGCACATACCACAGTATGCCGCCCGTGACGCCCGCATAGAACGACGCCTTGACGAGCCGCCTCTCGTCCTTGCCGGTCCTCGAGTAGAACTTCGCCGTGGCCCTCGCGCCATCTTGGCCGGCTCTGGTGATGCCCGAAAGGCCCCATAACGACCTGTCGCTCACGCCGCGCCTCGGCGCACCCGAAGACGTCCGCCTCTATCAAGCTTCCCCGCACAGGACCGGCCGAGCAACAACTGTTCAAGGTTAACTTTATCCAGCTGGAGCGACTACTGATGCCTGATGCGTATCAGCTGGACCAATCTCGCTGAGTCCCTTGACAGGATAGCGCCTGAGGGGACGCCGGGGAGAAAACTCATAGTCATCCTGGCAGTGATTCTTCTAGTCGAAGGATTATCCGTGATAATCCTTTTCACAAAGGTGGGGGTTGCAGTTGGCCTCTTTTCGTTGGTAATTGGCATCTTACTCCTCCTTCTCCTGTATCCGGCGAGGAAGGAAGAGAAGATCGATGAGACTGCTCAGAGACGGCCGTCCGGAGGCATTGAGGTCCCTCTTGGCATAAGATTCGTGGACTTTGTGATGGGGCGAATCGGCAACAGCTACTTGATAAGTTCGATAGGCTGCACGTTGATAGTCTTGGTCTTGGTCTGGAACCTGCGCTTCTCGGCAAGACCCGAAATCGGTGACATGGACACATTGACCATTCTGTTCGGTGGCCTGCTCGCCATTTATCCATACTTGTCCAGGAAGTTCAAGGTGGAGGCTGCGTTCTCGCTGATCTTCCTGGGGTTCGTCGTCCTCTTCCTGGTGGTCCCGCAGGCAGTGATCTCGGTGAGCAGTGGCGCGGGTTCGGGCTTAGGCAACTGGTATGTTCACTACATGCTCGCCGCTCCCTTCGCGGGCGCCCTGAATCTCTTAGGTATTGAAGCCTCCTCACAGGGCAGTATGGTCGTGATGGAGTTCCAGGATGGGACCATCCAGGCGCTGGGCATCTCCGCCTACTGTGCAGGCCTCTACTCCTTCTCGATATTCGTATCCGCTTTCATAGCATTCGTGCTGGTCTTCGAACGCCTGCCCTTGAACCTCACGGCAGCCGTACTGGGCCTTGGTCTCCTAGCTGCATACCTTGGAAACCTCTTCAGAATGGTGGTTATCGGTGTAGTAGGTTACTACCGGGGAATAGAGGCTCTGCTTTGGGCCCATGAGAATGCGGGATGGGTCATCTTCCTCGGATGGTCGGCTGTGTTCTGGTATCTCGTGATGAGGTTCGCGGACAGACGCAGGACGAGGCTCAGCTCTGCGAGGGCTACCGATGCAGATTAATAGTGCGCGAGTGTTGGCATGTCTAGGCTGCCGGCAAGGTGTCCAGATTGGCTAGGTTCTCAAGAAAGACAGTCTTGATACTCTTGGTCCTGTTCGTGCTGATCTCTATTGCGGTAAGATACCCTTTGGTGGAACACGAACGGTTCCAGACGGACTCATACACGATGCACATCTTCTCGAAATCGATTGTGGACAACGGCTATGCGAGATGGACATTCCACCCTCTGTCCTATGTTGGCTACTATCCTCTGTCATACCCAACGGGTGTTCCCGTTCTGCTGGCAGAGATTGCAGTCATGACGGATACCAGCGTCGAGCTCAGCATCTTGCTCATGAACATGGCACTAGCAATCATGTTCTGCTTCTCTGTGTTCGTCCTTTGTAGACTGTTCCTGATGAGGGCCGAGTTTGTGCTCCTGGCGACGTTCTTAGGGATTCTCGGCGCCAGGTTTGTTGACACCACTTACTGGGATGGGAGCGCTCGCGGCCCCCTTGTCGTCCTCGTCATTCTGTTCCTCTTCGTCGCCTTCCATGCCACGTCATCGCGCCAGCGACGGCTCATCATCATAGGGGCCCTCCTAGTTGTCGGCTGCTTCTCGGTGCATCACATGGCAATCCTGCTGCTGCTGTTCGGTCTAGGCTATCTCTTCGCGGTCCTCCAGGTGCACTACCTCATGAGGAGGACAAGAATAAGGAAAAGGCTCGCAATCGCCTCGTGGAACGTCGGAGTTGCGGTGGCCGTGAGCGTCGTGGCTTTCGGGTTTCTGGGCTACATAATGGACGTCACTCTCATGGGTCTGCAGAAGACATCTCTTTTTGACCTGGACCCTCCCGCTCTGTCGATAATCCTGAACATGGGGGTGTCGTACACAAACCAAATCGGTTTCATTCTGGTGTTTGCCGTTCTTGGGCTGCCTGCCCTGCTACGCAGATACCGTTTGTCGGTGCACACCCTATTCCCGGTCACTGTCTCAATCGCATTCATTCCCATGCTCGGCAACTCGATATACGTCTCCATGATCCTGGGCCCGTTCATTGCAATACTTGGCGTTTCTTGGTTGGCCACGAAGATGCGCTTTTCAAAAGCTAAGAAGTCTATTGCTGTCATCCTGGTGTTCCTCATCGTGTCATCGATAGCCCTGCCTCTGTGGTCAAGTGCAAGATGGAATGACAGGGAATATCTGAGTGGAGACAAAGTCGAAGTCGACAGCGTACTCTATGCCGATGCGACCTACGCGAAATCGGCCTATGGCGAACAGCAGGCAATCTCAAACGTCAAGTTCACACAGGTCCAGCTGGCAGCTAACAGCGACCTACGCTTCTTGGCATCCGGCCTACACCTTGTCATAATTGGCGAGGTCGATTCTGAGGATGTGAGGAACAACATCACATGGTCCTCCGCACCATTTCCTCGGAACCTGTATGTTTGGTATGAATACAAGGGGGAAACAAGCGCCGACTTCTACGTCCAGTATCTGATGATAGTGGGTCTTGCATTCATCACAGCCCAAGGACCGATCCAAAGTCATGCTAGGGAGTACTTCTTGGGTCACCAGAAGCTCGTAGTCGCTATGGACAATAACCACCCAGCAGCCTATGTCAGCGACTATGGGATACACGGCGCATCTTTTGCGGACCAGCTGGAATCCGCGAAGTGGCTCTCAGATCAGCCCACTGGCAGTTACTCCGAGTTCGAGAGCTATGTGCTGTACAAGAGCGGCAGGTCGACCTTTTACCTTGTCAATTTGCCCATCCGACCTGGCGGTGACTGAAGAGAGGCCGTCTGGAATCGGAGCCCATCTCAACAAGAATTATCTGCAGACAACATATCTGGTTATGCTTAAACGGAGATGAAGCAGTCAGTATGAGAGCTAGGAACAGGTTCTTCGATTTGCTCTTGGGTCGTTCGTCGATCCTGGCGATTCTCGTCGTGGCGGCATTTCTTACCAGGCTTCTCCCTCTCCATTTCAGCCAATATCCATTCAACAACGATTCCCTGACCGAGATAAGAACGGCCGCCGAGATCATCGAATCGGGCCGGCTCGGACCCTCTGCAGAGGCTAATCTGTCGATAACGCATGACGTCGCCACCCCTGCATTCGCCGTCATAATTGCGTTCTTCGCCTCGCTACTGGGGGTGAGCCCAGCGGAGTGCGGTCAGGTGCTGTGCGCGTTGATTGCGACTTCCACTGTCGGGTTGGCCTACCTTCTCGGAAGGATGTTCTCGGGGCATTCGAGGGGGGGCGTGGCTACGGCCTTCGCTGCCCTTCTCTTCGGGAGCTTCGTGTTCACCACTGGCTCCGTCTGGAAGATGATGTTGGGCATCAACCTGTTCCTTCTTGTCGTCCTGGCCTATACTGGACGTGCTTCTCCCCGGTTCAGGGCTTTGATGTTCATCGTGCTTCTCCTCATGCCACTTGTGCATCATCTCGCGACCGCGATCTCACTGCTACTTTTCGCCTATCTCCTTGTATGGAGCTGGTTCTACGCGGTGGTCAAGATGTCGCTGACGAGAAGACATATGCTGGATTTGTTTTCCATCGCGGTGCCCGGAGCACTGGCTATGTACTACTACTCCTATGTCGAGCTCGACAGGCTGGTGCAGTTCTCATCGCCCGCCCGAATCCTTGTTCTTCTCCTGGGCTTCGCCGCAATGAGCGTCATCACCGTCTTCATGCTATCGCGAAAGAAGCACATCCGCTTCACTCTGTCACCACTCGTCGGGATCGGCTTGGCCGCTCTTCTGCTACTGGATTTCTATGGCTATCTCTTCCCTTACGAAACCTCGGCATCAGACTTCTACATCGTTCTGGTGCTGGCTACGGGCTTCGTGGTGGCTCTTGGCTGGTTCGGCGCGGAGATATCCGTGGAAAAGCGCCCTCAAGTACGCGCTGTGCATGTCGCGCTCTTTGTCGCCCCAATCACGATCATCGGGTTCGCCTTCTCTCATGGGCTGTCGTTGCTGTCCCATCAGATACTCTACCGCTCATTCGATTTCCTGGATGTGTTCTTGTTCCTGGGCATCGGAATCGCTCTTGTGGAGGTCTACAATCGCAGAAAGAAACTGTATCCGTTTCTGGGAGCCGTGGTCATCGCCGCGCTCGTGCTTTCCTTCCCGTTTGGGTACTGGAGCGGCGAGTTGCTCGGAGTGAGACACGATACCCAGGCATATGAGGTGGACGCCTTCACATGGATTGATGGTAGGGACCGGGTCGTCGTCTTGATAACGGATGAGAGGATGTCTTATATCGCAAAGAACATGGTCGGGCTCAAGGCCGACCCCTCATTGCCCTACTTCCTGGGCAATTACCCCGAATACAGATGGTATTACGTGCTGGAGGATAGCTGGACAACGGCCGGCGTGAATTACTACCCGTACGGCAAGTTCGTCTATCCACAGGAGGACTTTGATGTCAATCTTGCGATCACAAATGTATTCTACATCGGAGGTCCGGCTGACGACCGCATCATCATGTTCTCCAGTTCCCTCATTGGAGGAAACACGATCGCCCCCAATTAACGCTGACACGTAGGATATGCTGCGACCTGTCAGATTCAAATATCTACCAGCCTATGGCATTGTTGGCTGAAATGCTCAGGGTATACCTATTCCGCGGCAAACACCCTCTGTACGAGACCTTGCTCTCGCACCCTCCGGAAGGGGCGGTATATCTCCCGAGGAGGAGCCGCGGAGGGATAGAGGAGTACACCCTTTACAGCCCGTACTACAGCACGATAAGAAAGATGTCGGACCAGGTGTTCAGAGTTCTCGGAACGCCGAGATACGTCCCGATCTTCGCGAGATGTGACCTAGTACACTCGAGCCGCGGATTCTTTGTACTTGGCCCACACCCGTTCGTGATCGATTTCGAACACGCTGCCTCATTCGTGGGCATGCAGCATTCGCGATTGGAGTCGCAGAGGACTCGGAAGCTGATATCCAGAGCGCTCGGGTCCGAGAAATGCAGGGCGCTCCTCCCTCACTGTGAAGCTGCTGCCAAGTCGTTGTCGACGATAGCGCCTGATAAGCTCATCTCCGAGAAGATGAAAGTGGTCTATCCAGTCGTCAACACGAGCCTCTGCACCGCTCCACGAGTGTCTCAGGAGCCTCCTCGACTGCTTTTCATAGGGGAGTACTACTGGAAGGGCGGTCGCGAGCTCATTGAGGCGTGCATGCGCCTTTCCTCCAAGCTCGACTTCCAGCTCACATACATCTCAATCCGGGTTCATCCCCCTCCTGAGGTCGTAACAAAGGCCAAGAAAGAACTCCAGATGGAGTACTTCCAGGGTCCGATTTCAAGGAGAACACTATTCGACAAGGTGTATCCGAGATCCGACATCTTCGTGATGCCCACATATCTCGACAGTTTCGGGTATGCATTCCTAGAAGCAATGGCCTTCGGTCTGCCGTGCATCGGCACGCGCCACTTCGCGGTGCCCGAGATAGTGCAGGACGGCGCGAACGGCCTGCTGGTCGACCCGATTCTCTCGTACTTCGACGAGAGGGGGATCGGCCACCCGGAGTATGTCATCGAGAGAGCTTCGGGCCCCAAGACAGTCGAGCAGCTGAGCAACTGCATCTCCGAGTTGGTCGAGTCACGCGCGCTCAGGACTAGGATGGGCGCTGAGGGCAAGCGTATGGTGGGAGAGGGCAAGTTCTCGATAAGGAGGAGGAACGCGATACTCGGACCCCTGTATGAAGCCTCGGTGTCGGCATGATCGTCGTCAGGAGCGCCTCGGTCCATGAGAAGGATTATGTTGGCCGTGGCCGTTCACAGCCGGAAGTGCACTCGGCATGACCACCAAGAACACCAGTCGGTCCGGGAATCCTGATAGGAAGACCGTGATGGTCATCGCTGATGACCTGACTGAAGAGGGTGGCATCAGGACCAGGATTCTTGGGGAGATGGGTTCGCTCGAGGATTTCGTGTCCTTCGTCCTTGTCGTCAAGGTCCGAGCGAAGAACCTGCATCTCATGAGAGGATTCAGGGAATGGATGGGAGAGCATCATCCCGGAGTGCGGATACGCTTTGCCCCGTTTTTCCCACACTACGCTCTCCCCGTCGTTCGGGAGATAATCATGATACCGAATGTTCTGGGAACTGCGGTCGTGTGTCTGATGGGGGCAGGACAGCGGCGTCCGTCCCGGGTGTATTCCCACAATCTGGAGTGCTCCTTAGCGGGAAAGCTTGTTGCCAGGGTTCTCCGGACTCCGCAAACGGCGGACATTCATGGGGACGAGATAGAGGAGAACATATCGATCACTGGTTGGGACCGAAACGGCCACCGTGCCCGGTTCTGGAGAACTCTGATGAGGATCGTACTGAGGCGATGCAGCCATGTCGTGTGCGTCTCGAGAGCCCACAAGTCCTACCTTGAGAGCACCTATGGCCTCACCAGCAGGACAAGCGTGATACCGTGCTGTGTCTCCGGACCGATATCTGTCGAAGATCACCGAGGCGCCACGTTCCTTGATGGACACAAATCGTTCACCCGGCCCAGTGTGCTGTTGTTCTATTCCGGTTCCAGCGCGAGATGGCAGATGATAGACTCCATGGTCCGGTTCCTTGTGTCTCTTCGCGAGGCTCAGATCGACTGCGGCATGATCATGCTTCTATCGGACAAGACGGGGATGGAGAGAGTCACGGCGGCTCTTCCCCCGGAAATTGCAGGAAGGATTTTGGTTGATTCGGTTGATCACGAGACAGCTCTGAGCGTCGCCTCCATGGCGGACATCGCATTTCTCTTCAGGGAGAACATCCCTCTCAACAACATATCGTCCCCGACCAAGTTCGCTGAGTATCTGATATCGGGGTTGCCCGTCCTGGTAACCGAAGCTGTTGGCGACTACTCAGAGGCAGTCGTCGCGAATCGTATCGGGAAGGTTGTGGATCTGGCCCGCTTGACCGATGCGTCATACGTTTCCTCCATTGTGCAGGAGATTCTCGCCGATGGCGAGATGAGAAACAGATGTAGGAGATATGCCTCTGAGAGACTGACATGGGATGTCCACAGAGAGTCGTTAGAGCAGGCATTCCAGGGCGAGTGAGACTCTGGGCCTCTGCTTTCTCGCAGCCATTTCAGGAAGTCCGTACACGGGTCACGCGATGGAGCCCACGAGCAGATGGGCCTTGAAGTGCGGCCATCTTGTCTGGGCATCCACAAAGAAGAAGGCAAGTTAGAGGTATTCCCAGTAGCAGGAGCGAGCGCCGTCCATAATGGGTGAGGTACTTGTCGAAGCGCCCCCAGAAGATAGCTTTCATCGGAGCACGAGGCATGGGCAACTACGGGGGTTTCGAGACCTTTGTGAGCGAGATAGCGCCGAGGTTGCGCGAGAGGGGTTTCGATGTATCCTGCGCCTCGAGGCTCCCTGCGCAGGGAGCGCCTGTCGAGGAGTATATGGGGGTGAAGATATCCTATTTCCCGTTCAGATTCCCAAGAGGAAGCAGGGCCGGGCGGTTGTTCGAGATACTCTATGACTGGTACTTCGGCATGAGATCCTCGTTCGCCGAACGTGTCGATGTCATTTACTGCCTCGGCATCGCCCCTGGATTGATATTCCCACTCTTCAGATTGCCCGGGACGAAACTGGTGGTCAACATCGATGGTGTGGAGTGGAGGAGAGCCAAATTCGGCTTTGCTGAGCGGAGCTACATCAGGATCTCCTACATGGGGGCATTTTTAGGTGCGAATCGCGTGCTGCTGGACAATGCGAAGCTAGTTGACTACATCCCTGAGTGGGTCAGACGCAAAGCTGTCATCATACCGTATGGCGCCACCCCTAGACCGAAGCTCGAATGGAGCTCCGAGGCCATCGCCCGCTCCGGACTGTCGGAGCTTGAGGAACTCAGGCCGCACGAATACTGGCTTGTCGTGGCGAGGCTGGAGCCCGAGAACAGCATACATCAGATAGTGGAGGGCTACACACGGGCCAAGACAAGTGCGCCTCTCGTCGTCATAGGCGATTTCTCCACCGATTCATACCGGAGAAGAGTCGAGGCTCTGGTTCCGGACTCCGATGGTAAGAGAATACTTCTTGTGGGTTCGATCTACAATAAGGAGCTGCTCGATATGCTCAGGGTGAACTGCCTGGGCTACATCCATGGTCATACTGTGGGTGGAACGAACCCGTCTCTGCTGGAGGCGATGGCCTGCGGGAATCTGATCGTCGCGCACGACAATGAGTTCAACCGGGAAGTAGCAAGAGACGGAGCCCTCTATTTCGGGGACGCGGAGTCGCTTGCCCTTCTGCTCGATGGCAGGAGAGACGATCTCTCGGGTTCTGAGCGTCTGAGGGGAATCGCGCGCAAGCGCTCAGAAGAAGCCTACTCATGGGATGTCGTTGTCGACGCATACGCATCCCTCTTTGCGGAAATGCGATAGCGTCTAGCGCAGGTCAGAGACAATTCTGAGATACTCCCTAACATGGAGGTCAGGCGTGTACCTCTCTTCGTAAGCGCGTCTTGCCTTGCGCTTCGACGCTCCGAAGTCATCCCTCTTCTCCCAAATGCCAGAGATGAGCCGGGCAAGAGCTTCTGTGTTCCCCGGCGGGAATAATGCGGATCCTGCATCAGGCCCCACTATCTCAGGGAGTCCCCCGATATCCGAGGCCAGGACTGGGATCCCCAGAGAATACGCTTCGAGCACGACCGATGGTGCATTCTCGTACCAAACCGAAGGCACCACCTGGACAGCCGCATTGTTCCTTATCCTCTCGACTTCGGCCCTTGGAAGAAAGCCAGTCACGTTGATCCTGTCTGCCAAGCCCAGCCTCTGGACCCGTTCCTCAAGGTGGTGCCTCAAGGAGCCTTCTCCTATCATGTAGAGCTTGAAATCGTGACCATCCTTTGACCTGATGAACGCCTCGAGGAGAGTCTGGACTCCCTTGTGGGGTTCCATGAGGCCAAGATAGACGATCGATTCGCCAATCTCCCTGGACGGCGGGAGGTTCTTCCCGACATCTGGAACGAAACCACGGAGGAGCGCATGAACCGACACGCCCTCACGCTCCAATCTCCTGGCCATGAACTCGCTCGGTGAGAGCAGGTGAAGGTCCTCCGGGAATCCGAGCACTCTCCGCCGACCCGCCCGCCA
This sequence comes from uncultured Thermoplasmata archaeon, assembly GCA_964535775.1. Taxonomy (GTDB): domain Archaea; phylum Thermoplasmatota; class Thermoplasmata; order UBA10834; family UBA10834; genus COMBO-56-21. The sequence goes on along the minus strand of CAZHTV010000026.1, from coordinate 630 downwards.
GAGTTGGGGAGGCTTGTGCCACCTCATGCAGCAGATAGAGCACAGCCTCGGGTCGTCACACAGGACCATGCCGGGTTTCAGGAGGTTGGATCTGGGGCAGACAGGGGTGTAGTCATGATTCGTGTAGAGGCAGATGGAGTCCTCCAGCGGGAACGGTTTCCCTATGAACCCCCTTGGGTTGTGCCAGTGCAGCACATCGGGCTTCAAGGCGTTCTTCAGTTCAACGAGTTCCTGAGATGCCTTCCGCCAAAGACCTAACGACAAAGCTAGGAGAGGCTCCATTCTCCCCATTCTTGAGGAGTACAGGTGTCTGTTGATCCCATCCTGGGGCAGGGTCTTGTCGGAGGTCGCGCCGCCCCTCAGAAGTCTGTACGCAGCCGGGTTGTAGAAGACATGCACCTCATGTCCTCGGTCTATCAGCTCCTTCGAAAGATACTCGACAAACTGAGCGTCCCCGCCCAGGTGATGAGGTGGGAAGTGCGTTGAGACCATCAGGAATCTGAGAGTTTCCATCGAATTCCCAACTGTTCGGTGATGAAAGCAACCAGGTGTTTATGTTTGTTTGCATGAGCAGTCCACGAAGCGTACAGACGGCCTATCTGTGCCAGAGCACTACATTCCTGCGCGACC
>CAZHTV010000025.1:0-16527 GCA_964535775.1 uncultured Thermoplasmata archaeon | reverse complement strand
ATCCTGCCTCAGGCCAGGATGCCGGTCCTGGCGAACAAGGTTGGAGGCCTGTCAGGCCCTGCTATCAGACCCGTGGGAGTCAGATGCGTTTACGAGATCTTCGAGGCGGTCAAAGTGCCGGTGGTTGGAGTCGGAGGGGTGTCAAACGCCTCCGACGCTCTCGAGTACATCATGGCAGGCGCTTCCGCGGTCCAAGTAGGGACGGCAGTCTGGAGCGACGGCCTTGGGGTCTTCTCGAAAATCTCTGGCGGACTCATGAAATTCATGGCAGAGAACGGCTTCAATTCGGTCAAGGAGATGGTTGGGATTGCCCACGGTTCGCGGCCATAGGATGCTGACAATACACGGACACACGGACGAGATCCCCAATGTGAGGACCATCCTCTTCAAGGAGAAGATCCTCTCCAGACCCGGCCAGTTCGTGATGGTCTGGGTGCCTGGCGTCGACGAGTTTCCGATGTCGGCCTCTCACACGATCCCGAGGCTCGGGGTGACATACCGTATCCTGGGTCCTGGCACCACCGCCCTGGCGTCCAGGAACCCGGGGGACAGGATAGGCATCAGGGGCCCCTATGGCAGGGGCTTCGCTCTCAAAGGCAACAAGATCCTGGGAATCGCCGGGGGGCTGGGGATGGCCCCTCTCGCTCCTTTCCTGGAACTCGCAATAACCAAGGGGGCAGCCGTCGACCTCGTCCTAGGTGCCAAGACGGCGAAGGAGATCCTGTTCGACGGAAGGATGGCCGATGCGGGGGTGAACGTACACATCTCGACCGACAACGGTAGCGCAGGGTTCAAGGGCCTCGCGACCGAGCTTGCGAACGAGGTGCTCTCTGGACAGAAGTTCGACTGCATATACGCGTGCGGCCCTGAGAAGATGCTGGTCGAGGTGCTGGCGCTAGCCAGTCCGCACAACACGCCTGTACAGGCCTCGCTCGAGAGGTACATGAAATGCGGGATCGGCATATGCGATTCGTGTGCTGTCAATGGTAGGCACGTGTGCACGGACGGCCCTGTGTTCCCTGATTCTGAACTCAGGACGTTCAGCGAACTTGGGAAGACGAAGCTGGATCCAAGCGGCCGGAGAGTGTCCGTCTAGAACCTGCTCCATACTGGCAACCCGATACCGCGATTGTTGCGCGCTCACGAACAATCGGGATTCTTCTCATTGCGCGTCATGACGTCGTCGACTATCTTCCAGAACTCGTCTTCTGACACACGACCGTGCTCCTCTCCGGCCTTCTTGATGGCCCGGACGACGTCGCATATCTGCTCCTGGCTGGCGCCGATGCTGCGCTCGCCCAATCTGGCCTTGACCAATGCGGTCCCAGTGTGCTTTCCAAGGACCAGCCTGCGCCTGTTCCCGACCTCTTCCGGGTTGACACACTCATAGGTCATGGGACAGCTCAGCACGGCGGCCACATGTATGCCAGATTCGTGTGAGAACGCGTTCTGACCGACCCATGGCTGATTCACCGGCAGAGGCAACTTCGCGGCCTCACACACCGTCCTCGCCAGGTCGGTGAGATGATCCGTTCTTATCCCGATGTCCCGCTTGTAGATGTGCTTCAGAGCCATCACGAGCTGCTCGAGAGGAACGTTGCCCGCGCGCTCGCCGATGCCCCCGACTGTGGTCGCGATCGCCTCCGCTCCCGCATCAAGAGCGGCAATCGAGTTTGCCAGCCCCAACCCGAAGTCATTGTGCAAGTGAGCGGACAACGGGAGGGCCGTGTTGTCGCGCATCTTCCGGACGAGGAAAGAGATGGCCTCGGGGCCGGCGCACCCGAGGGTGTCGGTGACGCCCAGCCTGCTCGCCCCGGCCTCCTCGCACGCCCTGTACACCTCCTTCAGGAAGAGAACGTCGGAACGGGTACTGTCCTCCGTGCTCAGGCTTGCCTTCAGACCCCGGGCATGAGCGTACTCGATCGACGTCACCGCCCTCCTGAGGACCTCCTCTCTGGTCATCTTGAGCTTGTAGCGAAGGTGCAGGTCGCTTGTCGCGACGAATAGCAGGACCATGTCCACATCGCAGTCCGCCGCCGCATCGATGTCACTCTGAGTCGTCCTAGCAAGGCAGAGTATCTCAGATTCGAGGCCGAGGCCCACAACTGCTTTCACCGCCTCCCTCTCCTGGTCAGATACCGCGGGGAAGCCGGCCTCTATCTGGTGTACACCAGTCTCCGCCAGCTTCTGGGCGATTACCAGCTTCTGCTCGGTCGTGAAGTGCACGCCAGGCATCTGCTCCCCATCCCTCAAGGTGCTGTCGTAGACGACTATCTTCTCCGGAAGCTTCACCCTGGAGGCCGCGTTGTAGGGGCTCACGGCGGAGAACTGCATCGTGATGCCATCGGATGGCGACTATTTATTCTGTTGCAGCAGGTGGATGCTGGAGCTCAAAACCATTAATAGGAAGCTAGGCATTGAAGAACACCCTCAGTGCCGGGGTGACAGAGCGGCCATGTGGCGGACTGCAGATCCGTAAACAGGAGTTCAAATCTCCTCCCCGGCCCCATGACCTCTGATCTTCTCAACCTCCCCAAGAGTAGGGGTTTTGCTGTCGGGTGAAAGGCTTATAGACATCCTTGGAATATAGTCGCGTAACGGCGTTACGAAAGCTGGCTGCCGAATGAGATCGTCGAACAACGGTGAACCCAATGAAGACCCCCTGTGAACTAGTGGTCGGGAAGATCCTTCCGTCGTTGAGAGCATCGGTTGTCAAGGAGCTCTCCGGCAAGTACAAGATGAAGCAGTCCGACATCGCAAAGAAGCTCGGCATAACGCAGGCCTCTGTGAGCCAGTACCTGAGCTCAGCGAGGGCTGGAGGCACGAAGACAACGGACCGGTTCCCGAAGATCAAGACCTACGCCAAGGAGATCGCCGGAAGAATCGCGGAAGGCCAGGACAGGTCGGAATGGTATGGCGTACTATGCTCGGCCTGCAAGGACATCAGGCGGGATGAGGAGTTCTGCAGGATGCACAGGATCACCTCGAACCTGGACGGATGCGACGTCTGCGACAGGGAGTAGAGTCCTTGATCCTCTTGCTTGAGAGGCAGGGTCCTGCTGCACAAGCGGATGGCGACTGATTCAGAGCTGACAACCACTCCGACCTCCCGATGTTCAATAATGGGCGAAACCAAACACAACCGAAATATATAACAGCGTTTCATTGCCGTCCGATGTGGTGAGAATGGGCCGTCCCAAGATAATGGAGAACATCCTCGAGGCTGTGGGAAACACGCCGATGGTCAGGTTGAACAGAGTGGTGCCTCCGGACTCCGCAGCCGTCCTGGCGAAACTCGAGTCCTTCAACCCGATGTCCTCAGTGAAGGACCGCATATCCAAGAGCATGATCGAGGTCGCGGAGAGGAAGGGCGAGATAAACGGGGAGACCACAATCGTAGAGCCCACATCCGGGAACACGGGCATCGGCTTGGCGATGGTGTGCGCAGTCAAGGGATACAGACTCGTCCTCACCATGCCAGAGACCATGACCATCGAACGCAGGAGACTTCTGTCGGCTTTCGGAGCCCAGCTCGTCTTGACCCCTGGAGCGGAAGGCATGAAGGGGGCGGTGGCGAAGGCCGAGGAAATCTGCGCTTCGACCCCCAATTCGTACATGCCACAGCAGTTCAAGAACAAGGCGAATCCCTGGGTCCACAAGAAGACGACCGCGAAGGAGATCCTCAAGGCAGTCGAGAGGATCGACGCGTTTGTCGCTGGCGTGGGGACGGGTGGCACTATAACTGGCGTGGGCAGAGCCCTCAAGAAGAAGCACCCCCAGGTGAGAGTTGTAGCCGTCGAGCCTCAGGACTCGCCTGTGCTCTCAGGTGGTAAGCCAGGACCGCACAAGATACAGGGCATAGGAGCCGGGTTCGTACCAGATGTGCTTGACAGACAGGCATACGACGATATCATCGGGGTCGCCACGGCAGATGCCATCGAGATCACCAGGAGGCTGGCACGCGAAGAGGGACTGCTTGTTGGCATCTCGTCCGGAGCTGCAGCTTGGGCTGCTCTGAAAGTGGCCAGGGAGTTGGGCGTCGGCAAGATCGTAGTCGTGGTTCTGCCAGACACTGGAGAAAGGTATTTGAGCACTGACCTGTTTGGAGAGGGCCCGTGATGGCCTCGGATGAGAAAGACGATGTCGATGTTGTATTGGAACGGGACCCCGCTCCCAAGACCCGAGCTGAAGCGCTCCTGTTCAGCCAGGGGCTTCATGCGGTCAGACTCCACAAAGTCGCCCACAGGATGTACCTCAAGAGAAGGTACAAGACCGCGAGGATGGTGAACTATCTCTCCAGAGTGCTCACAGGTGCCGACATCCACCCGGGGGCGAAGATTGGCAAGGGGTTCTTCATCGACCATGCGACAGGGGTCGTCATCGGAGAGACCTCCGAGATAGGGGACAATGTCTCCGTCTACCAGGGAGTAACACTCGGTGGGGTGCACACCGAGAAAAAGAAGAGGCATCCCACGATAGGCAACAATGTGGTGATCGGGGCTGGCGCGACAATACTTGGTCCCATCACTATAGGAGACAACGTCAGGGTGGGGGCCGGATCCGTGGTCATCAAGTCAGTGCCGCCCAACTGCACCGTCGTCGGCGTGCCCGCCAAGATAGTTCAGAGGACGGGGACGACGGAGATAGACCTGCACCATGACGAACTTCCAGATCCGGTCGTGAACGCGTTCATCGACGTGTGCCACAGCCTCTCCGAGATGGAGTACAGGCTCGAGCAGATAGAGAAGCAGCTTGGTATCAAACACGAGAAGATCCGCATACCTTCGGCTCCGAACAGCAGAGCGCCTGAGCTGTCATATCCAGTCGAGGAGAAGCATTAATAGCTTCCCAGTCATTCGAGTCGGGGAGGGCCATGGCGCTCGTTTTGTACAACACTCTGACCAGGAAGAAGGAGCCTTTCGAGCCTCTAGTCAAGGGCAGGGTGGGTATCTATGTCTGCGGTGTGACAGTATACGACGAGTCGCACCTCGGGCACGCGAAGTCGGCCATCAACTTCGATGTGATCGTGAGATGGCTCAGACACCGCGGATACGATGTGAAGCACGTCACCAACTTCACCGATGTTGACGACAAGATCATCACCAGGGCGAACGAGCTTGGGATACCTGCGCTCGAGCTGTCGAAGAAGATGATAGAGGGATACCACAGGGACATGGACATGCTGAAGATCGTGAGAGCGAGCGCGTACCCGAAGGCGAGCGAGAGCATGCCTGACATAATCGCAATGATCAGGGGACTGGTAGAGAAGGGCTACGCATACGAATCGAACGGGTCCGTCTACTTCAGCGTAAGGAAGGCGAAGGAATATGGAAAGTTGTCGGGCCAGAAGCTAGATGACATGCAGGCGGGCGGCAGGATAGAGCCTGGAGAGGACAAGAGGGACCCGATGGACTTCGCACTCTGGAAGGCAGCCAAGCCGGGCGAGGTCGCCTGGGACAGCCCCTGGGGCGAGGGCAGGCCGGGATGGCACATAGAGTGCTCCGCGATGTGCCTTAAGCACATCGGGAAGACCGTGGACATCCACGGCGGGGGCACCGAACTGATATTCCCGCACCACGAGAACGAGATACTCCAGTCAGAGGCCTACAACGATGCTCCGTTCGTCAGATACTGGCTGCACAACGGCCTCCTGACCACAGAGGAGGAGAAGATGTCGAAGTCGCTCAAGAACTTCTTCCTCGTCAGGGACATACTGAAGAGGTGCAGCCCGGAGGTCGTCAGGTTCTACCTCCTCAATGCGAGCTACAGGCAGCCTCTGGAGTACAATGAGAGATCCCTGGAGGAGGCCGGGAAGGCGCTCGATAGGCTGCAGAACACTTACGACATGACGGTCTCGGCTGCGAAGGCGGCCTCCGGTGACGACGATGCTACAGATATATGCGACAGAGCCTGGAAGGAGTTCGAGGCGAGAATGGACGACGACTTCAGCACTCGGGAGGCGATAGCGGTCATGTATGAGCTATCGCACGAGGCGAACAGGCTGCTGAAAGAAGGCAGACTGAGCAGTAAGGGCGCGCGAAATGTCGTCGACGTGCTCGAGAAGTTCAATGAGGTGTTCGACGTGCTTGTAGGAGAAAGGCCCGGAGAGGACCTGTCTGGGAAGCTGATCGACCTGCTCCTCCTGGTCAGAGAAGAGGCCAGGAAGAGGAAGGACTTCGCACAGGCGGACGTGATCAGGAAGCGTCTCTCGGAGCTCGGCATCGAGATACAGGACACGCAAGATGGTGCCGTATGGAAGCGAAAGTGAGGCCGGGAATCGCTAGAAGAAAGGCCGAGCTTCTGGCTGGCGGGGCCGTCAAGATCCCTCCAGATTACAGGCTGCCTTTTCTCCCGAGCAGGTCCACTGCAGGACCTGGAGCGGGAAGCACTGCGATCGTCTTCGAGTTCGGTGGCACGCGGGCCAAGAAACCCATCTCGCGCGAGGATGGTGAGTTCGAGCTAAAGCAGGAGAGCGGCAGACTCGTCATGATGAAGGGAGGCAGCGCCTTCTTGGATGAGGTCGAGCTGGTGCCGACGCTCCTCCATGCGCCCTATCAGGCCTTCGTGAACATAGACCAGACCTGTATCATGGACTGCAAGTTCTGCGCATCGCCAAGGCTTGAGGGGATATTCACCAAGAACCTGACTGATGACAAGATACTGGGAATGGTCGAGGAGGCCTCGCGCCGTAACGGATTCCAGTCCGTCGCCTTCACCAGTGCTGTGCCAGTCTCGCCGGCGATGACTGTGAAGCGGATGGCCGGCCTCGTGAGGGCTGTGAGGGAGTTGCTGCCTGATGTGCCGATCGGCGTCGAACCGTATGCCACCAGACCGGACGAAGTAGACATGCTGAAGGAGGCCGGCGCGGACGAGATCAAGCTAAACATCGAATCATTCGACAGGGACATATTCGAGAGGGTGTGCCCAAAGAGGGACTATGACCACATATTGCACGCGATAAACCATTCTGGCAAGGTGTTCGGGAGGAACCGCGTGTGCTCAAACATCATATACGGGCTCGGAGAGACCGACGAGAACATCCTCGAGGGGGTCAAGGTCCTCGCGAACATGGGAGCTGTTGCGACCCTGAGGGCGCTCAGGAGGAACGAGTACAATATGAAGGAGCTTGAGAGCGCTCTCGGACCGTTGCCGCCGGTGACCCCGGACAGGATGTTGTCCTTGGCACGTGAGCAGAAGTCGATCCTGCGCGAATACGAGCTGACGCCTCTCAGCTTCAGGACCATGTGCCACAGCTGCCTGGCATGTGACATCGTGCCGTTCTGGGACGTCTAGACCTCATCTGTGGGTGAAGACGCATCTGATGATGGGCAAGGCCCTCTCAACCCGGGCGTAGCAGAACCTCTCGAGCTGGACGACCTTCCCTACAGCAGATGCGAGCCCCGCCTCGGCGACGCCCTTCACCACCGACCCGTCGGCCATGAGGACCTCGGCCTGTGGTGAGCCTGAAGGGGCCCAATGGACTATCTGGACGCCCTCCTTGAGGACCGAGAGGTCGTTGCCGGCATACTTCGCAATGCCGTCTGCGAGCTCGATGTTGCACAGGTCCTTGAGTCTGAGCATTCTGGGCTTGGGCTTCAGGTCGTCGCCACTGACCATCACCTTCGGGTCGCTGCCAAGGGCCAGCTCTCGGATGCCCCTCTCCGGATGCTCGGGGTGAACGGGTGCCCTGGCGAGCAGCTCGGGGGCGCCCGTGATGCGGAGCTCGACCGGGTCCGATACGAAGAAGTATCGGTCCGCCGAGTCGTCAATCAGCTCCCTGTTGAAGGAGTACAGCGTCTTCCATGAGAACGCGATGTCCACCTCCTTGATGCCGACATCGATCCAGTAACGCCTGAGCGACTCAGGCCTTATCCCGCGCCTCCTGAGGGCGCTGAGAGTGCCGAGCTGAGGGTCGTCCCAGCCGGAGTACATGCCCTCTTCGATTCCCTTTGCCATCTTAGAGGTCGAGAGTTGCACGTCCTCGAGGGAGACACGACCGTAGTGTATGTACACAGGCTTCTTCCAGCCAAAGTAGTCGAACAAGTATTCCTGTCTGAAGGTGTTGTTCAGGTGGTCCTTGCCCCTCAGAACATGCGTCAGGTCCAGCAGATGGTCGTCAACTGCGACCGCGAGGTTCATCAGAGGGTACACTCGGTAACGTGTTCCCGTCCTGGGATGAGGGGTGTCGTCGATCCTAAGGCCCACGAAGTCTCTTATGGCCGGGTTTGGATGCAGGAGGTCTGTCTTCACCATGAGCGAGGCCTCCTCCGGCTTATAGGAGCCGTCGAACATCTTGTCCCATCTGACCATCTGGTCCGCTGTGGACTGCTCTCTGTGGGGGCAGGCCTTCTTGTGGTTCTTCAGCTCCCGCCAGTCGTCAGGCCTACATGTGCATATGTACGCCTTGCCCATCTCGAGCAGCTTCTTGGCGATGTCGTAGTATGTCTCGAATCTGTCGCTCTGGATGATCGTCTTGTGAATCCTGACGCCAAGCCAGTCGAAATCGCGAGGAATGGTGTCGTAGCCCTCGGCATCTATCCTGGCTGGATCGGTGTCCTCGAACCTGTTGTAGCAGATGCCCCCGTAGCGCTTCACGTACTCATCGTTCAGGATGGCCATCCTGCTGTGACCCACATGGAGCGGGCCTGACGGATTCGGAGCCATGCGCATGCGGACCTCACCTCTGACTCCTTCCAGGTCAGGCAGGCCGGCCTCCCTCGTTCTGGCCTCCCTCACTAAGAGCTCCGGTGCTATGCGCTCAAGCGTTTCCCGCTGGGCCGCAGGGTCCATCGCGTTGATTTCTGCGACGATGGATTTGGCCAGTGCGGATATCTCCTTCGCCTTGGGTCTGAGGTTGGGGTTTTCCGCCATGACCTTGCCCAGCACTGAGCCCACTGTTGCCTTGCCTCCGAACTGCACCGCATTCTGGAGCGCATACTTGCGGATGGCCTCCTCCGTGCTCACGGTCGACTCGATTGGTTGGTATCTATAAAAAGATATGAGCCCTCGTCCCTCCATGCGCACTCACGAAAGGATAGAAATACGCTCTAGCTCATGCATCAGGAGGTGTTCGGTTGTCCATCAGGAAGCTCATGAGCCAGTTCGAGGAAACGATCGTAGTCAAGGGACATATCTCCCGAGAGCTTGAGCTGACCAAGATCCTTTTCAAGGAGAGGACCACGCCTGTGCTTTTCCAGAACCTGGACGGGTATGCCGCAGTGGGCAACCTGTGGTCGACAAGGGAGCGCATAGCCGAGGCGATGGACACGACGCCTGAGGAACTCACGAAGAAGATGATGCAGGCCATGGACAGCCCCTCGCCTCCCCAGGAGATAGAGAACGCCCCCTTCGACAAGAACGTAATCACTGATTTCGACCTGCGGGAATCCGCAATCCCGAAATTCTACCAGACCGATGGGGGGAGGTTCATCACCGCAGGCGTCGTTGTGGCGGAGCACGACGGCATCCGGAACATGTCTTTCCACAGGCTCATGCTCATGGGCGAGAACAAGTTCGCCATCAGAATCGTGCCACGCCATCTATATGCGCTCCACAGACGCGCATTGGCCGCCGGTCAAGACCTCAAGATAGCGATAGCTGTTGGCCTCTGCCCCTCGGTCATGCTCGCAGCGGCCACCAATCTCGAGTTCGGAAAGGACGAGCTCACTGTTGCCAACTCGCTCAGGCAGCTGTGCCTCTCAGAGCCCGTCTGCGTCAAGAGGATCAAGAACGGGCTGCTCGTGCCCGCCTTTGCGGAGTACGTTTTCGAGGGAAGGCTGACCAAGGAGGTCCATGACGAGGGTCCGTTCGTGGACATCACTGGTACAATCGACCCTGTAAGGAAGCAACCCATGGTAGAGATAGACAGGGTCTACATGAGGGACGACGCCATCTTCCAGATCATACTGCCAGGCGCGAACGAACACTACCTCATGATGGGGATGCCCCGAGAGCCGGTCATCCAGCGCGCGGTCGGCCTCGCCGTCCCAGAGGTGCATGCGGTCAGGCTGACGGAGGGAGGCTGCTGCTGGCTTCACGGGGTGGCGTCGATAACGAAGCAGAAGGAGGGTGATGGCGTGAACGCCATCATGGCCGCGCTCGGAGCGCACCCCTCGATGAAAATGATCACGGTGGTCGACCAGGACATCGACATCTTCGACGATGAGGAGGTCGAGTGGGCGGTCGCCACGAGGTTCCAAGGACACAAGGGCCTCGTCGTGATAGAGAACGCCCGTGGTAGTAGCCTCGACCCGAGCGCAGACGAGACCACGACCAAGGTGGGCATAGACGCCACCAAGCCAGTCGGCGGAGAGGGGTTCGACAGGGTCAAACCCTGAGGGCCACTCATGGCTGTTCTCCGGGTGCTCGGAGGGCAATATATAAATGGGAGGGCCTGCCAGTCCGGCCTGCCACGTAAGGCGCAAACGATTAAATACAGTCCTGCCCTCAATCAACTCAGAGGCGATCATGTGATAACAGTCACACCGAAGGCAGCCGAGACGATAAGGTCGATAGTGAAAGACGCCAAGAAGGACGACCCAATCAGGGTTTTCTTCGCAGGGTTCTCCTGTTCAGGTCCGTCCTACATGATGGCGTTTGACAAGAAGAAGGATGACGACGTGGAGGTACCGGTGGATGGCTTCAAGCTCATCTACGAGAAAGATCTCGAGAGCGAGCTGAAGGAGGCCATCGTCGATTCCGTGGACACGCCGGACGGACCTGGTGTTGTCGTTCGCGTCAAGAGTTCTGGCCCATCAGCCTGCAGCTCGTGCGCGGGTTGCCACTAGATTCGTCTCGCCCGAGTGAAAACATTCATACCCTCGGGCAGTTCTCAAAGGCTCGTGTTCATTGAGCACGAGCTGATAGCACCTTCCAGCGTCGAGCATAGGGACTATCAGGCCAACATCGCTTCTGCGGCCAACAAGGAGTCCACACTGGTCGTGCTTCCGACAGGCATGGGGAAGACCGTTGTCGCGGTCATAGTCATAGCCAACACCCTTTTGAGGGCTAGAGGCAAGGTCTTGTTCCTAGCGCCTACGAAACCCCTTGTCGAGCAGCATGCCGGTTTCCTGAGGAAACATCTGCTGCGGTTCGAGCCCGTGGTCTTCACAGGCGAGGTCGCCCCTGCCAAGAGGTCGGAATACTGGCGGGAGAACAGGCTCGTTGTCTCCACGCCGCAGGTCATAGAGAACGACCTGCTTGAGGGGCGGATATCGCTCTCGGACGTGGATCTCGTGGTGTTCGACGAGGCGCACAGGGCGGTCGGGGACTATGCGTATGTCACGATTGGCAAGTGGTATACCCAGAGGGGCGGTCTGGTGCTCGGCATGACGGCGTCCCCGGGCTACGATGTCGGCAAGATTGCCGAGGTCTGCGAGAACCTGGGCATCACAGGCGTCGAAATCAGGTCAGAGCTGGATGAGGACGTCGTGAAGTACACCCAGGATATCGAGACCGAGTACGTAGCTGTCAACGTCCAGGAAGGCATGGGCAGGATCACCTACCTCCTCAAGCAGGTCTACGACGAGCAGCTGAAGAAGCTCGTGGAACAGGGCTTCCTGGACCCGAAGAAGACCGCGACCACCAGAGACCTCCTGGAGGCCGGCAATGCGATCAGGGCCAGGCTCAACTCCGGCACCAAGAATTTCCATCTGTACAGGGCCGCGAGCGTCCAGGCCATGGCGATGAAGGTCAACCACGCTATCGAGCTCGCGGAGACGCAGGGCAAGGGCGCATTGCAGAACTACATCGACAAGCTCGTCTCGGAGGGCTCCGAGAAGGGCGGCTCGAAGGCCTCCAGGGACCTCGTCAAGGACGCGAGGTTCCAGCAGGCCAGGACGCTTCTTTACGGCATGGAGCTGGACCACCCGAAGCTGGACAAGATAGTCCCGATCATAAAGCAGCAGTTCCTGAAGAAGCCAGAGTCCAGGATCATCGTGTTCACGCACTACAGGGACACCTGCGAGCTCGTCACCAAGAAGCTCGTCGACATCGATGGGTTGAGGCCCGTGAGGTTCGTGGGCCAGGCGACTAAGGGCGATGATACGGGGCTCAAGCAGAGGGAGCAGAAAGAGATCATAGAGAAGTTCCACAAAGGCGATTTCAACATCCTCGTGGCGACTTCGATCGCCGAGGAGGGGCTTGACATCCCCTCGACGGACCTGGTCATATTCTACGAGCCCGTCCCGTCCGAGATAAGGACCATCCAGCGGAGGGGCAGGACCGGCAGGATGAGGGCCGGGAGGGTCATAGTGATGCTGACCAGGGACACGAAGGACGAGGCGTACTTCTGGTCCAGCCGGAAGAAGGAGATGCAGATGCGCCGCGAGCTCGAGTCCCTCAAACGCAAGCTGCGGGTCAAGAAAGGCCTTCCGCCTGAGCAGAAGGCTGCTGCGCGGCCACTCACCAAGCGGCAGCTCGAGGACATGATGACCGTCAAGCCGAAGGAGGAGTTCTCGCTGAGGCTGGCGGAGAAGAAGGGGCAGAAGTCCTTGGGCCAGTTCCATGCCAAGACATCTGAGGAGGGGGCGCTGGCGGTCTCCTCTCGCATCGGCCAGGCTGGGCTGGCCGAACCGCTGCAAGAGCTCGGATTCGACCTGACCGAACATGATCTGGAGAACGCCGATGTCGTGATCTCCAACAGAGTCGCGGTGACCGTCAGGAGCGTCGAGGACTTCATCAGGGGGATCTCCGACGGTTCCGTGTTCTCCACGCTTGCCAAGCTGAAGCACGAGTATCTCCACCCTGTCCTCATCGTCCAGGGCGCCCCCGAGGGAGACGGCTCGCAGGCGGGGAACGCCGCGGTCTACGACGCCCTCAGCTCCGTCCTCGCCGAGTACCACATCCCGACCCTCTCGACCATGACCCCCTCGGACACGGCGGCGGCCATCAGGTCCTTGTTCAAGCAGGAGGAAGCCAAGGGGAGTGGTGGAAGGAGATCTATGCAGACCACCTTGGACGTCTCCAGCCGGCAGATGTTCCTAGTCCAGGGACTGCCAAATGTGTCCGCCACGCTGGCCCAGAGGCTGCTGAAGCGCTTCGGGAGCGTCAAGGGCATCGCGGATGCGGACGTCGAAGAGCTTATGCAAGTGGACGGCATCGGTAGAGTGATAGCCGAAGGGATCCATCAGGTCCTCAGGAAGCGGTTCGGCGAGGAGGAGTAGTCGATGCGAAGAGAAAGATGCCCCTTGTGCGAGAGCGAGTGCATTGTCAAGAAGGTGACCATGGAGGACGAGAGGTGGCGCGAGGTCGATGTCTGCTCGCTCTGCGGCGCCATGTACCCTAGGGGAAGGACCGTCGTCCAGGTGAAGTCAAAGGTGGCCAAGGCCACAAGACCCAAGAAGGCTTCCAAGCCGAGAAAGAAGTGAGATCAGAGCCGCCCTTCGACCTAGATAGTTTTATGAACCCCCTGCCCATACGAGTGGAACCGAGGCAGACCATGGAGTTCACACTTCTCGAGAAGAAGAAGGACAGCATCAAGCTCGAGATCAAGGACCCTGACGAGACGCTCATCTACCCGCTGCTTCACGAGCTGCTCCAGGACAAGAACGTCGCGGACGCGCGCTATGTGACGGGCCACCCGCAGCTCGACCGGCCAACCCTCAGCGTCGAGGTCAAGGAGGGCAAGCCTCAGGCGGCTTTGAAGAAGGCGGCGAAATCTCTGTCCAACCAGTTCCTAGAGGCCCGCCAGCTGGTCGAGAAGCAGCTCGGGTGACAGGCCCGAATCTTCTTACCCTAGCTCTTCATTCTGAACAGACGATGGATGAGAAAGACCTCGGGCTCGAGCTGTTCCTCACGGATGACATCCCTGGCATAGGGGGGAAGCTCAGGATGACCCCTGAGGATTTCGAGGTCGAAGAGATATCGATCCTCCCGCCAGAGGACCCTGAGGGGAGGTTCGTCATCGCCAAGGTCTGGCACCGCAACTGGGAGGCGAACAGGCTCGTGAGGCGCCTGAGCACGAACCTCAGGGTGAGCCGCGCGAAGATAGGTTTTGCCGGCACGAAGGACGGCAGGTCGGTCGCGACCCAGCTGATGTCGTTCGATGCGCCCATAGACTCCGTCCAAGGGCTTAGCATTCCAGATGTGGCGGTCTCGGATGCGTACAGGGCCAAGAGAGCCATCTCCATAGGCGACCTGGTCGGCAACAGGTTCGCCATCAGAGCGGCTGAGCTGAGAGGAGATGTCGACGTGGCCAAGACTTGCGCGGAGGTGAGGCGGAGGCTTGAGGAGGCCGGTGGCTTCCCCAACTTCTTCGGCGTCCAGAGGTTCGGCTCCATAAGGCCGATAACCCATCTTGTCGGCAAGGACCTCATCAGGGGCGACTTCGAAGGCGCTGTCATGAGGTACGTCGCGAACCCGATGGAGGACGAGAACTCTGACGCGAACGACGCGAGACGCGCGCTTCAGGAGTCGAGGGACTTCGAGAGGGCGTTCAGGGAGTTCCCGCAGAAGCTGACCTTCGAGAGGACCATGATAACCTACCTCAAGGACCGCCCAGGAGATTATCTGGGTGCGCTCAGGACACTCCCCAAGAACCTCCTGATGATGTTCGTCCACGCTTACCAATCATACCTGTTCAACAGGATACTAAGCGAGCGCATCCGATCGGGCATGTCGATAAGGGAACCCGAGGCCGGAGACCTCATACTCCCCTTGAGCAAGACCAACGTCCCCGACCATGACAATCCCATACCTGTCACCGAGGGCAACCTCCAGAAGGCAGCCAAGAGCGCCGTGGATGGAAAGGCGTTCGTCAGCGGGCTGATATTCGGCACCATGTCTGGGTTCGCCGAGGGCAGGATGGGCGAGATCGAGAGACGTGTGATTGAAGCCGAGGGCGTGGACAAGACGGATTTCCAGATCGTAGGGCTCAGGGAGGCCTCGTCCAAGGGCATCCGACGGGAGCTGCTCGCCCAGCTCAAGGACCTCACCATCGACTTCGACGGGGAAGTCGCGACCTTCAGGTTCATGCTCAACAAGGGCTGCTACGCGACCTCCCTCATGCGGGAGTTCATGAAGGCCCAGATGAGCCAGTACTAGGCAATCGTTTTATGGTGGGCGGCGTCATCAGTAGACCGTGTTCAAGAAGAGGGAGCAGAAGACCGTCCTGACCTGTCCGCAATGTGGCTCCGCGGACCTCTACTACGAGGCCGCACTCATAACGGGGTACAAGTACCACTGCAAGAAGTGCGGCTACATAGGGGCCTTCGTGATAGAGAAAGACATAGAGAAGCGGGAGTCTTGACCCCTCCCCTCGTGATTTCCTGGGCCGCTCAGGCGAACATCGGGCCGGATTCCATGCCCTTCTCGGCACTCTCGTCCAGGACCTTCAGGATGGCCTTCTCGAAGTCCTGCATCGTGACGATGTCCCGGTTGTCCCTGATCGCGAACATGCCTGACTCCGTGCATATGGCCTTTATGTCTGCCCCCGTCGCACCCTCGGACCGCGCGGCTATGTCTTCGAGGTTCACCCCGTTGTCCAGGTTCATGCGCTTGGAGTGTATCTTGTAGATGTCGGACCTGGCCTCGAAGCTGGGCATCGGGATCTCGATGATTCTATCGAACCTGCCAGGCCTCAGGAGTGCCTCGTCCAGTATGTCAGGCCTGTTCGTTGCGCCTATGATCTTGACCTCGCCCAGCGGGTTGAACCCGTCCAACTCCGCGAGGAGCTGCATAAGCGTCCTCTGGACCTCTCGGTCGCCCGAGGTCGCCAGCTCGAGCCTCTTGGCGCCCACGCTGTCTATCTCGTCTATGAACACTATCGAAGGGGCCTTCTGCCTCGCGAGGTCGAAGAGCTCCCTGACGAGCCTCGCCCCTTCGCCGATGTATTTCTGGACGAGCTCGGAGCCTACGAACCTGATGAAAGTGGCGTTGGTCTGCTTCGCGACTGCCTTGGCCAGCAGAGTCTTGCCCGTACCCGGGGGACCGATCAGAAGCACGCCCTTCGGTGGGTCTATACCGACCTTCTTGTAAAGCTCTGGCCTCAGCAGAGGGTCCTCGACGGCCTCCCTGACCTCGAGTATCTGCTCCTGAAGCCCGCCGATGTCGTTGTATATCGTCTCGGGCTTCTCGATTATCTCGGCGCCCACCACAATCGGGTCCAGAGACGGTGGCAGCACGCCCATGACGGCCAGAGTCTGCTTGTTCAATGCGACCCTCGCGCCCGATGTGAGCAGGTCCGAGGATACGTAGTCGGATGTGCTGACTATGAAGTCCGGGCCGGTCGAGCTCTTCACGACAACCCTCCCGTCGGCGAGGACGTCCTTGACCTGTCCTATGATCAGCGGAGGGGCTTTGAGCCTCTCGAGCTCGGCCTTGAACCTCTTGAGTTCCTTCTGTAGCCGGAGGAGCTCGCCCTCGACGAACCTCTTCTCTCCCTCGACCCGTCGAGCCTCCTCGACGAGCTCGAGGTTCCTCTCCTCAAGGACCGAAATCTTCCTGTGAACCTCTTCGAGCATTGACGGCGTTGCTTGGTCCTGTTCCAATGCAGTGCACCTCGTTGTGACAAATCATTCAGGGCTGGTG
>CAZHTV010000024.1:15510-16606 GCA_964535775.1 uncultured Thermoplasmata archaeon | reverse complement strand
ACAACTGGAGCTATCCCGACACCACAATAGCCGTCGATGATGGCAAGGTGTTCTGGTATGACTCCTCTGGAGGGATGGTGTATGCGAACGATGCGTTCACAGGCGAGCTGATCTGGACATACAGCTTCCCGAACAGCGGTAGGGGATGGATGGGCCCGGCGTACTGGGGAGGCACGGTGTTCGCGAGCGACGACATGGGCGACGTTGTGGCCCTGGACGGTGCCACTGGAGAGGTCCTGTGGTCGTTCAGAGCAACTAGGGGATTCTGGTGCACGGCTGCTGTGCAAGGAGGTGTGGTCTACATATCCGACTTCAATGCAGTCACATACGCTCTCGATGCGTTCACGGGGGAGTTGCTCTGGAGCGCATCGGGGCTAGGCGACTACGCCGACTACACCGCCCCGACCGTCGTTGGAGATCGCGTCTTCATAGGCGCAGCGGACGCCTACAATGATGGCATCTTGTCCGCACTCGACGCATACACGGGCGAGCTGATATGGTCCTACACGTTTGCGGACGGGCCGATCTATTCTGCACCCGCGTATGCGAACGGCGTCATCTTCGTCGCAGCTGACCATGGGCAGTTCCACGCGATCGATGCCGAATCGGGCCTGCTCCTGGGATCCTGGTCGACCTGGGGGTACTTCATGACATCCATAGCCATAGCCAGCGGGTGCCTCCTGCTGGGGGACGACTCCAACTGTCTGTTCTGCTACAAGTTCGCTGGTGTTGGCACACCTACCAGACTGGAGATACATCCTGATGAGGCGACAATCGCTGTGGGAGACGTCGCATCGTTCGAAGCTGTGGCATACGATGAGTTCGACGAGGAGGTCACTGGACTCCAGTACAACTGGAGCTCGGTGAACGGCCTCGGAGCCCTGTTCACGTATGGTCCCGGCGACCAGGGCGCATCCTACGTCGCGGGAGACATCTCGGGGTTGGACTGGCTTAGGGTCGAATCGGAAGGCCTGTTTGCGCATGCCAACATATCAATCCTGCCGGGATCCGCGCGGCAGGTCGTCGTCAGCCCGTCGGAATGCGAGGTGGTTGCGGGCCATTCGCAGCAGTTCTCAGCCCAGGCGTTCGATGCCTT
>CAZHTV010000024.1:0-15410 GCA_964535775.1 uncultured Thermoplasmata archaeon | reverse complement strand
TTCTGACCGCATCGGAGATCCCCACTGAAGGCACTGTGCGGGCCGCATTCGGTTCGATATCTGGAGAGTCACTAGTCTATGTAGTGCCCGGCGACCTCGCGAGCATATCGGTCACGCCAGAGTCCCTGACCGTCCAGGCAGGTTCCACTGCCATGATCCATGCGACCGCGAGAGACGAGTACGGCAACCAGCTGTATGGCGCGTGGCTGGACGTCCACTCAGAGAGAGGGGGAATAATGGTTGTGCGCGACATGGGGACCTACATCTCGTATTCAGCACCGACAGTCGCCGGAAGTGACACGGTCACGGTGTCATCAGGCGACATCTCGAAGACGGTGCAGATCACGGTCAGCCCAGGGATACTCTACAGGATCGTCGTGCCGACCTCCCTTGTCCTCGAGCCGGGACAGGAGGTGCTCATAACGGTGCACGGATTGGACATCTACGGCAACGAGGTGAGCCTAGAGGGACTGACCTGGAGCTGCAGCCTGGGCTCGCTGGACCCGGCACAGGACGGGCTCTCTGCGATTTTCACTGCCGGAAGCGACGCAGGCGCGGGCAACATCACAATCGCCGCTGCCGACGGGACTGCTGCCAGGATACCGGTGTTCATCAAGGGTGATCCGCGCACGCTGGTCGATGACTTGACGAGCGGCCCCGCCATCGCCTTGCTCATGCTCGTGATTGTGCTCGCGGGCATCCTGCTGGTCCTGTTCATGAAGACCAGGGGCGGGGGGAATGGTCGGGAGCCCTCGGGACCTGAGACGTCGGAGCCGCCACAGAGTGGACCTGGAACCGGATGATAGCCCTGACATGAGGGCTTCTCCGAGGATGCCCTCTCAAGCCGCTTCGTGCCGAACGCGGATCAGGCTCTGCCATCCTTGACGAGCAGCTGGACCATCGAAACGGTGAAGACGCCCAACATGCCGGATATCACGAAGGGTATCACCGTGCCGTCGAACGGCTGAGGCAGACCGAGGCCCATCCCGTGGAAGTAGTCCCAGAGAAGGCCCCCTGCTATCGCGCCCACTACCGACCCCATGTTCGACATGGACTCAAGCACCCCGATGAGACGACCGCGTATCGCCTCGGGAACGATGTCCGCCTGTAGCGCCCTCAGGGCGGGGCTGGACACCTGGAAGGCCATGCTGCGCATGGCAAGGAAGAGTATGACCACTGCGAGCAGCCCGCCCATCGGAATGAGCATGGTCCCGACGAAAGCAAGGTATCCGCCTAGGACGAAGACCTTCTTCTTCCCGAGCCTGTCCGCCATCCTCCCGGACGGATACGCAACGAGTGCCCCCAGGCCCATGCCAACGCCAACGATCACGGGTATGGTGTCCCCGCCGAGGTACGGGAACCTGAAGAGCAGGAACAGGGCCATGAGAGGGCCGATGCTGGCGAATGCGAATCCCTCCATCGCCGCGTTCGCGTACAAGACCCTCAGGTTCCTGAGGCCGGGTCTATCGACGCCTTCGGGCCGCGCTATCTGTTTCAGAGAGAGCCTCGTCTTGCTCTCTCTCGGTACGACCGCGTCCGTCACGTTCCTCCAGACCAGGAGTCCTCCGCAGAAAGCGAGGACGGCGGTGAAGTAGAAAGGGAATCTGTAGCTGTCCCCTAGGGAGAAGCCCAGGGTCCTGTAGGCTATGCCGAACAAGGCGGCGCCCACGAAAGGCCCGATCACCATGCCCATGTTCGCGGCCATCACGATCTTGCCGAGCGAAGCTCCGCGCATCGAAGGGGGAGATGAGTCTATCACGAGCGCTTCGCTCACAGGCCAGACCATGGCGCTCGCAACGCCCTGGAACGCCCTGACGAACAGGAGGCCTGACCAGCTCTCAGGCACGGTGAAGAGCACGGCAAGTATCGCGTACAGGAAGCTGCCAATCAGGATTATCTTCTTCCTCCCGACCCGGTCGGACAGGTTGCCGAAAGGCGTGGCGAGGATGGCCCTCATCAGCATGAAAGATGAGAAGAGTATTCCGACCTGTATGCCCACGTCCGTCGCGCCCTCGGCAAGATATGTCAGGTACAGAGGGAACAGGGGCATTATCAGGCCGAACCCCAGGCTGATGATGAGGTCGAGCCCGGCTAGATAGTTGACATTTCGCCTCGCCTCTGCCTCGCTCAAAAGGCTCGAACTCAATTGACCGTGCCCCTGGAAGGGCCCTCAACCGAAGAGGTCGACCCCTGCCCGCATGTTATGGAGGATGATTGGAACAAGGGATTTGTTCGTGGCCCTCATACCACAGTCGGGGTGCGCGTATGCGATGTTCCCCCTGCCGACCTTGCTTGATATCTCCTTAAGCTTGGCCGCGACATCTGCCGCAGTGTCGACCTCGCCCTCTGAGAGCGGGGTCACGGATATGCAGCCCGCTCCGAGCCTCTTCTGGCCATCCTCGAAACCCTTGCGGGAGATGTGCTCTATGTTCCTCACCTCCGTCCGACCTGCGAATGCGAAGCTGAGCACGGACACATTGTCCAGAGCGAGGAGGTGGTTGACGACCCCGAACCTCCCCACGAAACCGCACACGTGCACGCTGACCCTGTCCCTCGGAAGACCTTCGGCAATCCGGTCCACCAGGCCGACCCTGGCCTCGAGGTCCTTGTAGCCCTGCGAGAGGAACGGCTCATCTATCTGGAGGTGGCCTCCGTGATCGGTGACAGCCTTGGCTATCGGAGCGAGGGCAGATGCGATGTCCTCGTACATCGAGAAGTCCATGATGTTCCTGTAGTGCGACCTTATCTTCCTGCTTCCGCAGGTCATGCCCAGGGTGGTCGGACCGGTGATGGCCACTTTGATCTTGAGGTCTGGAAACTTGGAGCGGGCATACACGAGGTCCTTCACCTTCGAGAACTCCTCGGGTCCGCTCTTCAGACCGATCCTGCCAAGTACGACCGGCGTCCCGTTCTCCACCCCGAGGCCTTCGAACGATTCCGCGAAGTACGCCACCATGTCCGCTCTCTGTTCTCCGTCGGAGACGATATCCAGCCCGAACCCCCGCTGGAACTCTATGGCCTTCGCTATCGATTCGTGCAGGTCCTCGCTGAACCTGAACAGGCTGCCGATGGTGGTGGTCAGGAACTCGGGCATGGTCGTCCGCAAGAACCTTCCGCGTCTTATAAGCCTTTGTTGGCTCTTCGCGCGAAAAGTGTTAATTCGGCCATAGGCAGTCTGGGTATCGTGAAGCTGATAGTCACCTCCTCCGAGGACAACGCCTCGATGAACATCAGGGCGAGGCTGTTGGAGATCGCTGGTTGGCAGGAATCCGGGACGTTCGAGGGAAGGCCCGCCCTCTCATACAGGGATTTCGTCATGATACAGGCTGGGAGGATACACCTGGAGGAGGACGACATCGACCTGCGCGCAAAGGCGGAGCTTGCCAAGGACGTGGAAGTAGTCATCTTTGCGTCCAGGCACAGGTCGGAGAAGAGGATACCGACTCTCACGGTCCACCCCATCGGCAACTTCGCCTCCGCGGACTACGGGGGAAAGCCAGGGACGCTCTGCCCGACCGCGCCCCACCTCATGACCTCCGCGCTCAGGAACCTCAAGAGAAACGCCAAGGGGCTGAGCTGGGACGTCTCCTTCGAGACGACGCACCACGGGCCCACCGTGAGCTCACCCGTGTTCTACATCGAGATTGGCAGCTACGAGGAGCTCTGGGACAGAAAGGAGGCTGCGGAGGCTATCGCGAAATCCATCCTGGAGATGGAGCCCAGAGAAGACCCCATCGTGCTCTGCGTCGGCGGGGGGCACTACGCCCCCAGGTTCACCGAGGTCGCCTTGAGCAGGAGGATGTCCGTGGGGCACATGGCGGCGAACTACGCGCTCGAGGCCCTGAGTGCCGATATGATAGCGCAGATGTCGGAGAAGAGCGCGGGCGCGAAGAAGGTCTACTTCCACAAGAAGGGGATGCCGAAACCAGCCTACAGGGATCTCAGGGAGAAGTTTGCAATCTGCGGACTCGAGGAGATAAGCAGCGAGGACCTGAAACGCCTGTGAGGCAGGACCATGTCGAAGGCGAAGAAGAGCTGAGGTCATTCGACGAGCGTGCCCTTGAACTTCCTGTCTTCCAGCGCGTCCCTGAGGTTGGGGAGGTCGTTGCCGTCCACGACTGCGAGCGCAATCTTGGAGCGCTCGAGGACCTTGGCGCCAACGGCATCGAACGCGTGGCTCGGGCCTGCACTGGCAGGGGAAGGCCCAAGCAGCGCAACCAACTCCTTATGGGTCATCTTCGGGATGAGCTCGGCCGAGGGGTCCTTCTTCGGGTCTGCAGTGTAGACACCGTCCGTCGAGGTCGCGTTCACGACCCGCTTCGCCTTCACTCTCTCAGCTAGCAGCGCGGAAACGGCATCGGTCGTGATTCCGGGGCTCACGCCTCCCATGACGACTATCGAGTGCGTCCTGCCCGCGTGCACGGCCTCCTCATAGGTCTTTGGCGGGGAATGGTTAGCGTGGTGGCCAAGAGCGGTTATCAGCAGGCGAGCGTTGAGCCTAGTGACCTCTATCCCGATCTCGTCCAGGTAGCTCTCGTCCGCTCCCAGGTCCCGGCCCGCCCTGATGTACTGCCTAGCTATCCTTCCGCCGCCGGTCACGACGTACAGCTTGTGCCTCGAGGACACACCTATCAGTATCTTGGCTATCCTCCTGATGTATGATGTGTCGCCCTCGTCCCTAACCAGGACGGAGCCTCCCAGCGAGAGAACAACCGGTTCCATGTCGGTCAACTTTTATAATGGTGAACGCTGTAACCCGTAGAAATAGGCTTGGGACTGGTTCTGGTGACCGAGCTAACAGACCTCCAGAAGTATGAGTTCAGGAGGTCCCTCGAGGAGGTGCGGAAGCTTTCCGGGAGGGGCACCGAGCTCATATCGCTTTACATACCCCCCTCTAGACAGATATCCGATGTCTCGGCGTATCTGAGGAGTGAATACTCTCAATCCTCGAACATCAAGTCTGCCAGCACGAGGAAGAACGTGCAGGGCGCGATCTCGTCGATCCTTTCGAGGCTGAAGAGCTTCAAAGAGCCGCCCGAGCGCGGGCTGGTGTTCTTCGTGGGACACAGGTCGATAGGCGCAGACCAGACGGATATGGTGCAGTTCGTGCTCGAGCCTCCCGACCCGGTGCCAACCTTTGTATACAGGTGCGACTCCAAGTTCTTCACCGAGCCCCTCGAGGGGATGCTCGGGGAGAAGGACATCTACGGCCTCCTCGTCATCGACAGGAGCGAGGCCACCATAGGCCTGCTCCATGGTAAGCGGATAGTGCCGATCAAGAACATCCAGTCTCTGGTCCCCAGCAAGCACGGAAGGGGAGGCCAGTCGGCCAGGAGGTTCGAGCGGCTCATAGAGGTCGCGGCCCACGAATACTACAAGAAGGTCGCGGACATAGCCAACGAGGCCTTCCTGTCGAGGCCGGGCCTCAAGGGCGTAGTGATAGGAGGGCCCGGTCCTACCAAGGAGTTCTTCGTCAAGAACGAGTACCTGCACTACGAACTCCAGAAGAAGATCGTGGACACCTTCGACACCGGCTACACCGATGAGTACGGCCTCAAGGAGGTGGTCGAGAAGGCCAGGGAGTCCCTGAAGGACCTCGACCTCATGCGGGAGAAGGACCTGATGCAGCGTCTGTTCGAGGAGATAAGGAAGCCCGACGGAGGGCTCTCCATCTACGGCGAGGAGCAGGTGAAGAACGCCCTGCTGATAGGGGCCGTCGACACGCTGATAATCTCGGAAGACCTGAGGAGGGTCAAGCTGAAGCTCACCTGCCCCGCCTGCGGAGAGAAGACGGAGGCCATGGCGAAGGACTCGACCGAGGAGGTCAGGTGCCCGAAGTGCGGAGCGGTGATGAGGGTCGACGAGGTCGTCGACCTCGTCGGGGACATGCACAAGACGGCAGAGGCGAACAGCACAAAGGTGGAGTTCATCTCCGGAGAGAGCGAGGAGGGGCAGCTGCTCCTGAAGGCTTTCGGGGGCATTGCGGGCATACTCAGGTTCAGGATCAACTGAGGATGAGGGACTTGGGGACATTCGAGCAGTTCAGGGAACAGGTGGCCAGGGAAGTCGAGGAGGCCCTGAAGGACATAGGAGCCTTGGCCGAGGTAGTTCTCGAGAAGCCGCCCTCGGGACTCGCCGACCTGGCACTGCCATGCTTCCATCTGGCCAAGAAACTGAGGAAGGCTCCCGACTTGATCGCCAAGGACCTCGTCGGGAGAATGAGACCGGTCGGGATGATCGAACGGATTGAGGCGAAGGGAGGCTATGTGAACTTCTTCTTGCGCTTGGCCGACATGGCCCAGACCGTCCTGGACGATGCGCTCTCGAAGAAGGAGAGGTACGGAGCAGGGGCGCCAAAGGGCACCAGGATACTGCTGGAGCACACCAGCGTGAACCCGACCGGCCCGATACATGTGGGAAGGGCCAGGAACCCGATAATCGGGGACACGCTCGCGAGAATCCTCAGACATGCTGGCTATGCCGTCACGACGGAGTTCTACGTGAACGATGTGGGCCGACAGGTCGTCGTGATGAGCTGGGGCGTCAAGCACCTGAAGCTTGATGCTGAGCCCGAGCGTGACAAGGACGACTACCGGTACGTGCTGTACTACCAGCAGGCCAACCGGCTGTTGGAGGAGAAGCAGGAGGTCGTGAACGAGGTCGACGACATGCTCTACAAGCTCGAGCACGGCGACCCGGGCGTCGTCGGACTGGCCAAGGAGACCTGTGAGACGGTGCTGAGGGCCATAATGGAGAGCCTGAAGAGAGTCAACATAGATCTCGACAGGTTCACCTTCGAATCGAGGTTCGTGCAGGACGGGAGTGTCGACAAGGTCATACAGAAGCTGAAGCAGTCGGAGTACTGCCGCGAGGAGGACGGCGCATATCACATCGAGCTCGAGAGCTTCGGCATATCAGGCAGGGAGACCAAATGGGTGTTCACGAGGGCCGACGGCACCTCCCTGTACACCACGAGGGACCTGGCGTACCACACTGACAAGTTCACCAGGACCGACATAGCCATCAACGTGCTGGGTGAGGACCAGAAGCTGGGGATGCAGGAACTCGCGGCCGCGCTCGAGATCATGGGCGTCGGCAAGAAGCCCGAGGTCGTGTATTACGCATTCGTGTCGCTGCCGGAGGGCAGGATGTCCACGAGGAAGGGCCGGGTCGTCAACCTTGACGACCTGGTCGATGAGGCTGTGGAGCTGGCGTATGAGGAGGTCAAGAAGCGAAGGATCGACCTCTCGGAGGAGCGGATGCGCGACATCGCCCGCATCGTCGGCATAGGCGCGCTGAGGTTCAACATCGCGAGGATACAGCCGGAGAAGCAGATAGTGTTCAAGTGGGAGGACGCGCTCAACTTCGAAGGGAGCAGCGCCCCGTTCGTCCAGTACGCGCACGCACGCGCGTGCTCTATACTTGCCAAAGCGGGTGAATGGAGCAGGAGCGCAGACGCGAAGCTGCTGACAAGCGACAGCGAGAAGGCCTTGCTCAAGATGATCGCGGGCTTCGGCTCAACCATACAGGAATGCGCTGAGGGCAGGAAGCCGCACATACTGGCGGTCTACGCACAGGACCTCGCTGCCGAGTTCAACCAGTTCTACAGGTACATGCCAGTGTTGAAGGCCGAAGGAGCGACCAGGGACGCAAGACTGGCTCTCGTCGAGGCGAGCATGTGGGCCCTCAGGAACGCCCTCACCTGTCTGGGTCTCGAGGCTCCGCAGGAGATGTAGACCATCAGAGCTTGAAGTTCCAGTCCTTGCGACCGTACCTCTCCTTGACCAGAATCCTGACCAGCTCCTTCTCCCTGGGAGAGAGAGAGGCCTTCTCGAAACTGCAGGCGAAGGCAGCCGCCAACTCTCGGACTACACTGTCCTTGACGGCCTCCATGTCTGGCCGGCTGCCTAGGATCGACGAGAGGGTGACGACCCGGTCTGAGGGCTTCACGAGAGAAGGGCGCTTGGACCTGTCGACCTTGAGGACTGTGTCCATGTTCACTATGTTCGTGTCCACGAGCAGGGTGCCGTGTTGGAGGACGGAGCCCCTGGACAACAGCTGGGCGTTGCCCGATACCTTCCTTCCGCCGACCTCGACGTCGTTGGTGGGCCGGTAATATGCGCCCACGCCCAGGGACCCTATCGCGCGCGCTATAGCAGAACAGATGAGCCTGAAGGACTCCTCCCTCCCTCTGGGGAGATCGGTATCGTGCACGATGAGACCGTATATGAGTTGGCCGGCGTCCGTGTAGATGGAGCTCCCGCCCGAACGCCGCCTTATGATCGCTACCCCCAGTCTCTCGCACTCGGCGAGCTCTACCGTCTCCGCAACCTTCTGGAAGTAGCCGATGGAGACCGTCGGGGCAGCGCGCCTGTAGAAGTGAAGGGTGTTCGGCACTTCGCCCGCGACATGCGATTCCAGGATGGCCTCGTCCAGCGCCGCTGACTCCGCGGGCTCTACCATATCGCTGTCTACAAGCCGCCATGTACCAGACATGCCCATTCAGCCAAAGTACAATGAAAAGGTCGATTAAGAGGTTTTCTGGGTTTGCGGGCGGTCGGCCTACTTCCCTTCCTCGGCCTTCGGCTTCTTCTCTCGCCTCGGGCCCCTCTCGCGTCCGGACCTTCTGCGCATCAGCAGCAGCGCAAGCGGGACCAGCACGATGACGCCAAGGACGCCGCCCCAGAGAGCGAACTGCTTCCAGCCGGCCTCCTCGACGACGACCGCGGTGTCACCGCTCATGACAAGCGTGTTCTCCCTCAGCTGGTCGGTGCTCGACACGTTGATCCGCAGGGTGTAGGTCCCCTTCGACTTGAAGGTTATCGGGTACTTGACCTGTACCGTGCCCCCGACCTCGACAGACGTCACGACCGCGCCCGTCGTCGTGTTGATCAGCTCCGAGGTCTGGCCGAGGAGTTTCAGAGTGCCGTCCGCTTCGACCGAGTATATGTACACGACCACTCCCGTGGCCACTGCGTTGCCTGTGTTAGTCATGTTGACTATCAGGTATCCGGCCTTGTCCTCTGTGAACGGCTTGGGATCGCTGGTCGCGTTGTTTATCCTCAGGTTCGGCCTGAGGCCCGAGACTATGTTGATGATCTTGGAGGATGGCAGGTAGTTGCCAGCCGTGTCGGTCACGTTGAGCACGACCTGTATCTGTCCGATCCTCGAGTAGTTGTGCGTCACATTCGAGAAGCCATCGGCGCCTGTTCCGTTCATCCAGGTGCCGTCGCCGAGATTCCAGGAGAAGTGCAGAAGCGTTATGTTGTCCTGGTTATCCGTCGTAGCTGTGGCATCGAATATGACCGTCCGGTTCTCGGTCAAGCTCGAGCCCCATGTCTCGTTCTTGACGACATAGGAGACGCTCGGGGCCTCCGTGTCGTTGATCTTCACAAGCATGGTCGTGTTCTTCCATTGTCCGACGACGTCGGTCACATTGAGGACGACCGTGAAAGTGCCTGAAGAGGCGTACGAGTGCGTCACGTTCTTGTCCGCCTGCTCCCAAGGGATCCTTGCGGACTTGTTCCCGTCGCCGTATTCGAACTCGAAGAACGCGATTATCCCTTTCTCATCGCCGGCAACGGCCACATCGTCCTTGGAATCTGTCGCGTTGAACACCACCGACTCACGCTGGTCGACCGTGATCGAATTGTCGGTCAGGTTGACAGTCTGGTTCTTCACCGTTATGACCGGCTTTGGCACCAATCCGTCGCATGTGACGTTGATCGTCGTCGAGTTGGTCAGCCCCGCGACATCCGTCACCGTGAGGGTGACTAGCCTCAGAGCCGAAGGGGTCGAGTAGTTGTAGACGTAGGTCGCGTTCGCGGTTGTGAACGGGCCCTCACCGTCGCCGAAGTCCCATGTGTATGTGAGCGGGTTGCCGTTCGGGTCGATCGATTCCTCGGCCGAGAATGTCGCGTTCCTGCCCACCCTGACCACGTAACCTGTCACGTTGCCGCCATCGTCCGTCACTGTGTGCCAATACACGGAATCGGTGGATTTGTCCTCCTTGACCGTGGCCTTGGGTGTCGCCACGTCGGACTTCTCGAAGGTCATGGCGATGGTCTCGACCGCGGAACCGGACCTGTGGTCGATCACGACTGTCAGGTAACCAGTGACATTCACGTTTGCCGTGGAACCGTTGTAGACCAGCTCGTAACCGTTGACAAGCTCGACCTGGTACCTGTAGTCGACTGCTGGTGTGTCAGGCCTCGCGTACGCGAGTGCCGTGTAGTCATCGGCTCCCACGTCGATCGTGCCAGCCGTGTACGCGCAGTTGTAACCGTAGCGCACGCCAACTGCGCTGATGACAGAGCCCGCCGAGAGATCCAGCGTGAAACCAGTCGTCATGAGCGCGGACATGTAGGCCGTGTCGTTCACCTTCAGAAGAGAGGCGCTTGACACATACTGTGAGCCATATGACTGGACCTCGGCGATGAAGTCGTTGACCTCGCTCGCTTCCAGGACTCCGTCCCCATTGCCCCTGACAAGGTCTATCTGCATCCTGAGGCTGCCCATGTCGTTGTACCTCAGCCCGGGGTAGGCGTCGTCGTAGGACCATGTCGTGTCCACCATGAGAGAGAAGCTCCTGAAGTCCGCACCGTAGTCGATCACGACGTTCTCGGTGCGCTTCGTCTGATCCGGAAGCTGTATCGAGGTCGGCGGCAGCAGTCCCGGCACTGTGACCGCCTGGACATGAGCTGCGCATCCATATGCGTCGACGACCAGTATGAAGTCGCCTGCGTAGGCGTCGAAGGACATGGCGCTGGAGGTGCTCCTGAGCACCCGCTTGACCCACGGTACAGAGCTGTCCGTGTTGATGAGATAGGCCACAACGTTCGGTGCCGGACTGCCGCCCGAGTCCGTGATGAAGCTCGTGACCTTCTGGGACGCCGTCATCGTGACTGTCAGCGCGTTATCGCTGTTGACCGCGACGGTGTTTATGTACGTCTGGTAACCCCTGGCTATTACGACCAGGTCGATGCTTGGCGTCGTGAACATCTCGAGCGCGACGGAACCGTTCGCCTGGTTCGTGACACCCCTCTCCACGAACTCGTTCAGGACACGGTCATAGAATCCGACCGTCGCCCCGACTATCTTCAGACCACCAGGGGTCTTCACGGACACATTCCACTGCCACTCCCTGTCGATGTATTCTCCCAAGTCCACGGGCGCGACTGTGTAGTTGGTCGTACCGTCGAACCTGAAAGTCGCCCATTCCAGTTGATCGTAGTAGTCATCATGGGTGACATCGACTCTGTAGAATCCCGCTGGGGCGTTGGAGACGACGTAGGCGCTTCTGTCCGACGAGTATTGCGCAGCCGTCACGGAGCCGGTGTGCACGTCAGTCAGGTTCACCTTGGCATCGGTGACAGGCGGTCCGCCCGAAATGACGGGCACATATATGTTCGCCGTGCTGGTAGTCTGACCCTCGCCTACTCCTGGAATAATGACCAGGGCAGAGAGGACCATGGCCAGCGCCAGAAAGCTGGCTGATAGCTTGCTCGTCGAATCGTTCTTCATAGCTATTCCCCTCGTTCTTCCGGGAATCGAAACCAAGACCCCCCTCGGAAAAAGGTAGTCCGGCGAATAGATTGCCCCTTTATAAGCTTTAGGTATGAGGAAAGGGGACGTGCCAGACAGCCAGCATGTTCATTTCCTAGGCATCCCGACGCGGCATCAAGTGATTATCTTCTTCACCTGGTCTGTCTCGATCGCCCGCCTGATCTCCATCGCTAAGCGCCTGCCGGTGCTCACATTTGTTCGCCAGAGAGTGTTCCCGTACGGGTGGCCCACCCACATGTGCACATTCGTGCCCCCGCCGACCCTCGGGGCGACATCGTAGATGTAGAACTTCAGGTCCTTGTCGACGCATGTCTGTAGGCAGAACGGCCCTATTATGCCCGGGGGATAGTGCTCCTCGACCGCCTTCACATACTTCTCCGCGAGGTCGAACGCTCCCTCGAGGAGCGACTCCCTCATGGTCGCCGAGTTGTGCCCGCAGACCGTGTACTCGGGCGCGGCCTGGGCGCCCTCGAGGGTCATCTGCTGAGGAGCCGGAAGGCGCACGTGTCCGTCCAGAGAAGTCTCGAAGCGCCAGTCGACTCCTAGCAGCTCGATCCGTTCCATCCTCTGCTCCAAGGGAGAGTAGAAGAAGTCGAGATTGAAGACGGGGCCGATGATGTACTCCTCTATCCTCGCACTCGCAAGGTCACCCTCGGTTATGACATTGTGGAAGATCAGGTTCCTGGACTTATCCCTGAACTCCTTGTACGAGGCGGCCGTGAAGAAGCCTCGCTCCAGCTTCTTGACCTTGTGGTGCAGCTTGATAATGACCAGGCCGGAGATGTCCTGGGGGTCCTCGATCCTCTTCGGGAACGGGAGCCCGGCCTTCTGAAGGAGCCAATAGTAGTCCTTCTCCTCCCCCCTCTCCTCGCTCCTTAGGAGCGCCCTGGAGCCGACCAGGGGCACCGCGAAGCTGTCTTCTATCTCCTTGAGGTCTATGTATGATGTGAACGACCTGTTGGGGACGAAAAGGACGTTCTCCTTGACCAGGCGTTCCTGGAACTCAGGCTCCATCATCTCCTTGAACTTCTTGAGTGTCCAGCACTCGTCGACGACACCCCTCAGCAGCCTGCCGTCGGCAGCCCTCTGCGCTTTCAGGTAGCGGGCATATGTCTTGTCCCTTCCCTCCTGGCATATGCCAAGGGTCCGAAAGCCCTCCTCCACCGCGCCGTCGCACACGTCCAGCGCCGAATGCGAGGCCACCATCCCGATCTTGGCCTTCTTCAGATCGTACCTGTCGACTACCTCGAAAACCCTGTCCCTGCTGATCAACTAGCCGCCCCCCTCAGAGCCGAGCAACGGGTCAGCGCGAGTCATCGGGTTATGTGTATATTACTTTGCGCTCGGGGGCTCGAGTGCGATCTCGTCCAGCCTTATGCCTAGCTGCGAGTGGACCGCCTTGAACCCGAACTTCTCGTAGAGCGTCTTGGCCCTCGGGTAGCTCGTGTGCAGACAGCACGAAGTCACCCTGCCCACAAGGCTTGACAGAGCGGCCTTCATGAGCTCGATGCCAAGCCCCTCACCCTGCTTTCCAGGGGTGACGTATATGTCGTATATCAACCCCGTCTCCCCATCCGTGCGGGTTATAACGAAGCCCCCTTCGACAAGGAACATCGAGTACCTCGAATCTGACCTCAGCCGCCTCGCCCTCATCATGGCCTGCAGCTTCGTCTCGTCGTAGTACTCCGAGAAGAGCCTGGTCGCCTCGGCCTTATTGTATTTTGAGAGCGGCTTGGCCGAGTGCTGGAAGGCCATGGGCCTCTCGAGCACCATTCGCCACATCGTGATGGGATCGTAGTTTCTGACGAACCTGCCCATGTCGGCCGAGAACACCGCCCACGACTTCCCGGCCATCGAGAGGAAGTGAAGCAGGCAGCCTCCTGCCACCTCGAAGTCCGCGGTGTTCGATGCGACCAGCATGCCCAGCTTCCTCTCGCCCTCGTAGATGATCCTCGCGGTATCCCCGTCGTCGGTGTAGAAAGCCCACACCTTCCTGGGCCCGAGGTCTATCTCGATCCCATGCATTCGGCCGGTGTTCTTCAGGTCCACGGCCGCGCCAGTCGGCTCGAAGAGCGAGTCGTCCATGGGCAGGTCGTAGGGTGTCATCATGGAGCACTGTAGCGAGAGCTTCGGCCTGATGGCCCTCGCGATTGACCAGCCCTGTCTCGAGAGAGTGTTCTTGATCAATCCTCGCTTGTTGTCCTGGACGAGTATCCGCGAGTACGGCCTAACCATGAGCAACCTATGGAGCTTCTGCGCGGCCTCGTCTGGCAGCACAAGCGTCCTTGGGGACGCTTTGAGGAACGCCCTTGCCACACCGTCGTGGAGGGGCATGATCTCCACGGAGAGCGTGCCCTCCTCGCATGATATGACGATGACATCGTCCTTCTGGCCGGGTTCCGAGGAGCTCAGGGCCAAGGAGTCCAACACCCATTCTCAGAAGAAGTACAACCCTACGTTGTAGTCCTTCGCGCACTTGGCTATCGCTTCCAGCCTGTTGAGTGTGCCTTCGATCCTTCTCACTATCATCTTGCCCTCAGCCGGAGCCTTCTCTCGGAGCGCTCTGACCTCTTTCAGGAGCTGGTCCGCCTCCTTCGGAGAGAGCACGCTCTTCGTTTCCGCGAGCTCGTTCACCTTCGCCAGGATGCTGAGGCCGTACTTCTTGGCGAGCTCGGGGACCGGTGACCCTGAGGGGCCGAAGTTGCCGACGCACCCCTTCTTGTTGTCCCACGAGAGGCCGCACTTCGCGCAGGTGGCGTACATCTCGTCGAACTCGAGCAGGTCCCATTCAGTAACTGTGTTCTCCTTCTTCGCAGCGGCGACGACGTCCTTCCTCTCCGCCGATGGCACCTTCTCGGTCAGGACCCACTTCGTCTTCACCTGCTTGACGAAGGGTTCGAACATCTTCCTGTCGGCTTCGTCCTTCACCTTCTCGAGGTACAGCTCGTCGCCCTCGGCCTTCAGCTTCGACTTCTTGAAGAAGGCGTCCATCTTCTCCTTGCCGAGCTTCTCTGCGGCCTTCTTCAGGTCGACTATCCTGTCGACCTCCACGTACTTCTCCCATCTTCCTGGGTCGTCCAAGAAGACCTTGGTCACAGAGAGCTTCTTCCCCTTGCAGAGCGCCTTGTCCGACTCCAGCTCAGTAATCGCCATGTTGAGTCCCATCTGATCACCTCTTGCTTTCAAGCGTGAGTCCTGATTCCGGCCTTAATACTTTCCCCCACGTGGGGAGAACCCCGTCATTCTGAGCCGGGAGAGCAATACCATAATCTATCGCCTCGCCATCCCGGCCCTGAGGAAGTAGCCGACCTGGGGGTGATGAAGATGTCCGTGGCGAAGATGAGCGTTCTGTCGAGGGAAGATATCGAGCAGGTGCACGCAGTATCTCTGAGGATACTCTCGGAGGTAGGGGTCAAGATCGACAGCCCGATCGTCCTTGACCTGATGGCCAAAGCGGGTGCCAAGGTGGACCGCAGCAAGTCCATCATGTTCCTGGACGAGAGGATGGTCTCGGAGGCGCTGAGGTCTGCTCCCAAGAAGGTGAAGCTGTGCTCGCGGGGAGGCGTCGACTACGAGGTGCCAAATGAGGGCGTGCAGCTCGTATCCCCTGACGGACAGCCGCCAGCTGTCTTTGACGTATACACCATGAGTAAGAGGCCTTCGCTCCTCAAGGACGTGATCGACTTCGCGGTAGTATCCGATGCGATGCCTGAAGTGGATTTCGTCTGGCCGCCAATCGTGGCGACGGACATGCCTTCTGACAAGTCTTCATCCTTTGAGTTCCTGGCCACGATGGCCTACACCGCCAAACATGTCCAGCACGGCGCCATATCGCAGGAGGAGGC
>CAZHTV010000023.1:0-16982 GCA_964535775.1 uncultured Thermoplasmata archaeon | reverse complement strand
TCACGGCCGAGCAGAAGCTGGCCCTGGAGCACTCCCAGAAGTTCGCCAGGGTCGACACGAAGAAGGCCAGGAAGCTCGTGAAGGAGCTGCTCGAGCTCGGGTTCGTGTCCGAGGTCAACGCGGTCAAGATTGCAGACATCATGCCCACGCACGCGGACGATGTCAGGCTGATCTTCTCGAAAGAGAGGGCCAGCGTGGAGAAGAAAGACATCGAAAAGATTCTTAGCGTCGTAGAGAAGTATCTCTGACGCGCCCGGGGGGACAGTGGTGGAAGATTATGCAAGGATACTAGACTACCTACCCCAAGGGCTCCCGGACGAGCGGATGTTCAAGCGGGAGCCAGCAGCGTACGCGCTGGGCGAGGACCAGTTCAAGTTGTTCGAGCTCGTCCCCAAGCCGGGCATAGGCCTTGGCATAGGCGACAGGGTGTACATCGGCAAGGACCTGGACCTGAGGCAGGAGATACTCCATGTCAAGAGGCGCATAAGCTACGGCGAGCTCACGCATGCAGCGCAGAGCGAGATCCCGACGATAATAATGGCCATAATCAAGGCCAACGAGCCGCGCTTCGTGCAGTTCTTCAACGAGGCCCAGTCGATAACGACCAGGTTCCACATGCTGGAGCTGCTGCCAGGCCTCGGGAAGAAGACGATGTGGAGCATAATCGAGGAGCGGAAGAAGGGCCCGTTCAAGGACCTGGCAGATCTGACCGCTCGCGTGCCTCTCGCGCACCAGCTCGAGAAGCTGGTGGCGAAGCGCATAGAGGAGGAGCTCGCCAACCCGGAGCAGAAATACAGGCTTTTCGTGGCGAGATGACGGCTGGGGAGCTGTCGGAATGCGTGCTGAAGAGGTCAGAGCGGTCCTCGGATCGATGGGCAAGAGAGCGAACAAGAGGCTGGGCCAGAACTTCCTTCTCGACGAGTCGGTCGTGAGGCGACAGGTGCAGCTAGCAGAGCTCGGCCCAGACGACATCGTCCTCGAGATCGGCCCTGGCCTCGGCATCCTCACCGAGGAGATATTGTCCACCGGTGCCAGGGTTGTAGCCGTCGAGAAAGACGAAATGTTCTGTGATTTCCTCGACAGGAGGTTCGGCAAGAGGGTGAGCCTGATACGAGCAGATGCGGTCAAGGCGTTCCTGCCGTCCTTCAACAAGGTCGTCTCGAACCTGCCCTATCAGATCTCTTCCCCGATAGTCTTCAAGCTGCTCGAGGAAGGCTTCGAGGTCGCGGTCTTGATGCTACAACGAGAGTTCGCAGACAGGATGGTCGCGAGCCCTGGCTCATCCGAGTACGGCCGCCTCTCAGTCGGTGTGTACTATCGGTCGGAGTGCGAGATCGCGTTCAATGTCCCAAGGACCTCCTTCTGGCCGCAGCCGAAGGTGGATTCGTGCATCGTGAAGCTCGTGCCGAAGAAGCCGCCTTTCAGGCCGAAGGACGAGAAGCTGTACTTCGACGTCGTCAGGGCGATATTCTCCCACAGGAGGAAGACGGTCTCGAACTCCCTCGGAGTGGACCCCGCTGCGGCGCGGATACTGACCGAAGGGGTCAGGAAGAGGCTGTCGTCGCTACCCCACGCCTCCAAGAGGGCCGGAGAGCTTTCGCCTGAGATGATATGCGAGCTAGCTGATGCGCTCGTCGAGATCAGCGCGTCTTGGCCTTCTTCTCAGGGAAGAAGCGGCTGATGATCGCGTCTACGATCCTCTCCGGACCGTCCAGCAGGACATCGCACGCCGGGATGCCGTACTTCTCCTCGTACTCCTTCGCCTTCTGGCGGACCTCCTCCTTGGTCATCCCCTGGTGGTTGATGGTTATGCCTATCACAGGAGCCTTCGCCAGTACCCTGATGAGCTCCATCTCCTGCTCTATGGTCCCGTTGGGCAGGTGAAGCTCGGTCTCGTGATAGGTCCTCCACTTCCTGGTCGGTGCGTGCTGCAGCACGACCGCGTTGGGCTGAGAGGCGCTGACTATGGTCTTCGAACCTGTCACATAGGCGGGGTGGCTCAGAGCGCCCTGGCCCTCGATGATTATCACTTTCGGTCTCTCGAATTCATAGGCCATCTGGATTGCGTTCTCCAGCTCCCCCACCACATAGTCCCCCCTGATCGCGTCCACTGGAACGCCGAATCGCGAGCCCTGGAGGAGCCCTGTCTGGCCGGTCGCCACGAAGCTCGTCTTTATGCCCCGCTCGTTCAACGCCTTGGTCAGGATTATCGCGGTAGTGCGTTTCCCAATGGCCGCGTCAGTGCCCAGCACGGGTATCCTGACAGCGTCCATCTTCGAGGCCAGGTTCCTGTAGTAGTGCATCTTCTCCAGCGGAGACTCCTTTCTTATGTCCGTGATCGTCACATCGTGCTTCTTGGCCAGTTCGGAGAACTCGGTGTCCTGGGCCAGCCATTCGTGGAGTCCTGAGATGACGTTTACGCCGTTCTTCAGAGCCTCCCTCACGGCGGGCCTGAAGGCCCTCGGAAGCATGCCCCCGATAGTCGCGACCCCGATTATGAGGTAGTCTGGTCTGCTCCCGAGCTTCCTGAGGGCGTCGGTGACGGACGAGAAGATTGGTATACCGGCATGTTTGCCGTCCAAGACCTCGCCTGCATCCTTCCCTGCGAGGGTGCTATCCAGGATGCCAACGATTTTGAAGCGCAGAGAATGCCTCACGAGCCCCGCGGCGGTCTTCCCGGCTGTTCGGTTGAAGGCGCCTTCGCAGAGGACCAGAGCGGTTTCCATGCATTGGCGCAACCAATTGGCTGTATAAATCCATTGGGTCGCTAGCGCAAAACTTGCTGCCCTAGTGGTCCCTTAGACGAGTGTTTTTCTAGATAGATTGGCATTGTCCCCAGGGGGATAGCATGCTCGTCGGGATAGTTGGCAAGCCGAACGTGGGAAAATCGACCTTCTTCTCGGCCCTTACGATGGCGACCGCTCAGATCGCCTCCTACCCGTTCACAACCATACAGGCGAACAGGGGCGTCGGCTACGTCAGGGGCAAGTGCCCTCATGTCGAGTTCGGCAAGCAGTGCAGCCCGAACAACTCGATATGCGATAACGGCACCAGGTTCGTGCCCATCGAGATGCTCGACGTTGCGGGTCTGGTACCTGACGCGCATGCCGGACGTGGTCTCGGGAACAAGTTCCTGGACGACCTGAGGCAGGCGGATGCATTCATCCATGTCGTGGACGCCAGCGGTGGGACCGATTTCGAGGGCAATCCCGTGGGTGTGGGCACACACGACCCGGTGCTCGATGTCAACTTCCTCGAGAAGGAGGTGTCGTACTGGATATTCGGCATAATAGAGAAACACTTCCTGAAGCTGGCCAAGCAGGCGAAGCTCGCAGGGTCGAAGTTCGAGCCGCTCCTGGCGGAGAAGCTGACAGGATTGACGATCACCGAAGGGCAGATACATGCGGCCTTCAGAGCGGTCGCCTTGGACGCCGATCCCACGCTCTGGAACGACCAGGACGTCCTGAAGTTCTGCCAAGCCCTCCAGAAGATCGGCAAGCCGATGATAATAGCTGCGAACAAGGCGGACATCGCACCCCCCGAGAACATCGAACGGCTGAAGGGGACAGGCTATCCGGTCGTGCCGACGAGCGCGGAGTACGAGCTCGCCCTCAGGAGAGCGACGAAGTCCGGACTTGTCAAGTACGTCCCGGGAGACACGCGCTTCGAGTACACTGACGAGTCGAAGCTCAACGAGAACCAGCTGGCGGCGTGCAGCAAGATATCCGATTGGCTGTCGAAGAACGGGAGCACGGGCGTCCAGGGCGTGCTCGAGGAGGTCGTGTTCAAGGTCCTCGACCTGATCATCGTGTACCCTGTGGAGGACGAGCACAAGCTGATGGACAAGCAGGGAAGGGTGCTCCCAGATGCGTATCTCATGCGCCGCGGCTCCAACGCGAAGGAGCTGGCGTACAAGGTACACTCCGATCTGGGTGATAACTTTATTAGGGCGATAGACGCAAAGACGCACATGACCATAGGCCACGACCACGTGCTGAAAGACGGCGATGTGATCAAGATAGTCGCGAGAGCTTGATGCGGAATGGGCACCTGGGACATTAGGCTGATCGGAGCCTCGTACAAGAAGATGGAGGGCGACCTCGCGGTCCACCTCTACGGCAAGACCGCCGACGGTAAGTCCGTGACTGTCAGGTTCACCGGTTTCGAGCCGTACTTCTACGTCGTCGAGCCCCCGCCCGACATCGTCGAGATGCTCCTGGCGGACGACAGAGTGAGGAGGCTCGAGGACGACGAACTCCTCTACAAGGGCGAGAAGAAGAAGTGCAAGAAGGTCGTGGCCACCTTCCCGTGGCTCGTCCCCGACATAAGGAAGACGGTCATGCCCAGGGCGGTCGTGCTGGCAGCGGACATCCCGTTCCACTTCAGGTTCGTATACGACAAGGACCTCGGATCGTGCGTGCGGGCGATCGGCGAAGAGGTCCACGACAAGACCTACAGGACCGACGTTGTCGTGCAGGCCTCGGGGTTCGAGCAGATCAGGCCGTTCCACCCTGACCTCACCATCCTGAGCTTCGATGTCGAGACCAGCCTCAAGGAGCCCAAGATATTCTGCATATGCTGCGTCGTGAAGAAGGGGGACAAGCTGGAGCCCCGGCAGTTCGATGGCGATGGCCCAGACGGCGAGCGTAAGATGATAGAGGATTTCTCCAGGTTCATCATCGATTGCGACCCTGATGTAATCACGGGCTACAACATCGACGGGTTCGATATACCGCAGATCATCCAGAGGGCCCAGGCCCTCGGCCTTCCAGATCTCTCGTGGGGCAGGTACCCGGGATCACTGAGCCAGTACAACAACAGGTTCTGGTGGACTGAGGGCAGGATCATAGTCGATGCCTGGTGGGCCGTGAAGAAGATCTTGAAGCCGAAGCAGGAGACCCTAAACGCGGTCGCAAAGCAGCTCCTCGGCGAGGAGAAGCACGATGTGGACCCCAAGAAGATGGACGAGGAGTGGGCGCAGGACAAGGTGCGTGTGAAGAAGTACTGCGAGCACGACTCCATGCTCGCACTCAACGTCCTGGAGCGGGTCGCGATCCTTCAGAGGAGCATGGACCTCGCCACTGTCTCGAAGTTGCCCTTGGACGATGTCGTAAATGGTACGACATCGCAGCTCGTCGACTCCATACTCATAAGAGAAGCGGACAGGGAGAAGGTCGCAGTCCCCATGACGATGAGGGGCGGCGAGGCCGTCGAGATGATCGAGGGAGGATACGTCCACGAGATGACCTCAGGGCTATACCACTGGGTCCTTACGCTCGACTTCAGGAGCATGTACCCGAGCATGATCATATCCAAGAACATCTGTTTCACGACCCTCGACCCCGACGGTACGGTCGTGTCCCCGACCGGGGCGAGGTTCCTTGACAAGAGCAAGAGGGAAGGTCTTCTGCCGCGGATTCTCGTCAGGCTGATGGACGAGCGTGCCTCGACCAAGAAGGCCATGAAGGACGCCAAGACTGCAGAGGAGAGGGAGTACTACAACGGCCTCCAGGAGGCCATCAAGATCCTCATGAACTCGTTCTACGGCGTCCTCGCATCGTCGTTCTACAGGTTCACCGACCCCAAGATAGGCGCGAGCATAACCGCCTTCGCCAGGGAGGCCACCAAGGACCTCATCAAGAAGCTCGAGTCGGAGAACCTCAAGGTCATATACTCCGACACGGACAGCGTGTTCTTCCTCTCGCCCTATCCGAACCTCGAGGAGAGCGTCAGGCTCGGACAGCAGATAGCCGAGAGGTTCTCCTCGGGGAGCATAGTGCTCGAGTTCGAGAAGATAATGGAGCCTTTCTTCTCCCACGGGATGAAGAAAAGGTATGTCGGCCGCATGGTCTGGCCCAGGGAGGAGCTGATAGTCCGAGGCTACGAGATGAGGAGGACCGACTCGTTCGACCTGCAGAGCGAGGTGCTCGCGAGCGTCTTCGAGAAGGTGCTGGACGGCGACCAGGCGGGCGCTGTCGCCTACACGAGGGAGGTGATAGATGCCCTCGTCTCGGCGAAGATAGACCCCGCGAAGCTCGTCATATCCAGGTCGGTCCGCGATGAGAGCCAGTACAAGCAGAGCGACAGCATGATCAACGTCCGGGTCGCGAGGAAGCTGAAGGAGCTGGGGTACGAGGTCGTCCCGGGCATGAAGGTCTCCTGGATAGTCACGAACAGCAGGGCGCACCCGCAGGAGTTCGAGCCGTGGGTCGAGGGCCGGCCGTTATCGGAGGGGGTCAGGCCGGACTACAAGTACTACGCAACGAGGCTCGCGGCGACGATCGCACGGGTTACGGATTCCTTCGGGTGGGATGAGAAGTCCCTGGTGTCCGGGGTGCAGCAGTCATCCCTGTTCGACAAGGACTTCGAGAACAAGAAGAGGGCGAGGGTCACAGCAAAGCCCAGGAAGACGGACAAGAAGCTGAACCTGGACGATTTCATGTAGCTCGGGTCGTGTCGTTTTGCTCAGAAGTACAATAATCTTTATATATATGTGCGCACACTAGACACAATGTTTATGCTGTGGCGCGCACTATGACGTCCCGTGTACGCTCCCGGGCGCGGCAGGCGCAGAGGAAGGAGATGGATTGATTGGGTCCCGCCGGCGGACCTCTACTACCCCAGGGTGGCCCCAGGGTCGCCCATGGGCATGGTGAGGATTTCCATCGAGGAGGTGGAGGCTCTACGCCTCGTGGACCTGCTCGGCCTCACGCAGGGCGAGGCGGCTCAGAGGATGGGCGTCTCCAGGAGGACCCTTTGGAGGGACCTGTCCTCGGCCCGCAGGAAGCTGGTCGAGGCCCTCATTAACGGCTGGGCAATCCAGATCTCCGGCGGCGACTACGCGTTCAGACGGAGCGAACAGGAAGACAGGAAGAGAGGTGAGTGAGTGATAGGCGGATATGGAAGGGGATGGAGGCACAGGCGATGGTACTACGCAACAGGCATCCCGGGGTATGGACGGGGCAGGTGCTTCTGGCCGTACCCATCCCAGGTTCCACCGGATGTGATGTATCCGTATGCCCCTCCGGGCTATGCGGAACCGTACGCGCCCGTGGTGCCGACCATCAGTGAGCAGGATGAGCTGAAGATGCTGGAAGAGGAAGAGCAGTTCCTGAGGCAGGAGCTCGAGGAGCTCACGGCTGCCATAAAGGAGCTGAAGGAGAAAATGAACAAGGAGGTGAAGAAGTAATGCCATGGGGAGACAGGACGGGCCCTTGGGGATACGGTCCCAGAACGGGCTGGGGTATGGGCTTCTGCTCAGGATACTCGGCTCCGGGCTTCGCGAACCCATCCAACCCGGGCGGTGGACGCTGGGGGCTGATGGGTCGTGGCTGGGGACGCGGCCGTGGATTCGGCCGTGGGTTCGGCCGCGGATTCGGAAGAGGCAGAGGGATGGGCTTCGGAAGAGGCTGGGCCTACTACCAGCCGTACGGCTATCCCGCCGCTCCGGCTCCGGTCGTCTCGACCGCCGCACCGGGCGCTTTCGGCGCCTACGGTTCGAAGGAGGACGAGGTGGCCTATCTTGAGGACATCAGGAAGTCCATCGAGGGAGAGCTGGAGGAGATCAAGCATCGGCTGAAGGAGCTGTCCAAGGCTCAAAAGGAGAAGTGAGGTCTCCGCGACAGCCGCCAGGTCTGGCGGCTGTCAAACACATTTTCTTTCCGGGGGACCGCAGGTCCCAGCACTTTTAAATACAGCTATTCGTTTGCTCTGGCCGCAGCGGCGAGACCGCCTCGGTCTCGCATGGGGATGTGCGCGCAAGCGTGAACCCGCAAACAGCTGGATGTGAACAAGATGGAAGAAGAGGCTGAGAAGGCTCCTTCGAAGAGGGAGCGGAAACCCAAGGCGCCAGTTGAGGTGCCGGCAGCGGCAGGGCCTGAGGCGAAGGCCCCGGAGACCAAGAAGGGCGGCCCCACCCCGAACATGTATCATTATATGGGTGAGGCTTGGAAGGATCTCGAGAGCGACGAGATGAAGGCGCTGATGTGGCAGCGCCTGGTCGACTGGAGGAAGGAGGGCACCTTCGTAAGGGTCGACAAACCGCTCAGGCTGGACAAGGCCAGGTCCTTGGGTTACAGGGCCAAGACAGGTTTCGTTGTCGTGAGGGCCAAGGTCAGGAAAGGTGGCCTGAGAAAGCACAGGATCAGGAAGGGCCGCAGGCCGAAGAGGAAGGGTATCCTCAAGATGACGATGAGGAAGAACATCCAGAGGATAGCGGAAGAGAGGACCTCGAAGCGCCATCCGAACCTCGAGGTCCTGGCATCGTACTGGGTCGGGGAGGACGGCCGGCACAAATGGTACGAGGTCATCATGGTCGATCCCAAAAGCCCGGTCATAATGGCTGACCCGAAGATAAACTGGATATGCTCGACGAAGCACGCAAACAGGGCGAACAGAGGCCTTACACCTGCGGGCAAGAAGGGCAGAGGTCTCGTGCGCACCAGGGGCATGGGCGTCGAGAAGAACAGGCCGTCGCTGAGGGCCCACAACCGGCAGGGCACCTAGGCGCGGATCCTCGCCAGCAAACCCGTTATCTCTTCTTCGTTCATCCCGATCAGCGGATAGAAGACCGGCAGGTCTCCCTTCGGTGGCTCGGTCCCGTTGAGGTCATCGAACAGGAGCGGCACGGCTATGCCTACGCACTGGTTCCCGCGCGCCGCACTGAAAAGATCTACGCGCCGGTCCATGGATTTCAGGCTGGGATACCAGCTTCGGAGAGGTACGAGGAGTCTCTCGTCCTCACACATCAGCATGACGCTGCATCCGCGCTTCATCATCAGCCAGGCGGACGCAATCCCCTTCTCCGAGGACAGGTCGCACAGCACTCGACCCTGGGTTCCCAGAGGCATCCCGCCGGGGCCCGATAGTATGGAGCTGAAGAGATATGCCGTCTTCTGTCGGACCTCGACCGATATCTCCACGTCCGGTTCGTCCAGGTCGACCCTGACGCCCAGGCCCCCGTATGCCGCCCGGATCGCCTCCCCCAGCTCTCCGGCGAGGCTTTGGCTTGTGTAGGGGTGGTTTCCCGTTCGCCTGGACCGGATGGCGAACGAAGCGCCTTTGAACACGAGATGCTCAGCGAACTCCACGACCGACCGCCTGAGCGAGTCGAGGTCGCTCGGGACGGGCGTCGCAGGGCTGAACGAGACGATCCCGAAGGTCCTCGAGAGGATCTCGCAGCTCTTTCGCCAATCATCGGAGTCAACGAAAAGCCTACCCCTGGTCTGAGTGATTATGCACTGGATGCCCGCGAATGAGTGCCTCGTCCTGATATCCTTGATCAGCTGCTGCTCGAAGCGCCTCCTAACGGCCTCGCTCTTGAGCCCTATCTCCCCGTACCGTACGAGCAGCGTTGGCATCTCTTCGACCATCACGCTGATTTATGATAAACCTTCACACCCGGAAACGAAAGGGAAGCAAACCATCAATTAGGTGTTCGACATTCGGTGATTCGAAGAGCCCAAGAGGGGTAAATTGAACACGAATCGAAAGACAAAGGTTTCTTTGAAAAAACTGTGCGAGCCCCCCGGACCGAAGGCGAAGATGTGGGTCAAGAGAGACAACGCGGTTCTCTCCCCGTACAACCGGCCCTACTACTACCCGATGGTGGTGGAGAAGGGGCACGGGTGCATCATAGAGGATGTTGACGGGAACGAGTACATCGACTTCAACAGCGGTCTCGGGGCGATGAACGTCGGCCACTGCCATCCGGAAGTGGTCAAGGCCATAAACGAGCAGTCCAAGAGGCTGCTGCACTACTCGTACACGGACTTCTACTACCGGTACGCGGTGGAGCTGGGGGAGAAGCTGAACAAGATCACGCCTGGTAGCTTTCCCAAGAAGGTGTTCCTGAGCGGGAGCGGCGCGGAGAGCATCGAGGCGTTCGCCAAGGTCGCCAGGTGGCACTCGAAGCGCCTGATGTTCCTGGCGTTCACGGGAGCCTTCCACGGGAGGTCGATGGGCGCGCTGAGCTTCACGGCCAGCTCGATCGTCCAGAAGGCGAGGTACTTCCCGACGATGCCCGGTGTGGAGCACGTGCCGTACGCGTACTGCTACAGGTGCCCGTACAAGCTGACCTTCCCCGACTGCAACTACTGGTGCGTGGACTTCATCGAGGACTGGGTCTTCAAGAAGTTCCTTCCGCCCAAGGAGGTCGCTGCGCTCCTGATAGAGCCGATTCAGGGCGAGGGCGGGTACATCGTCCCGCCGAAGGACTACCACAGGCGCCTCAAGAAGCTCATGGACAAGTACGGAATACTCTACGCCGTCGACGAGGTCCAGTCGGGCATGGGCAGGACCGGCAAGTGGTGCGCCATAGAGCACTGGGG
Organism: uncultured Thermoplasmata archaeon; assembly: GCA_964535775.1. Taxonomy (GTDB): domain Archaea; phylum Thermoplasmatota; class Thermoplasmata; order UBA10834; family UBA10834; genus COMBO-56-21. Next base: position 6,654 of record CAZHTV010000023.1, on the reverse strand, counting down.
CATCACGCCCGATATCGTCTGCATGTCCAAGGCCCTCGGCGGAGGCATATCTCTTGGAGCGACCATCGGCCGGGCCGAGATATACGACTGGGACGCTGGCAGCCACTGCACGACCCTTGGCGGCACCCCAGTGGCGTGCGAGGCCTCTCTGGCGACGATGCGCGTCATCGAGAAGGAGAAGCTGAAGGAGAACGCCACGAAGCAGGGCGAGTACGCCATGAAGCGGCTCAGGGAGTGGGTCGACGAGTACGAGATCATCGGCGATGTCAGGGGCAAGGGCCTCATGATAGGCGTCGAGGTCATCAAGGACAAGAAGAGCAACGAGAAGGCCGGGGAACTGGCGCACGAGATCATACACCACGCCTGGAAGAAGGGCATCGTGGCGATAGGCGCGGGCGAGAACTGCTTCAGGATCGCGCCCCCGCTGGTGATCACGCGGGACATACTCGACGCCGGCCTGGACATGCTCGAGGAGTCGGTCAAGGAGGTCGGCAGGAAGCTCGGACCTGGCAACTGATCAGTCCAGGTCTCAACAAACCCCTTCCTTTTCACGATCAAGGGGAGCGGAAACGGAGTGAGATAGCATGGTGAAGAAGTACAACCTCAAGGGTCCCAAGATAGTGGTGGAGCCGCCAGGACCCAAATCAAAGAAGGCGTTGGCTCGGAAGGAGAAGTATGTCACGAACGGCATAAGGATCGGCCTGCCGACGGAGCTCGATGTCGCCGAGGGGCCGTTCATGAGGGACGTCGACGGCAACGTCTTCCTCGACTTCAGCGTGGGCATAGGTGTGCACAACGTCGGCCACAGGGCGCCTGCGATGGTGAAGGCGTGCCGGGACCAGCTGGACAAGTTCATACACATATGTTTTATGGTCTCGCCCTACGAGGCATATCTGAGATTGGCCGAGGAGATGGCCAAGATAGCGCCCGGGAAGATGACCAAGAGCATCTTCCTGAACAGCGGGTCCGAGGCGATCGAGAACTCGCTGAAGATCGCGCGGTGCTACACGAAGAAGAAGTGGATATTCTCATACAAGACCTCGTTCCACGGCAGGACGTTCATGGACATAGCGCTGACCGGCAAGGAGAAGCCGTATCGGGAAGGTTTCGGCCCGCTTGTACCCTATGTGCAGCACGTCGACTTCGCATACTGCTACAGGTGCCCGCTGAATTTGACCTATCCCTCCTGCGGGCTCGCATGCGCCCACGAGATAAGGAAGCAGGTCGAGTCGGGCGACAAGAAGGGAGACGCGTGCGCATTCGTCGGAGAGCCGGTCCAGGGCGAGAGCGGGTTCATCAACCCTCCGCCCGGCTACTGGGAGGAGATCAGGAAGATCTGCGATGACAACGCCATCGTCTTCATAGACGACGAGGTCCAGACCGGCTTCGGCAGGACGGGCAGGATGTTCGCCATAGAGCACTGGAAGTGCGACCCCGACCTGCTGGTCACTGGGAAGGGCTTGTCCCTCGGGATGCCCCTTGGAGGCGTGACCGGGAAAGAGGAGATAATGGCCTCTCCGCCCCCCGCGAGCCTCGGCGGCACGTATGGAGGCAACCCAGTCTGCTGCGCCGGAGCACTCGAGTCCATCAAGCTGACGAAGAAGGCGCTCCCGAACACAAGGATGATAAACAAGGTGGAGTCGAAGAGGCTCCAGGAGTGGAAGGAGCGGTTCGAGTGGGTCGGTGACGTCCGTGGTCTTGGTGCCATGCTAGGCATGGAGTTCGTCAAGACCAAGAAGAGCAAGGAACCTGTCCCCGAGTTCGCCAGGAGCGTGCAGCTCAACTGCTTCAGGCATGGGCTGTACATACTGACGGCTGGGCAGTTCAATAATGTGATCAGGCTGCACCCGCCGCTGATCATCAAGAAGGACCTCCTCGAGAAGGGGCTCGACATAATCGAGGCCGCGATGGTCGATGAGTCGAAGAAGGCCGGGCTGTAGGCGAGCCTTCTCGGCCTGATGAAACCCTTTCCAGTCCATTGTTTTTCCCAATCACCGCAGGGCGCCGTACTACCACTAGGCCGTTTTCCGATTATTCCCTCCGATATTCGCAAGCCGTTTCGGACCCTGTAAACATCGTTAAACCTGCCTCGTCCGTACCCCTTCCAGGGCGTGAGCCAGCGCCCATGCCGACGCGTTGTTCCTGGACGCTACTGTAAGGAGTCTCAAACCACAACGTATATAGATGGGAATCACATATCCCGCGAACAAGGCCGAGAATTGCTGACACATCTGCAAAATTCGGGCTAAAAACCTGAACGAATTGCGAACGGACAGATAGGATGAGGGAACGACTAGAGGTCAAGGGGGAAATCCTGTCGAACCACATGATTCTCTGCGAGGCCGCCAGACGTCCGCCCCCGCTCTGCTGGTTCGAAATTCATCTGGGTCGGTGTCTCGCCTTCTGCACGATCGTTGAGTAGCGTGAAGGAGAACAGATAGAATGGCGCTTTTGTCTGAAGTACAGAAGAACTACGGCAAGCTGAAGAACTTTGTGAATGGAGAATGGATAGATTCCGAATCGGACAGATTTCTGGACGTCGAGAACCCGTCCACTGGGGAGATAATCGCCCAGATGCCCCTGTCCACGGTCGACGAGACCAAGGCAGCGGTTGAGGCCGCACAAGAGGCCTGGATGGAGTGGAGGGAGACGCCACCGATCTCGAGGGCCAGGGTATTCTTCAAGTTGAAGGAGCTCCTCGAGCAGAACTTCGAGAGCATTGCCAGGATCATGGTGCAGGAGATGGGCAAGACCATCGACGAGGCGAGAGGAGAGACGAGAAGGGCCATCGAGAACGTCGAGGTCGCCAGCGGCATCCCCTCCCTGATGTTCGGCTACAACCTGGAGGACGGAGCGGCCGAGGGAATCGATGAGGATGCAGTGATATCTCCTCTCGGCGTCTTCGCCGCGATATGTCCGTTCAACTTCCCGGCAATGATCCCGTACTGGTTCTGGCCATATGCAGTGGCAACTGGAAACAACTACATCGTGAAGCCGTCCAGCCAGGTGCCTATAACCCAGAACTTCATGTTCAGGATGGTCGAGCACGCAGGGTTCCCGCCGGGCGTGGTCAACCTGGTAAGCGGCAGCCACGAGGTTTCTGACACACTCATGGAGCACCCCAGGGTCAAGGGGATATCCTTCGTGGGCTCGACACCCGTCGCGAAGTACATATACAAGAAGTCCGCAGAGAACGGCAAGAGGGTCCAGGCGCAGGGAGGCGCCAAGAACTCGCTCGTCGTGATGCCGGACTGCAAAATAGACAGGGCCGTCGCAAACATGCTTGCGTCCTTCTTCGGATGCGCTGGCCAGAGGTGTCTAGCAGGTTCGAACCTCGTGCTGGTCGGGGATGTCGCGGAGCCTTTCATGAAGAAGTTCGTGGAGGCATCGAAGAAGATAAGGGTCGGTTACGGACTCGATGAGAGCATCAACATGGGCCCCGTGATCTCTGCCAAATCGAAGAAGAAGATACTCGAATACGTCGATGGCGCGGTGAAGGCCGGCGCGAAGCCAGTCCTCGACGGCAGGGGCATAAGCATCCCCGGTTACGAGAAAGGACACTTCATCGGTCCGACCATACTCGACGGCTGCACGCCGGACATGGCCATCGCCAAGGACGAGATCTTCGGCCCGGCCGTGTCAGTTCTCAGGATGAAGAGCCTCGACGAGGCGATAGACTTCATCAACTCGAGCCCGTATGGCAACGCGGCCTCGATATACACCCAGAACGGCAGATCAGCTCGCGACTTCAGGTACAAGTTGCAGGTCGGGAACATCGGGATCAACGTGGGCATCGTTGCTGCGATGGCATACTTCCCGTTCGCGGGATACAAGGACTCGTTCTTCGGGGACCTACACGGTCAGGGCAAGGACGCCATCAACTTCTTCACGGACAGGAAGGTCGTAATCACTAGGTGGTTCTGATGGTGGTATGCGAGTTTCCTGAGTGCACCACATTCGGCGCAGTGATCAGGTTCGCTCTGGAGCTCGAAAAGGGTGCGGCAGGCGTCTACGAGGAGCTGGCCAAGGAGCCCAAGGCCGCCTCCGCTGCTGAGATGTTCAAGGGACTGGCTGCGGCCCACAAGAAGCGCGGAGACCTGCTTGAGCACACGAGGCAGCAGAAGCTCAACGAGATGATCCTGGAGCCGATCCAGGACATAAAGAAGGAGGACTACCTGGTGGATGTCAACGTCCCCGCGGGTCTCGACGTGAAGGCCGCAGCGTCGTTCGCTGCCAAGATTGAGGAGACCTCCGCTCGGTTCTATATGGACAGCGCCAGGGTCGCGAAGAATCTCCTCCACGAGGCCGCGAGGGTCATGGAGCGCATGGGCAAGGAGAACCTGGCGAACAAGGCGAAGCTGACCGCTCTCTGATTTGGCTCTTCGGTGTCTGCAAAACCCCTTAAGATCTCATATCTCTGGGCTCAGCGACTTGACGCCCGCTTCGGGTTCAGCTGCTGGAGACTTCCAGATGCCAGGGAACGGAGCAGGGACCTCACTTCATCGCCATTCGCTCTGTAGACTTTTATCCCCGCCGTCTTGAACCTTTGGAGAGTGCTCGATGACATCCCGCTGACCACCAGTGCCTCCACCTTGCGCAACATCATCGCCTCGACAACATCGTAGCACCCGCCGCCGCAGAACACGCTCTGGGCAGAGTGTTCGAACTCGCCGTCCGGCCTGAGCTCGTAGTAGTCGATCACTTCCATCTCGTTGAAGTGGTCTGGTATCACGGAGTCGGGGCCGCCCGGCTTCCTGCTAGGTATGCAGACTCTCACAGAGGTACGAAGTGATGAGCATGAGATTACTCTTTCGCCTGAGCCCGCTGTGTAGGGACCTGCTCATCCCTTCTTGACGGGAAACATGATCTTCGCATAGATCACGGTCTCGCCTCCGATGACCTCGGGCTTCTTGCTGTATATCTCCATCGGAGGCCCTGCGACGGCGTAACCTTTCTTCCTGACGAACTCTACCAGGGTGTCGTAAGATTTCTGGTACTCGCTCGCAGGTCCCTTGTGCGAGAATGTGGCAACGGTCATGGCCGGCAGCTTGCGTATCTTGATGTCACCCTCCGGCCGGGGATTGCCTTTGACCGTTATCGCGATATCCGTCCTGCACAACTCAGGTGCCATCGTCTTCGGGTCGCTGTGGAATATTCCTATGGGGTAGAATCCGGGCATCACCTTCTTCTCCTTGACCCACCCGTAGAGACGCGGTATCAGGCTGTCGAAGGGTATTCTGTCGTAGGGTCCGACGTGCTCTATGTATGCTAGCGTAACGGGCTTCCTTTTCTCCAGCTTCGGGGTTGCCATGTTCCCACGGCGGAGGGGAGGGCCGTCCCCTCTTATCATCGTTGCTGTCGGCGGCGTCTAGGCCCGAATGCCGAGGGCGTCCAGGGCCTCCTTGGTCGGAACGCCGTCAGCTGTCCATCCCCAGAGCTTGTAGTACTCCTCGAGTTCCTTCTCGAAGTCCGCCCTGTTCACAACTGCGCCCTTGGACGGCCCGTCATGGATGGGAACGGTGAAGAGCCTCTCAGGCAAGGTGTCGTCCTTCTTCGACAGGCCCTCTCTCAGATTGAAAAGCCTCTCGACCGTCCAGATCCTAGCGCCGACCTTCTTCAGCTCCTCGACGGTGTAGCCGGACCCAGTTGCGGCGTTCACGAGAGTCACCATGTTGTTCCAGTCGTTGCCGAATGCGTTCCTCGCGCCGAACTTGCACAGGACCATCGCGTCGAGTACGGTGAACAGCTCCTGCAGGTCCTTCAGCGCTTTCGCCTTGCCTTTGACGGTGAACCTGTCGAGCACTCCCTGGAACAGCTCGGGCACGTACATCGTCGCCCTGAGGTGGCATGCGCCTCTCGGCGATGTCGCGAAAGCGAGGGACATGCCCTGGATGCCCCTCGGGTCGTATCCAGGGAACTCCATGCCTTTGACGTTCATCGCGTACTTCGCCGCCTCAGGTCCATACTTCGCAGCGAGCCTCCGAGAGCCCTCGCCTATCAGCCTGCCGAACCCCTCTCTCCTCCCAGTCATCTCGACCAACTTGGTCATAACCTTGTGGTCTCCCCAGTTGAGCTTCAATCCGTCTGTGTCCTTGTCGGTGATTATGCCCTTCTCATACATCTCATACGCGCACGCTATGGTGTCCGCGCACGAGATGGTGTCCATTCCGTACTCGTTGCAGATGTTGTTCGCCATGATGATGGACTCGAGGTTCGAGTTGTCGAGGTTCGCGCCGAACATCGCAAGTGTCTCATACTCCGGACCCTCCGTCTCGACCTTGTAGTCCTTCTCCGCCTTCGTCATGTTGCCGCAGTGCAGGGGGCATCTCGCGCATGCAGTGTCCTTCGTCTTGTGGTTGTTCACGAGGCTGTCGCCACCTATCTTCTCGTACTCAGGGAAGTAACCTGTCTGAAGGTTGCGTGTGGGGATTGCGCCCGCCTTCCCCGTTATTCCGACGACCATCGAAGTGCCGTATTTCGCGAATGCCTGGGACTTCTCCTTCACGGTGGCAGTAGCCGTCTTGAAGGTCTCCTTGAGTTTCTCAGGGTCGGCCTGGGACACCTCCTTGGTACCGTGTACCACGACCGCTTTCAGGTTTTTGGAGCCCATGACCGCCCCGACGCCTCCTCTTCCAGCGGCCCTGTGATGGTCGT
>CAZHTV010000022.1:0-17105 GCA_964535775.1 uncultured Thermoplasmata archaeon | reverse complement strand
GAGGCCCTCAGGGACACAGCCATGGCCCTGAGCGAGTCGACTGTCTGCGAGAAGACGGAGTTGGACTGGACGGAGGACACCTTCTGGGCGAGCATCCCCAGGATCATAGGAGCTCTAGTCAGACGGAAGTGAGGAAGGCCAAATCAGTTTTATCGGCGGAAGCTAGTACCGGGTCTAGGGTGTGCGATGATCATAGGGATATACGGTTACCAGGACGCTGGCAAAACGGTGCTGGTCGAGGACCTGGTGAAGACGTTGGTCAGCAGGGGCCACAGGGTCGCGTCCGTGAAGCACACCACCCATGCCAAGAGCGTCGACTCCAAGGGCAAGGACACCTGGAGGCACTGGAAGGCGGGGAGCGACCCGGTCGTCTTCATGTCGAGCATTGAGACGAGCATCATCAAGCACTCCAGGACCTCAGAGGACAGAGTTGTCGGCCTGGTCCTACGTGAGTTCGACCCCGAGGTGCTGGTCATAGAGGGCAACAAGGAAGGTGATTACCCCAAGGTCAGGATAGGCGCTGTCCCGAAGAGACCCGGAACGGTCCTGAGCAACCCGTCATTGAAGACTCTCCTCGAATATGTGGAAAGGGAGGTCGCCATCGAGAAGACTGTCAGGCAGTTGCCGGGGCTGGACTGCGGGAAGTGCGGTCTCGACTGCACCAGGCTCGCCGAGGCCATCGTAGATGGCAAGAGGAAGCTTGCCGACTGTAAGGAGCTCACAGACCTGAGGGTGGATGTGATAGTCGGAGGCCGGAGGTTGCCAACAGGAAGGTTCGTCTCCGAGATCGTGGACAGCACGGTTCGGGGGATGCTGAGCAGCATGAGAGGCTACGAGCCCGACGAGGAAGTTGAAATCCGTCTCTCGGCTAAGAAGACGAAGGCGAGAAAGCGCAAGGGCAAGGCCTAGGCCAGCAACTTGCGGTTTGTTGGGCACTTCGCTACTTTTATCAACATTGAAGGTATCACTGCCGACAGGAAGCTCTTCCGGTCGACCAGCCCTCGCGAAAGGGCTGTGGCCTTTCGACTGCCCAGCGACTGCTTGCGGTGATGTCTAATGAGGAAGATCAGCGAGATTGAGAAGGACCTCTATGCCTGTCTTCAGTGTGGCTACTGCAGGGACGTGTGCCCTGTCTATGGTCAGATCGGCTGGGAGTCCTCGACCCCCAGGGGCAAGGTCTACTACCTGAAGCAGATTGCTGGCAAGACCCCGATGGACAGGCTCCTGAGGCGGCAGAGCAAGATCACACCGGAGTTCGTGGAGAGAGTTTTCCAGTGCACATCCTGCGGCGCGTGCGAGCACAACTGCCACGTCGAGATCGAGTTCCCGAAGCTGTGGGAGGAGGTCAAGGAGTGGCTGATATCGGAGGGGTACGGACCGCCTGAGGCGCACAAGAAAATCAAGGAGAGGATCGTCGCCAAGAAGAACCCTTACGACGAGCCCAAGGAGAAGCGGCCCGCCTGGCTGCCCAAGGACATCAAGCTCTCCGACAAACCCGAGATAGTCTTCTTCACGGGCTGCACAGAGGCCTTCAGGACGCAGCCTCTGGCCGTGGCGACCGTGAGGCTGCTAGACAAGGCCGGGGTGAAGTTCAACATACTCGGCGAGGATGAGTGGTGTTGCGGGTCGCCCCTGATCAGGACGGGCCAGAAGAGCTTTGTCATGAGCGAGTTGGCCCCCCACAATGTGAGGGAGATGGAGAAGCGCGGCTGGAACGCGATGGTCATTGCCTGCGCGGGATGCTACAATACCATCAAGAACGACTACCCCGAGATGACCGGGAAGCCGCCATTCAAGATCTACCATCTGACCGAGTATCTGGACAGGCTCATCGAGGACGGCAGGCTGAAGTTCACCAAGGAGTACAAGAAGAAGGTCGGGTACCACGACCCATGCCACCTAGGCAGGCACGCGAAGGTCTTCGACGCGCCCAGGAACGTCCTGAAGGCCATCCCGGGGCTGCAGCTCATCGAGATGAAGGCGGAGAGGGAGGACGCACAGTGCTGCGGCGCGGGCGGGGGCTTCAAGTCCGCTTTCAACAACATGGCCGAGGAGGTCGCGGCCGAGAGGGTCAGACAGTTCGTCGATGCGGGAGCCGAGGTCATCGCCACCTCATGCCCGTTCTGTCAGGTAAACATGAACGCGGGTGCGAAGAGGGCCGGCCTGGACATCAAGACCGTGGACATCACTCAGATAGCACTGCAGGCAGTATGAGCCCTGTCAGATGAGGTACACGACAGCCCGGGACCTAGATGCCCGTCCACGGGACGCCCTTGTGTGCGCTCATGACTATCTGCGTGTCGGTCTCCTTGATCCCGTCCATTTTCAGGAAAGTGTCGATGAACTCCTGGAGTTCGGTCATGCCGACGAAGAGCGCCACCACGAGGATGTCGTACTCCCCGGTGACCCGATAGACAGCCACGACCCTGTTGTGGTTGATCAGGTGTTGCACCACCTGGTCGAGCTTGTCGGTGACGGTCTTGATATGAACATAGGCCTTGACCGTGTTCTCTATGAGCCTGTAGTCGATGTGTATCGAGAAGCGCATGATGATGCCCTTCTCTATGAGGTTCTTGATCCTCCGCCTGACCGTTGCCTCGGTGACGTTCAGCTTCTTCGCAATCTCCGAGTTGCTCATCCTCGCGTTCTCCCGGAGCTCGCAGAGTATCTTGATGTCCGTCGTGTCGATGGGGAGCATCTTGAGGTCGAGGCTCTTCCAGCGCTCGTACAGCTCGCACAGTTGTTCGTTCGAAGGTGAAGACCCCATGGGAATCCCGGCCCAGCAAGGGGGAGGCCATACTTCAACTTAACGGAATTCATACAAAAAGGTGCGAATCAGATACCCAATTCGTACACAGTCGAGTTCCCTTTGTCGATTGCGTTGTAGCTTCATGCCGAAAAATCGTTATGCGCCGAAGCGCCGCTTCCTCATCTGATAGGACCTGACCGCTCTCAGGAAGTCGATCTTCCTGAACCCCGGCCAGTACACATCCGAGAAGTACAGCTCAGAGTAAGCGAGCTGCCAGAGCAGAAAATTGGAGATCCGCTCCTCCCCGGAGGTCCTGAGGACGAGGTCCGGGTCGGGCATGTCCTTTGTGTACAGGAACTCGGTGAAGGTCCTCTCGGTTATGGCGTTGACAGGCAGCTCACCGTCCTTGACCTTCTCGGCGATCCTCCGGATGGCCTGGATGATTTCCTCGCGGCCCCCGTATCCCACGGCGATGTTGAAGAAGTACTGGTCGTAGTCCTTGGTCCTCTCCTCGGCCCGTCTGATCGCCTCCTTCAGGTCATCCGGGAGCATGTCCCTCTGGCCGAGCACCCTGATCCTTATCTTGTGCTTGTGGACCCTCTCCTCCTCGGCGAGGCGGTTGAAGTTCCGGACGAACATCCGCATGAGCGTGTCCACTTCTTCCTTGTCCCTCCCGACGTTCTCTGTCGAGAAGGCGTAAACGGTCAGTATTCTGATGCCTATCTCCATGCACCACTCGAGTATCTGCTCGAGCTTCTCCCTGCCCTTCTCGTGGCCCTCGGCCAGGAGGAGCCCGAACTCCTGGGCATATCGTCTGTTGCCGTCCATGATGATGGCGACGTGGTGCGGGACGGGCATCGATGCCACCTCTTTCAGGAGGCGCTTCTCGTAGGTGCCGTAGGCCGTTGAGGATATCGCCCTCGATATGTCGCTCGTCATATGCCGACCGCTAGTCGAACCCAATGTTGGCACCGGACTTAAAGCTATACGTGCCTGAAGTCCTCTGGCAGGCCAGCGCTGTACAGTCCAAGGTCGAAGCAGCCTATCGCGGCCACCGCTCCGATCGCCCCCCGCCTGCCCGTGACCTCGATCAACCGCACGCCGGACTCCTTGGCTGCGTGCTCGGCGTCGTGTATGGCGAGTATGGTCTCCTTGGCCTCCGCGCCGTACTTGACCAGACGCTTGGGGATCTCCAGGCCCTCGAAGGCCGCCACGCATGTCTGGTCGGAATAGGTGTGCTTCGCGACATGGTCCTTGGCCCACTCGACGGCCCTGTCGACATCTCCGGGCGGGACGGCGAACGCGACACCGGTCGAGGCGCAGTTGGTCGTCTTCTGAGGGGCGTTGGGGTTCAGCTGGACGATCTTGTGGTTCAGGAACATCCCGAAGGGCATCTCCCGGCCCAGCTGGATGCCCAAGACCCAGGTCGCGCCCTTCTCCTTGGTGTCCGTGTCATCGACGCCGATAATGAGCCTTCTGAGGAGCGGGGTGGTTATCCTGATCTCGACCATCCTGCTGCCGCCGACGAGCTCGTCACTCAGGAACTCGGCCTTCTCTACCCCTTCGGCCTGGGGGAGACATGCGCCCACGCCCACGCTCGCGCCTGCGAGGCCGACCCAGGTCGTCTCGACCTTCCCGTCTCTCACATACACTGACTTCAGGGCCTGTCCGCCCGTGTCCTTGGACGCAGGGCCGAACCTTATCTCCCCCTCTCCCAGCCTGACGTCCATGACGAGCGTTGTCCCCATGACCTCGATGTGCTCCACCACACCTCTGGACCTCATCCTGTTCATCGCATCCCACTCGACAGGCCCTTGGGCGCAGCACTCCTCGACGATCTTGGCCCTCTTAGTCTTCTCATCCACCATGGTTATGAGGCGCTTTGAGAACAGCTTGCCGTGGCGTTTGGTGAACTCGTCGGGCGTGAGGGCCGCAGGCATGTTCGATCAGACTTCCAGAGACTGCCCTGGCTGCAAGATCACTACCTTGGCGTCAGAGACTCTCTTGACGAGCTTCTCGAACTCCTTGGGGTTCTGCTCTATCGGAGGCCAGGTGCCGTAGTGCATCGGCACCACGATCTTGGGTTTCAGGAGTTTCACCGCCATGGCTGCCTGCCGCGGGTCCATCGTGTAGAACCCGCCTATGGGGAGGAGTGCCACCTCCGGCTTGTACATCTCGCCTATGAGCTTCATGTCGCCGAAGACGCAGGTGTCGCCTGCGTGGTAGACGGTCTTGCCGGAGTCGATGACGAGTCCGACGGCCATCGCCGCGGAGAACTCCAGCCCTGGCGCGCCTATGCTCGACGAGTGGAAGGCCGGGACCATGGTTATACTCGTGTCCCTGATCTTTATCGTGCCCCCCAGGTTGAACCCCACAGCTTTCACCTCCGTGCGCTCCAGGTAGTTCGACATCTCGACGATGGCTGCGCAGACGGCCCCTGTCCGACGGGCTATGGGGACGGCGTCTCCGAGATGATCGCCGTGACCGTGCGTCACGCAGATGATGTCGCATTCGATCTTTTCGGGAGTCGTCGAAGCCTTCGGGTTGCCGGTCAGGAACGGGTCGACCAGGATCCTGTCCCTGCCCTCGATCAGAAATGCCGCATGGCCCAGCCAAGTGATCTTCATCCTATCATCCGTCTACTTCAATGCGGGGAGGATATTTCTGTGTTTGGCCTGGTGAGGAGATGTCACGCCACGCGACTTGCAAGGAAGCGCCCGGGGAAGTCCGCCAGGTTGAGGGCCTTCAGGCCGTGGTCGTCGAATATGACCCACCTGCCCTTTATGCCGACATACTCGCCCGAGTGCTCCCCCCACGACTGCTCAAGTCTAGGGACCTCAGCCAATGGCAACTTGATGGGGTAGTCCCTGAGCCATATGAGCGGCTCCGGCCTGAGACTGTAGGCCTCACCCAGTGTTATTCTCAAGCCCTCGTGTCTGCCCCGTATGCCCTGCATGTCCAAAGGCCGCGAGAGGCTCCTGAGGAGCAGCTCCTGTCTGTATGCCTGCGGGATGCCCAGTCTCTCCGAGATCTTCTTCTCGTAGGTCCTAGCTGTCTTCCTTCCAGGGAACTTGCCGATGACCGCGTACGCGTCCGCGCCCTGCTCGGTCAGCCTCTTCCTGACCCTGCGCGAAGAGCTCATCCCTATCTTCATGCGCGTATCGTAGAATGCGACATACAGCAGGTGCTCCCTGCTGCAGAACTCGATGCCGCACAGCTCACCGTCGCACTTGGGCTCGAAGATGCACTCCTGGTCAGGAAGGAACACCTCTCGGGAGCACTCCGGGCACTGGCTGAACCTGGTGACGGGGGCGTTCCTGGGACACGGGATGTACCTGCCGTCGTCGTCCCAATAGCCAACGCATGCCTTCCGCTTGCTGACCTTGAATCTGACATCTTCGAGGTTCAGCTCACACCCCTCGCGCTCTTGTGTGTCGTAGCACTCCAGATGGGGCTCGAACTCGTCCCAGTGGTACTCGAGCGCGTGGAGGGGATACCCTTCCTCGTCGTCCTTCCGAGCAGGCTCCCGTTTGGGGCTCATCCAAGAAGCATATGGTCGTCTGGTCGGTATTAATGGTTGGACCATGGGGGAGCGAATGTGCTCTCACTCGTCAAGGTCCGGGACCGGCTGTTCGGACACGCTCTCGCCCTCATCCTTGTCTTTGGGGGGCCTCTCTAGGGGGAACTCGGAGAGATCCACGTCCATCCTGCTCAGGTACCTGGGGGGAACGTCCGATGTGAGGTAGACCGTCCTCCCTGCCTTCTTGATTATGATGCCGTCCTCGACCGCTGCCCGCGCGTCCACCTCGAGAATGATGGGCTCAGGGGTCCTCACGCGGCCCGCGTTGACTGCGTCTCCGATGCCCTTGCTCAGGTGCACCATCTTCCTGTCGGAAGGCTTGAGGCCGACCTCCAGCACTATGTCGACCTCCTCCTTGGTGGTCGGGTAGTACAGCTTGTCTGGGGTGCCGCCCGAGGGCAGGTCCAAATCGACCTCGAACGAGTGTGCGTAGGTCGCGCGGATCATCCCATCCCTGTACTCGTATCTCCCCTTGTCGTCCGTCTCTATGATCGCTACTATGTGGTGAGGCCTCAGCCAATGGTATCTGCGCTGCTTCCTGCCGATGGCGTTCACGAAGTCCCTGAGGCTGACGAACCCGTGAGAATCCATCTTGAGATCGAACCTATCTGGGAAGTGCCTCAGCACGCCCGCCATGGTCCTGCTAAGCCTGTCGAGCTCCTCGGTATTCATCAGGAACCTGCCCTCGTCTCCGCACACCGGGCAGATCTCGGCCCTGAAGTACCCGTGCTCTCTGCACTCCTTGAGCATGAAAGATACCTGCGGTCAGGTTATGTGAGAACCTGATAAAAGCTTTCGCCTGGGAAGAACCACCCGTTGCACATCATTCCAGGACGGGTCTGGCGAGCGCCCGTCAGGTTCCTTCACTTTCGGAAGTGCAAAGTTACTTATTCGTGACCTACTTACCCTCAAAAAATCACATCATGGACGGTTGTCGGGCCTGTGCTCCTAGTCCTTGGTGACCTGCCCGACCAAACGAGGCCATCCATGAATCTCGGCCGTGAGGGGGCGAAATGACGCACAAGGTGGTGGTGGTAGGAGGAGGGATCGCGGGCATCCAGGCGGCGCTCGACCTCGGAGACATGGGGTACGAGGTGCACCTGGTCGAAAGGACGCCCTCCATCGGGGGGCGCATGGCCCAGCTGGACAAGACCTTCCCGACCAACGACTGCTCCATGTGCATCCTGTCGCCCAAGATGATATCATGCGCCGGACACGAGAACATCAAGCTACATACATACTCTGAGGTCGAGAGCGCCAAGGGAAAGTTCCCCAAGTTCAGGGTAAGGATCAAGGAGAAGGCGAGGTACGTCATTCTCAGCAGGTGCACTGGGTGCGGGGATTGCATCGCCAAGTGCCCGGTCAAGGTAACATGCGAGTTCGAGGAAGGGCTCTCCAGGCGGAGGGCCATTTATCTGCCTTTCCCCCAGGCGGTTCCGAGGAAGGTCACGATAGACGCTGAGCACTGCAGGATGATCACCGAGGGCAAGTGCGGCGTGTGCAAGAAGGTGTGTCAAGCGGGGGCGATCGACTACGAGCAGGAGGACAACTTCGTCGACGTGGAAGCTGGAGCGGTCGTCATCGCGACGGGCTTCGACCTGTCGGATGCCTCTGCGCTACCGCAGTACGGCCTTGGCATCTGCAAGGACGTCATCACCTCGCTCCAGCTCGAACGCATACTCTCGGCCGCAGGACCTACAGGCGGGCACCTCGTGAGGCCCTCGGACGGCAAGGAGCCGAAGAAACTCGCCTTCGTACAGTGCGTGGGATCCAGAGACGCCAAGATGTTCAAGTACTGCAGCAGCGTGTGCTGCATGTACGCCACCAAGGAGTCCATCCTGGTCCGCGAACACGTCCCGGACATCGAGTCCACCATATTCTACATGGACATGAGGGCGACTGGGAAGGGTTTCCAGGAGTTCGTAGTGCGCGCGGAGAGGTCATACGGTGTGAAATACATCCGGTCGAGGCCGGCCGAGGTCCAGCCGGCCCCTGACGGAAGAGGAGTGCTGGTCACGTACGAGACAGAAGGCGGGATGACCGAGCAGCGCACTGAGGAGTTCGACATGCTCGTCCTATGCCCTGCACTGGTTCCGTCTAAGGGCACTTCCGAGCTCGCGCGGATACTCGGTGTGGAGCTGGACGAGAACGGGTTCGTAAAGACTCCTGACACGAGAAATCCGATAGACTCGACGAAGAAAGGGGTCCTCGCCTGTGGGTTCGCCGGGGAACCCATGGATATTCCGGATTCTGTCGCGCAAGCGTCAGGCGTCGCGGCCAGGGTGGCGGAACTGCTCCAGGAGGTGCGCTGACGATGGCGAAGATAGGCGTCTTCATATGCCACTGCGGGAACAACATCGCGTCGGCAGTGGCCGTCGAGGAGGTCGTGAGATTCGCGAGGACCCTCCCCGATGTGGTCTATGCCGACCATAACCTGTACTCGTGCTCCGAAGAAGGACTCAGTTCGATTCGGAAGAGCATAGAGCAGAACAAGCTGGACAGGGTTGTGATAGCAGCCTGCACCCCCAGGACCCACGAACCTCTCTTCCGGAGGATATGCGAGCAGGCGGGCATCAACAAGTACCTGTTCGAATTCGTGAACATCAGGGAGCACTGCTCCTGGATACACGCGAAAGAGCCACATGCGGCCACAGAGAAGGCCAAGATGCTCGTGGCGATGGGAGTGTCCAAGGCCGCCCTCCTAGAACCTCAGGTCGAGAGCGAGTCGAGCGTCATACCCACGGCAGTCGTGATTGGCGGCGGTCTGGCAGGTCTGACCGCAGCTGCATCGCTGGTCGCCCAGGACATAAACACACATCTCATTGAGAAGGAGGGCAGACTCGGCGGACAGCTGAACGATGTCTCTGTCCTTGCTCCGAATTTCGAAGGAAGTGCCGACCTATTGAACAAGCTGGTTGCAGATCTCAGGAAGTCCAGGAAGGCGCACATCCATCTGAGTGCCAAGCTCGTCGATGCGAAGGGATTCGTTGGCAACTTCGAGATCACGGTCGATGAAGAAGGAGTCCAGAAGAAGATACCCGCGGGCGCGATCATAGTCGCGACGGGTGCGCGAGAGCACGAACCTGAGGGCGAGTACGGCTTCCGGAAGGTCCCCGGAGTCGTAACCCAGCTGGAGTTCGAGAGGGCGCTTCAGAGAGGCGAAGTGCCGAAGCGCGTCGTGTTCATCCAATGTGTTGGCAGCAGGCAGCCGGGGAGAGAGTACTGTTCCAGGATATGCTGCAACACATCGCTCAAGAACGCTCTCAGAGTGGTCGAGGCCGGCGGCACTGCAGCGATACTGCACAGGGACATAATGAGCTACGGAGCCACGGGGGAGGAGCTGTATAGAGAGGCATCGGAGAAGGGAGTCGCATTCCTCAGATACTTACTCGAAGACCCGGCAAAGATCTCAAGAAAGAACAAGCACATCCTGGTCGAGGTCTATGATAACACGCTGGGCGAAGTCATTGGCCTGGAGACGGACCTTGTGGTCCTGGCCACGCCACTGGTTTCGAGGGATGATTCGGGTGATGTCAGCAGAATGCTCAAGATCCCGAGGGACAAGAACGGCTTCTTCCTCGAGGCGCACGTGAAGCTCCGACCAGTCGAGTTCGCCACGGACGGCGTGTTCATATGCGGCTCTGCGAGATGGCCCAGCAGCGCCAGGGAGGTCATGTGCCAGGCCCTTGCGGCGGCCGCCAAGGCCGCAATCCCGATCAAGAGGGGGAAGGTCGTAGTAGAGGCCATCACGGCCTGGTCTGATCCGGACAAGTGCGCAGGGTGCGGCAACTGCATCCTCGCGTGCCCATATGAGGCGATCGAGATCGTCGACCAGAACGGCAGGAAGATCGCGAAGGTCAACGAAGCGCAGTGCAAGGGATGCGGGACCTGCGTGGCCGCATGCCCTAACGACGCCATGCAACAGAGGGGCTTCACGACCCGACAGCTGGGCGCAATGATAGACGCGCTGGTGAAGCACGCTCTGGAGGAGAGTCCATGAGCGACTTCAACCCGACGATCCTGGCCTTCTGCTGCAACTGGTGCTCTTATGCGGGAGCCGACCTTGCTGGCGTGAGCAGGCTCCAGATGCCACCAAGCGTCCATGTCGTGCGGGTCATGTGCAGCGCGAGCGTGAAGGGGGAGTATGTCCTCAAGGCGATCTCGCAAGGTATCGACGGCGTCCTCGTGCTGGGTTGCCATATCGGTGACTGCCATTACATGACAGGCAACCACAGGACCGCGAAGAGGATTCCGCTGGTCCAGAAGCTCTTGAAGGACGTGGGACTCGACGAGAGGCGGGTCAGGCTGGACTGGGTCAGCGCCGCCGAGGGAGAGAAGTTCCAGAAGATCATCACGGAGTTCGTCGAAGAGATCAAGGGCCTAGGTCCCAACCCGCTGAGGGAGGTGAAGTTCTGAACGACCTAGGCAAGAAGCTCGCCTCGATAGCCTTCGACGAGCTGGGGGCGGATTACCTGCTCGCGATGCGCGAAGAGCACGGAAACGTCGCACCAGTGATGCTGGCCAGGGGGGAGGATCCTGGCAATGTCAGACTCGATATCCCATACCAGCTGGTGAACATACTCAGCAACATATATCCGTGGCTCAAGGACGGCAAGGTCGCAGTCGTCACGAGGCGATGTGACGAGAAGGCCCTAGCAGAGTTTTTCAAACGAGAGCTGTTCGATTCAGAAAGGATCCTGAGCATCGGGCTTGCGTGTTCAAAGGAGCAGGTGGCGAAGTGCAGGTGTTCGGACCCCGTTCCGACAAAGGTGCACATAGGCGAGCCGCAGAATGCGGTGGAGAAGGACGACCTCTCCGAGAAGCTGATGGCTATGCCCCCCGAGGAGAGGCTCAGATTCTGGGCATACCAGTTCAAGAAGTGTAACAAGTGTTTCGCGTGCACGCTCACCTGCCCCGTCTGCTTCTGCGACGAGTGCGTCCTCGAGGAGAGGACCTTCGTGCCCGAGCCGGGGATACCGCCGGGCATGTCGTTCCATCTCATACGCGCGTATCATCTGGCAGACAAGTGTATCGAATGCGGTGAATGCGAGCGCAGCTGCCCCGCCGAGATACCACTCCTGACCCTCAGGAAGCTTGTGGCGAAGGATGTCAAGGGAATCTTCAAGTTCGCTCCCGGCGACAGGAAGACCGTGAGCCCACTCCTGACAGTGCTGGAGGAGGGATGCAATGAGTGTTGAGCACGTGCTGACGACATGCCCGTACTGCGGCACGGGCTGCAACTTCTTCCTCCAGGTTGTGGACGGAAGGCTAGTGGGGGTCGTGCCGTGCAAGACGGATGAGATCTCCCTCGGGCGTCTCTGCATCAAGGGCTACAACGCACACGCGTTCGTGCAGCATCCAGACCGGCTGAAACATCCGATGATAAGGGTCGGCGGAGAGCTGAAGCCCGTCTCATGGGACGAGGCGCTCGGAAAGCTTGCGGGGGAACTCAGACGAATCAGGGAGAAGCACGGTCCAGACTCGATTGCGATACTGGCGTCTGCCAAGTGCACGAACGAGGAGAACTATCTCTTCCAGAAGCTCGCGAGGGCAGTGATAGGTACTAACAATGTGGACCACTGCGCGCGGCTCTGTCACGCATCCACGGTCACCGGGCTCCTGTACTCGTTCGGCAGCGGCGCGATGACGAACACGATCCCTGAGTTCGACGGTGCGGACTGCATTCTGGTGACGGGCTCCAACACGCTGGAGGCGCACCCGATCATCGGCTCGAGGATACTCAGAGCTCTGGACAAGGGAGCGAAGGTCATTGTCATCGACCCGAGGGATACCCCTCTGTCGCGACTCGCCGCGATCAAGCTCAACCAGAGATCGGGCACCGATATCGCCTGGATAAACGGGATGATCAAGCTGATCATAGATGAGGGCCTGTACGACGAGGCTTTCGTGAAGGCGAGGACCGAGGCATTCGAGGAGCTGAAAGAGACGATCAAGGACTACGACCTGGCGAAAGTCGAATCCATCACCGGGATACCGGGCGAGATGCTCGCAGAGGCCGCGAGGGTCTATGCAAGATCAAAGAAGGCGATGGTGGCCTACGCGATGGGCGTCACCCAGCACAGCAACGGCACGGACTTGGTTAAGGCGCTCGCGAACCTGTCGATGGTCACGGGACACATAGGAAAGGAATCCAACGGCCTAAACCCGTTGAGGGGGCAGTGCAATGTACAGGGTTCGTGTGATGCCGGCGGCCTCCCCAATCTGTTCCCGGGATACCAGAGGGTGGACGACCAGGCCGCGCGGGCGAAGTTCGAGACTGCCTGGGGCGTGCGACTGCCGGAGAAGCCCGGGCTTACCTTGACCTGCGCAATCAAAGAGGCGTTTGCCGGCAAGCTGAAGGCGATGGTGATCTTCGGCGAGAACGTCATGCTCTCGGACCCCGACCTGAACCACGCTGAGGAGGCACTGAAGGAGTTGGAGCTGCTTGCGGTCGCCGACATATTCCCGACTGAGACGATCAAGTTCGCGCATATCGTGCTCCCGGCAGCATGTTATGCCGAGAAGAATGGGACGTTCACATCGACGGACAGGGCCATCAGGGTAGTCAGAAAGGCAGTGGAACCCCCGGGAGAGGCCTTGCCGGACTGGAGGATCGCATGCGATATCGGCAGGCGGCTGGGCTCGAAAGGGTTCGAGTTCTCTTCCCCCGCTGAAGTCATGGGCGAGATGGCCTCAGTGACTCCGATCTATGCGGGGATAGACTATGCGAGGGCGGATAACACCGTGCTCCGCTGGCCCTGCCCCGCGAAGGACCATCCAGGAACAAGGATCCTTCACACCGAGAAGTTCACCAAGGGCCTTGGGACGTTTGCGCCTGTGCATCACACACCCCCCGCGGAGGAACCATCGGAGGATTACCCGCTGATACTCACAACTGGTCGGAACCTGTTCCAGTACCACACGGGCACAATGACCAGGAGGTCTCCCAAGCTCGAGCGGGAGGCCCCGGAACCATATGTGGAGGTCAACAGGACGGATGCAAGGAGGCTCGGCGTCTCTGATGGTGAGCGTGTCATGGTCTCCTCCCGGAGGGGATCGATCTCTCTGAAAGCGCGGGTCACGGACAGGATCATCCCGGGCTCGATATTCATACCGTTCCACTACGCCGAAGCGGCTGCGAACAGGCTTACGAACGCCGCCTTGGACCCCATCTCGAAGATACCCGAGTTCAAAGTATGCGCTGCGAAGCTCGAAAAGGCCTGAGTGACAAGATGGTGGGATTTGCGAAGAGGTTTTCGCACTCAGGGCTCAGATCCTGACAGGCGTGGCAACCGGCTCGACCTCCACGTGCACCGGTGGCCGAGTCGCAAATGCGACTCCGAAAGCCACCATGGAGGCGATCCCTACGGCCACGAAAACATAAACGAATCCGGACTGAGACCCTGCCAGGACGCCAGGTATCAACGCGCCCAGCACTCCCGCAAGGCCGTAGGATGTGAACACATAGCCGTAGTTGTTCCCGAAGTTCTTGGTGCCGTAGTATTCCGACGTGGTGGACGGGAACAGCGCGAAGTTGCCTCCGAAAGTGAAGCCAACTAGAGAGGCCAACCCGGTGAGCCCCAAGAATTGCACGAACTCCCCTTCCGGTTTCAAGGCGAAGAACCCTGCAGCGCCGAAGAGAATGATGGCTTGGACCAGGAACATGAGCTTGAGCGTGTTCGTCCTTCCCAGCCTGTCAGAGAGCTTCCCCCAGCCTATCCTGCCTGCAGCGTTGAACAGCGCAAGAATGCCCGCAATCGTCTGAAACTCGGCGACGACCATCGTCGTGCTCGTCGGATCGAGATATATCGCCAGGTTCTTCACGTTGCTGATCATCATGAGCCCGGCGGTGCCGGAAAGGGCGAACATGACCCAGAGCATCACGAAGCTCTTGGTCCTCATCATCTCCTTCTGCGTGTAGTCGAGCTTCCGGCCGTTGTTCTTGCCGTTTGCTAGCGGCACGTAGCCCTTTGGGAGCCAATTCGCAGGCGGGTTCGTCAGCAACTGCGCCCCGACGACCACCATGGCCATGTAGATCAGGCCGAGGTAGATGTAGGCGTCCGCGAGGCCGTACGAGTTTATGAGGGCCTTTCCGACCTGAGTGAATATGAACGCCCCTGCGCCGAACCCGGCGACCGCGATCCCGCTCACGAGCCCCTTCTTGTCTGGGAACCACTTGACTCCTGCAGCGAGCGGGCAGACATAGCCGAAACCGAGCCCGATTCCTCCAATGACGCCGAAGGTTGCGTACATCAGCACGATGTTCTCAGTAGCGAAGGTGGACAGCACATAGCCTGCGCCGAGGATGAGGCCGCCCATCGTGGCTACCACTCTCGGGCCCTTCCGGTCCTGTATCCTGCCCGCGAATATCACGGTGAAGGCGAAGACTGCGATGGCCGCCGCGAATATGCCGAGTATCTGGAACGATGCGGCACCGTAGCCCAGTGACTTGGACAGCTCGCTCGTGAATATCGAGAACGCGTACAGCGATCCCAGCGCAAGCTGGATCAGCAGCGCGCCCGCGACCACGATCCACCTGTTCATGACTTTCTTCTCCTGTTCTCCCATCGTATCTGTTCTCCCAACTACCCTACCATACTTGAATTGACAAACGCACATCGCTATTCAGAGGGGCTCGATCTTGCTGGAGCCGACGGCCTTTCTGATGGCGCAACTCCGCTCCAGGAGCGCTAGTCCTCCAGCGTCGATGTGTCGCCAATCGGCAGCCCGAGCTCCCTCGCCCTGAGCAAACGCCTCATGATCTTGCCGCTACGGGTCTTGGGAAGGCTCTTGACCACATCTATCTCCCTCGGGTATGCGTGGCCCGCGAGCTTGCTCTTGACGAACTTCTGTATGTCCGCCTTGAGAGCCTCGGACTCCGTGAAGCCAGGTGTGAGCACTATGAACGCCTTGATTATGTTGCCCCTGAGCTCGTCAGGCTTGCCGATGACCCCGGCCTCCGCAACGGCCTGATGCTCAATCAGGGCGCTCTCGACCTCGAACGGCCCGACCCTCTCGCCGGCGGTCTTAATCACATCGTCCGCGCGGCCGACATACCAGAAGTAGCCGTCCTTGTCTATCTGGGCCGTGTCGCCGGTGTAGTACCAGCCGTTCCTGAAGTACTCGTTGTACTTCGCGGGGTTCTTCCATATCTGCCTCATCATGGACGGCCAGCCAGGTCTGATGCAGAGGTTGCCCTCCTCACCCTGCTTCAGAGGCTTGCCGTCTCCATCGACGATGGCGGCCTCGATGCCCGGAAGCGGTTTGCCCATCGAACCTGGCTTGATGTCCATATCAGGGAAGTTCGTGATGAGTATGGAGCCCGTCTCAGTCTGCCACCATGTGTCGTGAAACGGCTTGCCGTCGAAGACATCAAGGGCCCACTTGACCCCCTCCGGGTTCAGGGGCTCCCCGACAGAGTACAGCGCCCTCAGGCTTGAGAGGGCGTACTTATTCGGGAGGGCGTCGCCCTTCGCCATGAGCATCCTCACGGCCGTCGGGGCGGTGTACCATATCGAGATCTTATAGTTCTGGATGGTCCTGTACCAACGCTCAGGGTCGAACCTGCCACCCAGACCGACCTGCGTGGCGCCGTTCGACCACGGTCCCAGCACGCCGTAGACGACACCTGTGACCCAGCCTAGGTCGGCTGTGCACCAGTAGACATCCTCCTCGTGGACGTCGAGCACCCAGTTGGTCGAGAGGTGAATCTGGACGATGTCCTTGTGCGCGTGCACGACGCCCTTGGGCTTGCCGGTCGTCCCAGAGGTGTAGAGCATGTACGAGAACTCCTCTGGATCCATGTGGGTCGCCTCGAACTCGTCGCTGGCCTCCGCCATCTCATTGTCCAGGTTCACCTCGTCCGGAGCGACATCCTTGCCGGTGATGATGATGTGCTTCAGCTCGGGCAGGTCCTTGACGACCTCGTACACCCTCTTCTTCAGCTCCCCGTCGGTGACGATCGCGACCGCGCCGCTGTCGAGCATCCTGTCCTTAATGCCATCGGGACCGAAAGCCGGGAACATCGGGCTGGCGATTGCGCCGTACTTTATAGCCCCCAGGAACCCTATGTAGAGCACGGGGGACCTGGAGAGGAAGAAGAAGACCCTGTCCTGCCTCTTGATTCCTATCTTCTTCAGGACGTTGGCGAACTTGTTGGTCTGCCTATAGAGCTGGTCGAAGGTCAACTTGGTGGAGTTTCCCTCGCCATCATCGAAGATGAGGGCCACCTTATCTTTCCTCTTGCCGAGGGCGTGCCTGTCAACGGCGTTGTACGCGGCATTGATCTTCCCGCCAGGGAACCAGTCAACCATCTTCTCCGCATCCGACCATCTGAAGGTGTTCCTCAGGTCCTCGTACCCCTGCAGGTTAGGCTTCAGCCTAAGCTTTGCAGGATCCTTCTTGACGATCTGCGTGTGAATCAACTCAGAGCTCTCATCGGCCATCATATCCACATCCGATTACGGAAGCATGTCTGTTCTTGGTGAAACCGACCCACGTAGGGGCCAGTGCAGTCGCGAGAGGTCCATGGCAGCTGCTCAGTTCGGTTTCTGTCGACGGCATTCTTGCTCTGGTTATAATGCTTTTCGCTGGGACAATGCGGATTTGTGGTGCCGTCCGGATTCGAACATTTCGCCTGGAGATTCCGTCGACGTCGACTTTCGACATGATACGGCAGATATCGAACCCCCCTCGATGCTAGAGGCTCACGAGCACATGTCCGCCCGTTCCCTAGAATGGATCTGGGTTCTGACTCACTTCTTGCTTGCAGCACCG
>CAZHTV010000021.1:0-17912 GCA_964535775.1 uncultured Thermoplasmata archaeon | reverse complement strand
CCTGTGCTGGACGGCGTTGCCCTCGGTCGTCTGGACGGCCGTCTCGAGCTCCTTCTTCCTCGCCTCGACGATCTCCATCTGCTTCGTTATCGTCTGTATCTCGGAGCTGAGGCCGGAGGCCTCGTTCGACAGGTCGAATATCTCCGACTCGAGCTGCTTCAGCGCCTTCGAGAGCTCGTGCGGAGTGGCCTCCAGGAGTTTCTGGTCCTTCGTTTCCTTCTTCTTTCTGAGCTTCTCGATGTCGGACTTGAACTTCTTGACATCCTCGTTGGTCTTTTCTATGAGATCGAGGCACTCCGCGAGGTCCTTGTCCTTCGCGTCGAGCTCGCCGTTGATGGACGCGAGCCTCTGCTCGAACTCCTTCTTCTTGGCCTCCAGCGTGCTTATCTTGACGCTCTCGCCTGAGTCCTTCGCGTTGACGTCCCTGATAGAGCCCTCGAGCTGGGCGATGTCCGCCTTCAGCTGAGCCAGTTCCTCCTGGACCTTCTCCGCCTGGTCGATCGCCGTCCTGAGCTCGGCGGCCTTCTTCTCGATCTTGGTCTCGGAGGGAGCGCCTATCTTCAGCAGGTTCTTCTCGAGCGTCCCGCCCACCATGGCCCCGCTGGCCTCGGCGAGCTCTCCCTCCAGAGTGACGAGCCTTACGCCGCCCATCAGCTTCCGGGCCTCGTCGAGGTTCTTCACCACGACGGTGTCCCCGAGCACGAACCAGAAGGCGGTCCTGTACCTCTCGTCGAACTTGACTAGGTCGATCGCGAACCCGACCGAGCTCTTGGAGGCGAGGATGGCCTTGCCCCTCGGCCTGCCTTCGACCATCTTGCTGAGCGGCAGGAAGGTCGCCCTTCCGAGCTTGTTCTTCTTGAGGTATGAGATGCACTCAGCCGCCACCGCGTCGTCGTCGACGACTATGGCCTGCATCCGGGATCCGGCCGCGACGTTGACTGCGGTCTCGTATTCGTCCTCCACCTCCGCCAGCTCGGCGACGCTGCCGTGGACCCCCTTGATGGCGCCCTTGTCCCTTGCCTCTAGCACAGAGCTGACGGCGCTCGTGTATCCCCTCCTGACCTGGTCGACGGCCTCCGCCTCGGCCTTCAGCTGGTTGTACTCCCTGGTCAGGGTCTTGATTGCGTTCTCCAGGTCCTGGTACTGCTCGAGGAGCTTTCTCTCCTTGTTCCTCTTGGCCTGGTATTCCTCCTGGAGCTTCCTCGTGCCCTGGTTCGCCGACTTCGTCTCGTTCTTGAGCTCCTTGATGGACCACTCGGAATCCTTGAGTTCGAACTCGTAGGTCTTCTTGGTCTCCTCTAGGTTGGCGATGTCGATCCTGAGCCTCTGCATCTTCTCGTTCAGCCGGTCTTGCTCGAGGTTCAGCGCGTGCAGCTTCTCCTCCTTCGAGGTGACATCGACTGAGAGTTCGAGCGACTCCTTCTGCAGGCTGCTGAACTCGGAGTCGGATTTCGATATCTGGTCCTGGTGCTCGGTGAGCTTCGCCCTCTTCTCCTCGAGGAGCTTGGACTTCTGCCCGTGCTTCTCCTTGAACGGGGCCAGCCTCTCCTCCAGCTCCTTCAGGTCCTTCTGGACGGCCTTCAGGTCCTCCTGCTGGGCGCGCTTGACCTCCTTGAGGTTCACTATGGCCTCTTCCGAGTTCTGGGCGGCATCCTTGGCCCTGGCGATCTCGATCCGGAGGTTGTCTATCTTCTCCTTGATCTCCCTGGCCTCTTCCCCGCCCCTCTCGGCTATCTCCGCCTCCACCTGCTGGAGCTCCTCTGTTATCTGCTCCAGCTGGCCGGAGAGCTCCTCCTTCTTCTTCTCGGACTTCTCCTTCTCCTGCGTGTAGTTGATGACCTGGTCGTTCAGGGAGGATATCTCCCTGTCTCCGGACTCCTTCCTCTTGACCACGAGGCACGCTTGGGCGAGCGCCATCTGGTCGTGGAGGTCCTTGTACCTCAAGGCCCCCTCTCTGTCCGCGTCGAGCTGCTTCATCTGCTTCTTCAGCTCGTCCAGGATGATCGACAGCCTGGTGATGTTCTCCTCCGCGGAGGCTTTCTCCTTCTCGGCGCCCTGGATGTCCTCGTCGAACTTCGTGATGCCGGATATGTCGTCGAGTATCCTGCGCCTCTCGAGGTTGGTCATGGTCGTTATGCGGGTTATGTCCCCCTGCTGGACGAAGTTGTATCCGTCAGCGCTTATCCTTGCATTGGCCAGGAGGTTGTCGAACTCGCCCAGGGACGACTTCCTGTCGTTGACGTAGAAGTAGGAGTAGTATCCTTCGGCGTTGTTCTCCGACAGCCTTACGGTCCTCGTGAGCTTCACCGTGTCGGAGTCGATGGGGATCAGCCTGTCCGAGTTGTCGAAAACGAGGCTCACAGAGCACTCCTTTGCCGGCTTCTTGTCCTTGCCGCCGTTGAATATGAGGTCGGTCAGCTTTCCGGCCCTGATGACCCTTGAGCTCTTGGGGCCGAGCACGAATAGTATCGCGTCGGATATGTTCGACTTGCCAGCGCCGTTCGGTCCCGTGACGCAGCTGTAGCCCTGCAAGAGCGGGACCTTGGTCTTCCTGGCGAATGATTTGAAGTTCTCGAGCTCGATCTGCTTTAGGTACATCAGGCACCCTCTCCGTTCAGGACGAGAAAACACACTCTGATGCGAACGCCTGCAAAGTAGGTTCTCTGCATCCCATCCCATTAGTCCGACACGTGTCGGACAGACAATAAAATGCGCATCTGAGTATATAATACTTGTTCGCGTCCGCAAGTCTAGGGAGGGCCTAGCAAGGCCCTATAGGCCTTGAGCAACCCCTCCCTGGAGCGCTCCCAGGAGTACTCCTCCTCGAAGCACGCCCTGCCCCTCTGGCCCATCTCATCCAACCTTCCGGGGTCGGCTGCGGCTGCCATGACCGCCTCCACGAACCTGGGCTTGCTGTAGGGTATGACTATCCCGCAGCCCCTGGCCTCTATCTTCTTCGCTATCTCGAGGCCCTTGGTCGTGATCATCGGCCTGCCCACGGCCATGGCGTTGATCACCTTCCCTGGCGTGCCGACGATGTTGTTCGGGTTCTTCGGGTCCATCATCGCCACCACGAGGTCGCTGGCCCAGGTGAGCCTGAGCGCCTCATCGGTGTCCACAACCCCGACATACATGACCGCTGGGTTCTTCTTGGAGGCCTCATTCACCATCGGCTGGAGCGAGCCGCTCCCTCCAACCAGGACGGTGACCTTGTCCTCGGGGACGAATGCGCTCACGGACTCCTCCACGAACCTCCCAGGTTCGAGGGAGCCAAGGTAGGAGAGGACGAAGTCCTTGAGCCCATATCTCTCCCTTACCGTCTGTCGTTGCAGCCCTTCTATGATCTTGGGGTTCTGGCTCGTCGTCACAACCCTCGCTTTCCGGGCCCTCCCTTTCGATAGCTCGGCGGCCAGGGTATCGCTCACCGTTATGATCTCGTCGGCCCTTCTGGCCATGCAGCGCTCAAAGAACCAGATGACCTCGGATAAGGGACCGATATCGTCCCGAACCATTTTCGCATACAGCTCGTGAGCGTCATAAAGCAGAGGTTTCCGATTCAGCCGAGATATCATGAGGGCGAGAGGCAAGGTGTCGAAATCGTGCGCATGGACGAAGTCGAAGTCGGTCCTCCTGCTCTTCCTAAGCGCTCTCCACCAGAACCTCGGGAGATGCGCGAAGATCGCCGAAGGGGCTCTGGGCGGGCACTTCGGGCCAACCCTGAGAACACTCGCCTCCTTCAGGTCCGCCTCCGTGGGCCATTTCCCCTCTCTGTCCCAGGCGAGAAGAGTCACTGTGTAGCCCTCGCTCCTGAGCGCCCTCGCCTCCAAGAGCACCCTCGGGTCTGGCCTGTACGGATTGGACAAGAGCATGAGCGTAGAGGGCATCTTCCAGTGAATCCCCCGACCAGCTATAAAATGACATTGAGAGCGTCTAGACTCTCACAACTCGGCCTTCTTTCATCGAGCGCTTGGCCGCCTCTATCAGCTCGACGGTCTTGACTCCGATCGCCCCGCTGTTCTTCGTGGCGGTCTCCGGGTCGCTGAACGACTGGACGAAGTGTATCAGCTCATCCCTGATGGTGTTGTTGGGGTTGATCAGGACTTCCTTCGTGTAACCGCTCTCGTAGACCGTGACCTTCTGGGCTACGGCATCGATCAGCGCCGACCTCGCCTCGCCTGCTATGAATATCTGCCTCGTCTTCTTCGGTATGAGCCAGCTTATGTTGCACATCGATGTGATGCCGCTCTTGAACCTGGATATCACGTACGCGGTCTCCTCGCCCTCGCTTCGCCTGAACGGCGCGGCGGTGCAGCTCACCTCGACCGGCCACTCGTCGAGAAGGTAGTTCTGGATGTCGAACATGTGCGGCGCGAGGTCCCACAGCACGTCCCTGTCGGGGAACGCCTTCTCGAGGTTGAGCCAGTTGAGCTCCATGAGGAAGAGCTTCCCGAAGTAGTTCTCCTTGCCTATCATCCGCTTGATCTCCGAGAGCGCGTTGTTGAACCGGAATATGTGCCCGACCGAGAGAGTCAGCTTCCTCTTGTCCGCGAGTTCCACCAGCTCCCTGCCCTCGCTCGACTTGAGGGTGATAGGCTTCTCAACCAGGACGTGCTTCCCAGCCTCCAGCGCGTCCCTGCAGACAGTGTAGTGCATCGCGTTGGGTACAGCGATGCTCACCGCGTGGAGGTCCTTCTGAGCCAGCAGCTGCCGGTAGTCTGTGTAGCCACGCTCGATCCCGTACCTGTCGGCACAGAACTGCAGGTTCTTCTCGTCCAGGTCGGATACGCCCACCAAGTGAGCCTCCTCGACTTTGGTGAACTCGTCCACCAGCTTCTTTCCCCAGTATCCGACGCCTATGACTCCGACATTGTACTTCGCCAAGTCCAACCACCTACTTGCTGTAGAACTCCCTGATGCATTCGACCACATACTTGACCTGGTCCGTAGTGATGTCCGCGAACATCGGGACGGCGATGACCTCCCTGCAGCATTTCTCAGTCACCGGCAGCATGCCCTCTTTGTATCCGAACATCTGCCTGTATATTGGCTGCAGGTGGATTGGTATCTCGTAGTTGAGTCCCACCCCGACGCCCTTGCCCTCGAGGAACGCCTTGAGCTCGTATCTCCTGGGCGTCCTGAGTGTGTACAGGTGAAAGACCGGTGTTACGTCCTCGGTAGGCTGAGGCGGCAGGACCAAGTCTCCCACGCCCTCGAGTATCTGGTCGTAGAGCCTCGCAGCCGTGCGCCTCTTCTCGTTCCATGTCGGAAGCATCTTGAGTTGCTCGATGCCGACAGCCGCATTCGCTGTGTTGAGCCTGTACGTGTATCCGATGACATCATGCTCGTACTGCCCCTTGCGGCCGCAGTGCCTCATCCTCTTGCAGAGGTCAGCAACCTTGTCGTCGTTGGTCGTGACCATGCCTCCGTCTCCGCCCACATGCATGTTCTTGGTCGGATAGAACGAGAAACATCCTGCGTGAGCTAGGTTGCCCGCCACCTTTCCCCTGTAGGTTGCGCCGTGAGCTTGGCAGGCGTCCTCGATGACCACTGCCCCTGCCTTCTTGGCTATCTCGTTGATCTCATCCATGTGTGATGGCTGGCCGTACAGGTGGACCGGGATGACGGCTTTCGTGTTACCATCGATTGCGGCCTTCAGCTTGGCAGAGTCGATCGTGTAGTCGCTCGCAAGGACGTCAGCGAACCCAGGAACGGCCCCGAAAGACACATATGAATTGGTCGTGGCCACGAAGGACATGGATGATGTGACGACCTTGTCCCCTGCCTTGATGCCATATGCCTGCAGAGCGAGCTGCAAAGCCGCGGTCCCCGAGCTGACGGCCACCGCGTGCTTCGTGCCGCACATCTTGGCAAAGGCCTCCTCGAACTTGAACACGCTCTCCCCGAGCGTCAGGCGCTCGTTCCTCAGTGCGTTCGCCGCAGCCTCGACCATCTTCTCCGTCATGACAGGTGATGCTATTGGAACCTTCATCTCTCCCCCTTCCCTTTCTTGCCCTTGGCCGTCCTCTTCATGATCTTCTTGCCAGTCGCATCCCGGAACCCTATGAGCTTCGCTGGGCAGCCCGCGACGACGGCGTTGCCTGGCACATTCTTCGTCACGACTGCACCTGCTCCGATGAGCGCGTTCTTGCCTATCGTGACCCCGCAAATCACGGTCGCGTTCGCGCCTATTGATGCGCCGTTCTTGACGACAGTCGGAACTGTCTCCCATTCTCCGACCGCCTTGGGAAACCGGTCGTTAGTGAAGCAGACATGCGGGCCTACGAAGACCTCGTCCCCGATGGTGACCC
The DNA here is from genome assembly GCA_964535775.1 of uncultured Thermoplasmata archaeon. Lineage (GTDB taxonomy): Archaea > Thermoplasmatota > Thermoplasmata > UBA10834 > UBA10834 > COMBO-56-21. Next base: position 11,604 of record CAZHTV010000021.1, on the reverse strand, counting down.
CCGAGGGTATGAAAGCGAAGGCCTCGATCTTGCATCTGTCGCCGACGACCACGCCCCGTTGGATCTCGACGAACGCTGCGACCCTGCAGCCTCTGCCTATCTTGCAGCCGTAGAGGTTGACGAAGTCCCGGACGATGGTATCCTCTCCGATCTCGGCATTGTCTATCCTGTAGTACTTTGCCATCAGTTTCGTGGATGCCACCTCTGGTCTGCAGAATCCCGAGCTAGCTATAATAGATTATGGCAATACTACCGAGACGTTTCGAAGGCATTCTCAAGAGATACCGTGATTCGATTGTGACGCGGCTCAATCGAACTTCTGGTGCCTCACGAAAGCCAGTCAACGCTTCCTCGACATCCTCTCGATCGATGGCCTCAATTCGTCCGCCAGATCCTTCCTGTCCATGCTGAGCTCGATGGTCGCCTTCACCCAGTCCGCCTTGCTGCCGATGTCGTACCTTCTTCCCTTGAACCTGAGACCGTAGAGCCCTTTCTTCATGCAGAGGAGCCTCATCGCATCTGTCAGCTGGTACTCACCGCCCTTGCCAGGGCCTATCCTCTCGAGGAAGCGGAAGATATCTGGCTGGAAGACGTACCTGCCTATGATCGCGAGGTCAGAGGGAGCCTCGTCCGCCGATGGTTTCTCCACGAGGTCCTCGACCTTGTACACCTCGTCCCTGATCCTCTTCCCCTTGATGACCCCGTACCTGTGCAGCTTCGCCTTCGGCACCTTCTCGACACCGACCACAGAAGTTCCGGTTCTCTCGAAAACATCGACCAGCTGCCCTATGCAAGGTCTATCGTTGATGACTATGTCGTCGCCGAGCATGACCGCGAACGGCTCGTTTCCGACATGCTTCTTCGCGCACAGGATGGCATGCCCCAATCCCAGCTGCTCCTTCTGGCGGATGTAGAATATGTCTGCCATGGACGCGATCCTCTGGACCTCCGACAACGCCTCGGAGTTCCCGGACTCCCGCAGCTTGTGCTCCAGCTCGTATGACTTGTCGAAATGGTCCTCGATCGCTCTCTTGCCCCGTCCGGTTATGATCGTGATGTCTGTGATCCCCGAGTCCACGGCTTCTTCGACAACATACTGTATCGCCGGCTTGTCCACGACAGGCAGCATCTCCTTCGGTTGCGCCTTAGTCGCGGGGAGGAACCTGATGCCCAGACCCGCCGCTGGTATGACGGCCTTCATCGAGGCGAATGAACACCCAGTGGCAATATAATGCTTTCCGGCTCCAGCCTGGGCGTTATGAAAAGAGTTTTATTCGGCCAGCCAGTTTGAGGTGCGATGCGCATATGCGTTATCGGCGCGGGATATGTCGGTCTCGCGACCGGGGTGATGTTCGGGAAGCTAGGGCACTATGTCGTCTGCGCTGACATTGATGCCCGGAGGGTTCAGACTGTCAATCGGGGTGAGCTGCCCTTCTACGAGCCTCCTCTCGAGAAGGAGCTCAGGAGGCTGGTCCGAAGGAGAACCCTGAAGGCCACCGACGACGTCGCCGGCTCCGTGCGCAACTCCGACATGATATTCATCTGTGTTCAAACGCCGTCTTTGCCCTCCGGCAGGATAGACATCGGCCCTGTCAAGGCCGCGGCCGTGACTGTTGGCAAGGCTTTGGGGGGATCGAGTGGCTACAAGGTCGTCGTGGTCAAGAGCACCGTCGTACCCTCCACTACCGACTCGGTCTTGAAGCCTATCCTGGAGCGGCATTCGCGCAAGAAATCCTCAAAGGATTTTGGCCTTTGCATGAACCCGGAGTTCCTACAGGAAGGGAGCGCGTTGAAGGACAGCATGGAACCATCCAGGATAGTCGTGGGTTCGGAGGACGGCCGGGCAGGCCGACTACTGCTGAACCTCTACAAGCCCGTCAACGCGCCCAAAGTATCCACAGACCTGATGTCTGCCGAGATGATCAAGTACGCTTCGAACGTCTTCCTCGCCACCAAGATCACCTACGCCAACGAGATCGCCAATATGTGCGAGAGGTTCGGAATCGATTCAGAGCCAGTCCTCAGGACCGCGGGACTCGACCCGAGGATAGGGGCGCTCTTCCTGAGGCCGGGCCTGGGGTTCGGCGGAAGCTGCCTGCCGAAAGATGTGAAGGCGCTTCTTGACCGCGCGAGGTCGGAGGGCTATAGTTCGAAGCTGCTGTCATCCATCCTTACGGTGAACGAGTCCCAGCCGGCCGAGGGAATCCGTATGCTGGAGAAGGAACTGGGTGACTTGAGGGGCAAGCGGATCGCCGTGCTCGGCCTCGCGTTCAAGGGGGGAGTGGACGACGTCAGGGAGACCAGAGCGGTCCCGCTCATCACAGGCCTTTTGGCGAGGGGTGCACAGGTCGTGGCGTTCGATCCGATGGCCATGAAGAACTTCATCACCGTCATGCCGACGATCAGATATGCGTCCTCGGCCGCCGAGTGCCTGAGCGGAGCGCATGGATGCATAGTCCAGGCTGATTGGCCGGAGTTCAAGAAGCTGGGGAAGAAGGAGTTCTCCAAGATGAAGATCCCTGTGGTCGTCGATGGCCGCAGGTTCCTGGATCCGCAGAAGGTGCGCAGGGCAGGTGCGACGTATCTGGGCATAGGGTATGGTTCCAGGGCCTGACAGGCTCCTGAATCTGCAAACAATAATATGTATCAAGCATCTCCAGAGCGTGTATCTAACATGATGATAAGCGTGGTCCTCAACCTCCTGAACGAGGAGCGGCACATCAGGGACCTGTTGGACAGCCTCGTGGTCCAGGAGCCGCCCTTCGAGATAGTGGTCGTCGACGCGGGGAGCTGGGACAGGACGGTCGAGATCGTCAGAAGGTATGCTGAGTCGTATCCGATGGTGGCTCTACATCACAAGCCCGGGTCGAGGGGCGAGAGCACCAACTATGGCATCTCCCTGACGAAGGGAGATGCCATCGCGACCATAGGCGGAGACTGCATCGCCAACCCGTTCTGGCTCAAGGAGCTTCGGGCGACCCTGAGTGAGTACGACGTCGCCGCGGGGAAGACCATCAACATCGGCTACCACGCCTTCGAGACGCTCGAGAGGGTGGAGCTGTATCACAGGGGCATGGACATATCATTCCCGAGCGCGAACATGGCCTGGCGCAGGAAGGTCTTGGAGGATGTCGGTGGCTTCGATCCATGGTTCGTCACCGCGGAGGACATAGACCTGAACTACAGGGCGGCGTCCAAGGGATATCGTATTGGCTACAACGAGAACGCGATCGTCTACCACCGCATGAAGGAGAGCTTCATCAAGTTCTTAAAGCAGGCTTTCTGGAACGGCTGGGGCAGGAAGCAGCTGACCATGAAGCACGGCCGGCTCTGGGGCAGCTACAAGCCGCAGAGGCTGTTTGAGACCTCCAAGAACATATGGGCTTTCGCCAGACTGATGTGCGCTCTTCTTGGATACGTCATGTGCAAGTTCTACGCCGAATCCCCTTACGAGCTTCACAAGGACAAGCGGATCAAGCGTTTCAAGTTCGTCTTCCCGGGGAGATGATGCATTGTTCGAGGGCAAGGTGTCAGTCATCATACCTACCATGAACGAGGAGCAGAGCATCGGCCTTGTGATCGACGAAGTCAGGAGAGCGCTGGGGTCCCACCAGCACGAGATACTCGTCGTGGACACAGACTCGAAGGACAGAACGAAGGAGATCGCGGCGGAGAAGGGCGCAGTGGTCATTGATGAGCCCAGGCGGGGCTACGGAAGAGCCTACAAGACTGGTTTTGAGAAGGCTTCGGGCGATGTGATAGCCACCCTCGATGCCGACATGACCTACCCTGCGTCCGAGATCCCGAACCTGGTCGGACTCCTCGAGTCCGAAGGACTCGACTTCATCACGACCAACCGCTTCGCGAACATCGAGAAGGGAGCGATGGGCCTGAAGCACCGGGTGGGCAACTGGCTCCTGTCAGCGACAACGAGGACGCTCTTCAGGGTCAGAGTGAAGGACTCGCAGAGCGGCATGTGGGTGTTCAAGAAGGCAGTTCTCCCCAAGTTTGAGCTGGTCAGCGACGGCATGGCGCTGTCGGAGGAGATCAAGATAGAAGCTTTCAGGAAGGTGAGGGCGGTCGAGGTGCCCATCACCTATCGCGCGCGCGTGGGTGAGGTGAAGCTCAACACTTGGAGCGACGGCATGGGCAACCTCAAGTATCTCTTCAAGAAGCGCTTTTGAGGTCAGGCCTTTCTCTTCGCCCGTCTGTAATCGAGGTAGAGCATCACCGTGAAAATGCCCAGTAGGACTGCTGGGAGCAGCGAGAAGGATAGCAGGGCGAGGTCGTCGAGACGGGCCTCCTCATCCTGGCCGTATAAGTCGATGGTCACGGTCGGATCCTGTTCGGCTATCACCAGCCTGGATGTAAGCAGCAGGTCTTGACCGCTCATCACGCGCAAGAGAACCATCTCCCCGATGGACGCCTGCGTGGGAACTGTCAATGTCATGACCTGGGCGTCTCCTTCAAGCAATGCATAACCTGAGTGTGTCGAGGAGACGACCTGTACGTCGTACCTGTCGCTCACCAGCTCGCCATTCGTCCTCAGGAACACCTCCAGTCGTATCTTACCGTACAATATTGTATTCAGGGTCACATAGCTCACAGCTTCTCCAGCTATGTCGACCGCGCTCGCTCCGATGACCAGGCTGCCCATGTAGTCATGTATCGAGATGTTCGAATTCGTCGAGTTCAGGGAAGTCCTGAAAACGAGCCCGTTCGGCAGCCGGCTGTATACCCATGCCTCAACGAGCGGATGGTCCTCCTCCCACTCGAGGAACGCCGTGTCCGGAAGACCGTCTTCGTCGGAGTCCGCGTATGAGATCAGGGGTCCTGGTACCTTCTGTTCGGTAGATGTCACGAGTCTCGCGAGAGCGCCGAACTCGTTCCAATTGGTGTCTGCGGAGAGCACCAACGACGAGTAACTGGCCTCGTAAAGAGAGGAGGTCGGAGCGTATATGACCGCTCCGTTGGCCCGTGCAACGCCCACTCCGTCGTACGGGTCCGGGTGATCGAACTTCTCAAAAGCTGCGATTGCCTCTCTGAATGACACCGCCGTCTCGAGCGCCAGCATCCTCATCTCGAGAGGGAGATCGGACGCATGGATGATTGTCATGAGATCCACGAAATCAACATACCATTCGGTGTCGTAGTACTCTGCGGACCTCAGCGCATCGTTGATGACATCATGGAATATCGAGTTGTACTTGATCCCCTGCAACGAGAGCGTGTCGAGCAGGGAGAGCGTGGTATCTATCCTGCCGAGGTCGAACGCCGCCATCGTCGCGGAATAGGGGGAGATGAACCATGCATACTCGATGTACTGAGATACGATTGTGGAGGCGAAATCCTCGACCGATTGCCCAGGAGATGTTGACAGGGTCTCGAGAATCCCCCCATATGGCAGGCCTTGGAAGGGAATGTTGTTCTGGGCGCCCACGAAGTAGGCAACGTAGGGCTTCAGCTCCGCGAGCATTTCGAGCGTCGCCTGGGCGCACGCATCCACAACGACCATATCGATGCCCCTCCCGAGGCCGGCAGTGGCATCGTCTAGTGCTTCTCCAAGTTCCGGCAGGGTCAGCAGGTCGCTCTTGTCTGGGCAGAGTCCGTACCAGCCTGCCCCGTGGCCCCAGAGGAACAGCACCAGTCTGTCGGCCGGGAACTCGCTCGCGACGAAATCGATGAACCCCGTGAGGGTCGAAGGGTCGGCCATGTTTACTTCTCGAGTCACGGGTATCACCGCCCCTTCATCGTCTATCTCCGTGGACACTATGGAACCGCTCGACGTCCCGCTCGCATCGTGCTCCACCTTCAGGAGAACAGAGTCCCCATTTCCAGGGTTGTCGACCAATGCGATGATGTTGACGCCTTGAGCCTGAGCAGCCGTCTCCATCGAGTTGATGTTGTCCTCCCATGGCAGGGGGTTCGAGACGTCGTTGGCCATGTAGACCATGACGGTCCACGAGAAGTCGGTCTGGGACGCGGCTCTCGTCCCGTCCGAAGGCATGCCAACGCAGAGGAGAGCCGAAGCAGCGACCATGACGGCTGCGATCACACGCCTTCTCATCAGCCACCTATTAGCGTTTGGAAGTAGAATATAGTTTCATCACAGATTCATTTCCTTGTCAGTCCAGCGGCCACCAGACTCGCCCTTACGCCTCTCTTGAAGACCTTGATTTTTCTTCGCTGGTACAGGCACGCCGCGGGGTGATATGTCACGAAGAGCCTGGCGGAGATGTTGTCGAGCGCATGCGTAACCTCCTTGCCCACGGTCTCAGCCATCTTCAGCTTCCTGCCTGCGAGATGCTCTGCCGCAGTCTGCCCTAGGGCGCATATCACCTTCGGTGCGACCTCCTCGATCTCCCTGTAGAGGTAGAGTGATGTGCATGTGCTCTTCTCATCCGCCCGGGGCCTTCGGTTGCCAGGTGGCCTGCACTTGACGAGGTTGCTTATGCGCACATCGGCGCGGCCGATTCCTGCCTCTTCGAGCGCCTCGTCGAGCAGCTTTCCCGCGCGGCCAACGAAAGGCCTCGCCTTCAGGTCTTCGTCTTTTCCGGGCGCCTCACCAACGAAGATAATCTTCGCGTTGCATGGCCCGGCCCCGGGAACGACATTCGTTCTTCCTCTGGAGAGCCTGCATCTCCTGCAGGCAGGATCCACAGCTCCGCAGCTCATGCCAAGTCCTTGACCTTGAACAGGGAGACCAGCTCTATGCCGTGCTCTTTCAACATCTCCGTGGCCCCCTCCTCCCTGTCGACGACGACCACGGCCTTTGCAACATTCGCTCCCTTCTGTCGGAGCGCGGAAACGACCCTAAGAGTCGACCCGCCAGTGGTGGCGACGTCCTCCACTATGACGAACTTCTCTCCGGGATTGACATCGCCCTCCACGAGGTCCTTTGTCCCGTGGTCCTTAGGCTCCTTCCTGACCATCACGAACGACCTGTTGGTCTCGAGGGCCACAGCGACTGCCAGGGGCACTGCCCCCAAGGCCATTCCGGCTATCTTCGCATCCCCGACGTGGGGCGCCATCGCCTTCCCTATCTCCCGCAGTATCTCGGGATTGGTGCTCGCGCGCTTGATGTTGACGAAGTAGTTGCTCTTCTTGCCAGAGGTGAGTATGAACTCCCCGGTCTGCACGACTCTCACGTCCATCAGCATCTGCTTCAGCATGGTCTCCACCCCTCACCAGGGCACATTCTTCTTGCCCATCTTATAACCTATGATGTTGGCGCTCCTGTGGAGCAACGGGACGAGCACCAGAAGGAGCACGAGGGCGAATATGCCGTCTCCGCGGACGTAGTGGTCCAGAAACCAGTCAGGAAACACCAACAGAGTAAGCAGGATCGCGCCGACGATGAAGTTGTACTGGTCCAGGATAGGTGCCTTGGCTCCTCTGCCGATGTCGAACCTCCTCTTGACGAACGAGCCCGTGCTGTCGCCCAGCATCGACCCGAAGCTCAGCACGAACACCACCGCGAGCGCAACTGGCCATTCACCGAACCCCCATGACTGTTCTTTTCCCAGCGCTGCAGCGATCCCTATCTGCAGGACCCCGAAGAGCACTCCTGTGAAGGCCCCTCCGAAGAACCCCCTCCACGTCTTGCCGTCTCCGAGGACCCGTTTCCCCCTCCATGACCTCCCGAAGTCCATGGGCGTGCCCCCGCCCCATAGGACAGCCGCCGAGTTGGGTATGAGCGCAGGCAGCATCAGCCAAACACCCGCGAGTGCCGTCTCGAGCGGCGTCATTGCGGGGAATAACGCGTAGCACCGTAATAATCCAAGCGCATGTTCGCAAGCATCGACCCTTCCCGTACCAGCGGTCGGCCGAGATCGCCAACGGTGTGCACGGTTCAGTCACCGTCAGAGCTGAAGGCCCCGCCTCTGCCTGAGAGATGACGCCTGTGTCGGGATGGGTTCGACCTTGGACTCAAAGAACTTGCGGATATCATCCGATGGCGAAGAGGACTTCTTCGCCCCTATCGTCTGAGAGAACTGCACGGCCCTCCTGTCAAGGATTACCGCGACTCCGCGGTCCTCTTCGCTCCTGATCAGCCTGCCGATGGCCTGCAGGAGCTTGCGGGTCGTGGGGGCCTTCACAGCCCTCTCCCAGCCGTCTCCGAACCTGAGCTCGCAGAAGTGCTGGAACGCCCTCTGCTTGGCGGTGGGCTTGGGATAGGGTATGCCCGCTATGACCGCCACCTCGAGTTCCTCCCCTGGGAAGTCGATGCCCTCGCTTATCCTGCCGCCTGCAATGGCATGCATGAGCGCCTTCCCCGGGGTCGACTTGAAGTCGCTCACCACTCTCATGAAGTCTCCCTGCCCCATGTCTCGTCTCTCGAACATGACTCTTCTGCCGCCGATGGACAGCCGCGTTCTGGAGGATATCCTCTCCATCACTGCGTAGGAAGGATAGAAGACGATGGTGCTGCTGGGGATGCTCGAGACGATCGACGAAATGTGCTCCGCGATCCTTTCTGTCATCCTGTCATCGCGCTCCATATCCTCGTACTTCGTCGTGACGTCATCGGAGTAGAGCACGAGCCTGTTCTCCGGAGGGAAGGGGGAGGGAACGCGCTCCAAGCGAGCGTCTCTCGTGAGCCCGATGGAATCCCTGTACTCGTCGAGAGGGGTCAGCGTGCCTGACATGTGCACGCTGGCGTGGCACTCAGCCAAGGGCCTGCAGGCTATGGAAGCGTCCAGACAATAGGCCTCGAAGGCCTTGGTGTCGTACTTGGTGATGAGCTTGACATATGCCTCCTCATCGATCTTCTGCCAGAATGTGAGGAACCCCGCGGTGCCGTGGACATAGGATCTGGGCAGCCGGCCTGCCATCCGCCTGTGATCGCGCACCATCTCGCCGAACTGGTTGATCTGCCCGAGCAACCCCGTCAGTCCGAGGCTCGTCTGCCGTGTCCTGAACATGAGCTCCTCCTCGAGCAGAGACTGGGGAATGATGCCATCCTCGTCTATGAGGTATTCCTCTACTGTGCTGTCGAGAACCTCCGAGGTCATCATAAGGAAGTCCCTGAGGCTCACGCCCTCGGCGACCTCGGGGTCGCCGAACTCGTCCACCTCCGCCTCGGCGAGCCGGAGGGCGTTCTCGCCGAGCATTTCGGACTCGAGCTCCCTGGCATACCAGGGCAGGTTGTGCGCCTCGTCGACGATTAGGACGATATCCTGTAGCGTGCAGGCCATCCAGTCGAGGAGTGCGTGCCTGATGAAGCCGTCGAAGAACATGATGTATGGCGCGGCGACGATGTCGGCTGCGGGCACGTGCATCTTGCATATCTCGTAAGGGCAGAGGCCGCGGTCGACGCAGTAAGCGACGAACTCCTCGGCCGTGGGCAGCTCCTCGCGGGAGTAGCGCATGACCGTCTGCAGGTCCTCGGAAACTGTTGCAGCGTAGTACCTGCACGCTTCATCGTCCCCCCTGATGACCTTCGCCTTCCTCTCGCTGCAGACCTTGGAGAGCTCTTCTGGGTTGCCCTGAGAGAGCTCCTTGTCGGTCCCGGCCAGGGGGCACATGTGCTTGCGGCCCTGGACCGCGACGCCGAAGACGTTCAGGCGTTCTGCGATCTCCCGTAGCTCCAACATGACCTGGCGCTGTTGTGAGTTCGTCCTGGTCACATAGAGAAGCTTCTTGCCCCGGGCCTTGCAGAACTCGAGTGCGCCGCACAGGGCGCACACAGTCTTCCCAGTACCCGTGCCGCTCTCCAGTACGAGGTGCGCCCTCTCCTCGCAGGCGCTCGAGACAAGCCCGACCTGCCGCTCCTGCCCGTGCCGCGGCGAGTAAGGAAAGGACTTGAGCATCATCCGTCAAGGGGTTAGAATGACCTTACTAGTAACCGCTTTCGCTGGGTGCAGCGAAAGTGAAGAAGACGGTTCGATGGAGGAACGGAAGCCCGCCTACTCTCTGCTCCAGATGTCGTCGGGGACGTCGTCGTAGACGTTCTGGCACTCGCCCTCGATCATGCCGCTGCATCTCCTGCCCGAGATCAGCTCGTTTATACGCTCCTTGCGGAACATCCAATAGTGGATCCTCCACTCCCTGCCGTCGTAGAGGGTCGTCTCCTCGCGCTCGGTCATGAGTATGCCCGCGTCCTCGAGCATGTAGAACGCATCCCTGTCCTCGGGCTCGAGCACATTGTCGATTATGCGCTCGCTGTACCCGAAGAAGTTCATGACGTGCTGGGCCATCGCCCGCGCTTCCTCCTCGGGCATCCCGGCCTTGTCTATGCTGTTCTTAATCGCCTTTGTGAGATGCTCGACGGTAAGCGTCGAGCGTGCCGACTCCCCCTCGGACTTCTTCAGCTTTGTGATTATGTTCACAGAGCCTAGATCCTTCTTGGCCACTAACAACAACCCCTCGATGACGGACAGCCTAGAATCTCGTCGGAACATTCATTTAGCAATCCGATGTATAAATAGCTTGGCGTTCGTGAGCGAACGGCTGTCGTATCAGGTCAGTTTCCAGTGGAGAGATACTGGCCTGGCCGATGGACAGAAATGGACGTGGGGTGAGGGAGTGCTCGCGGAGTTCAGTGTCGTGCCCATAGGCAAAGGTGAGAGCGTGAGCCAGTACGTGGCGGAGTGCTTGAAGATAGTTGATTCCTCGGGCCTTCCGTACAGGATCAACCCGATGGGGACCGTGGTCGAGGGGGACTATGACGCCGTCATGTCGGTGATCAGAGCGTGCCACATGCGAGTAATGGAGCTCTGTCCGAGGGTCATAACCTCGATCAAGATCGACGATAAGGGAGTCGTTTCTGGCATGATTGACAAGAAGATAGAGTCGGTGGAACGAAATCTAGGGAAACAGCTGAAGAAATGAGAGATAAGAAAAGTATTCCGGAGTGGCAGGTTCTGGCCCCTCCAGAGAAGAGGTTTCTATCGGGCTGACCCTGTCATGTCCCTACATGAAGCCCGAGAAGTCGAACACCGATGTCGGCCAGTAGCCAACCGCGATAATCAACAGTGCGCCGGCGGCTATCATGGCGACCCTTGCCCACCTCTCGATGTCGTGTCTGAGGACACCGCCGATGATCAGCGCCCAAGTCGCAAGCAACATGCCGAACGACTTGAACCCATTCCCGACGTCCGAATTGTCCATCGTCCCTGCCAGCAATGACCCCAACCAGAGCAGCAGCAGTCCGATCCATAGGAGCGCTGCCAGCATCAGATCCGACAGAAGCACCTTGATGTAATCGCTCAGGGGCTTGCGGGGCGGCTGATATACTGGCTGGTACACTGGATACGGACCCTGTGGTCCTTGTGTTTGTCCAGAAGCCATTTTTATCCCATCCATTTCCATAATGGTTTCAATATGTAATATCCTTTTCGGAAGAGGTATATAACCTGCTGGCGAAGTGAAACCAGGGTCAGTATCCGACAGAATCACAGGTCCCTGCGAAAGGGATCCCCTGGCCCGACGAGGCCTATGCCCAGATAACTACGGCCTGGCGTTCGGGACGGTTTCGTCATGCGAATGCTTCTTCTTCACAACAACGAGGCGGCACTTCTTGACGCGTGCGACGACTGGCTTGCCGAAATGTACTTCCACCGGGAGGTCCCCCGCATCTAGCGGATCTGTCTGGCCACGCCC
>CAZHTV010000020.1:0-18015 GCA_964535775.1 uncultured Thermoplasmata archaeon | reverse complement strand
GGGCCCAGGCCGAACAGGAGCAGTACGGACCTGCCCGATCTGACCGATGCCCTGACGTCTGCAGCCGACACCAGCTTGCCCTTGGACGGCTTCCTGGTGGTCACGACGGGCTCTCCCAGCTGAGGCGGGAAGCCCTTCTTGGGATAGTCGAAGCAGGAGAATCTGCCCTTGTCCGCGAGCTCGATCAAATAGGCGCCGCTCTCCCCGATGCTTGTGGTGGTGGCGACCCAGCGAGCGACCTCGGCTGGCGTGCCGAGCTCCTTGTCGTATGGGAAGCCGAACGTGGCGAGGTTGCAGTCGAATGCGAGCGCAAGCGGCCCTGCCCTTGCAAGCGCGCGTCGGTGCGACTCGTGGAACTTCACTGGGTCGTAGGAGTTGTACAGCCCGATGGTCACTCTGCCCGACATGCGCCCGGGCCATCACGATATGAGCACTTAGAACTCTGCTCATTCAGGGGTCTTGCGCATCCTGCCGCAAATCGCATACTGGTCGCCGTCGAAGAAGACGTCCATCTCAGGGTGTTGGTCCTGAATCTCCTTGATCTTGTCGAGGACCTCGCGGAGGGTGAGCTCCGTCTTGTCCCTGCCTATCTTGACTAACACGCGTTTCTCCATCGTGCATCCCTGCGAAACGCCAGGTCTGAAATACTGATTCTTATTGGCCCTGAGTATATAAGTATGTTTACTCGGGGCGCTCGCCTTGGAAGTGCGCATGTGTGCGCGTCAGTGACCCGCGTGCGAGGAGGCGCCACCGGAAGAGCCCCTGGGGCCGAACACCGGGCCCGACTTGCGCCCTGCCGACTCGAGGGCTTTCCTCCGTACCTCGGCGGAGACCTTTCCTAGGGATTTGATCTTCTTGTCGAAATTGTCGATCAGCTTGGGCAAGACCTTGTAGATGGGCAGGAGCATCGGGGCGAACGCCACCCTGTCTTTCCCGATCCCCAGCTCGTCGAGCTCGGGTGCCAAGGCCTTGATGCGCTCCTGCACTATTTGCGCGACCTCGCCCTCCTCCTCATCCGAGAAGAGGATGCCGTCGGCACCGTAGGCGAAGGCCTTGAGGATTTCGCGACGGCCAATCCTGGCCGCCGAGGGGACGCGCATGATCCTGATCGAGGGCGGGTACTCCATCCGCGCGGTGCCGGCACTGTCCGCGGCAACATAGGCGAGGATGTCGCCGAAGACTCCGAGCACTCTGATGTCTGGAGATTTCTCGTCGAGAAGCCCCCGCATCTCGGCGTCGATCTGCTTGTCTGTGTAGTTCGCAAGGTCGAAGACCCCCTCTGGGCACTCGGATACGCACGCCCCGCAACCTATGCAGGCGATCGTGTCCACTCTGGGGAACTCGTCGACCTGTATCGCCTTCACGGGACAAACGGCCTCGCAGGCCTTCCATTTCGTGCACTTCATTCCATCTATGACGATCGCCTTCACTGGGTCGATGAGCATTTTGCCCGTCCCGAGGAACTCGATCACATGCGCGGCCGTGCTCCTCCCGTCGATCACGCTGTCGCGCACGTCCTTAGGCCCGAGAATCGCTCCCGCGGCGAAGATGCCCGACCGGTGAGTGGCGACGGGGTCGAGCTTTGGATGCTTCTCCGAAACGAACCCGTCCTCTCCCAGGGGCACCTTCAGCATCTTCGCCAGCTCCTCCGTACCCTTGGATGGGAGCATCGCGGTGCAGAGCACGACCATGTCGAACTCGTTCTCTATGATCTCACCGAGCGTGACATCCTCGGCCCTCACGAGTATCCCGGCCTTGCCCTTCTGGATATCCGAGACCTTCCCGTGGATGAACCGCACGCCGAACTCCTCCTGGGCCCGGACATAGAACTCCTCGAACCCGCGGCCTGCCGTGCGGATGTCGATATAGTAGATGTATACCTGCATGTAGGGGAACGTCTTTCGCAAGATGACTGCTTGCTTGACAGCGTAGTTGCAGCATATCTTGCTGCAATATGGTACGCCCACCTTCCTGGTCCTCGAGCCCGCGCACAGCACGAAGGCCACCTTCTTGACCCTGTTTCCGTCGGCCTTCTTCTTGAGCACCATCCCTGCGCCGCACTCGTTGATCATCAGCCGCTCCATCTGCGTGGCGGTTGTGACGTCCGGGAGCGACGTGTCGTATTCGTGCAACTTCTTGACATCGAACATGTCGAACCCTGTCGCTATTATGACGGCTCCGACATCGAACTCCTGGAACTTCTCAGCATCCTCCATGTCGATCGCGTGGGCGGAACAGACCTTCAGGCAAGCGCCGCACTTCTTGCAGTTCTCGAAATCGACCACGTACGATGCGGGCACAGCCTGCGGGAAGGGCTTGTAGATGGCCTTGCGCTCGTAGAGACATTCCTCGAACTCGTTGGGTATTTTGGACGGACACACCTTCTCGCACTTAGCGCACCCCACGCACTTCTTCGGATCTACCCCCTTCGGGCCGATCCGCACCTTTACCCTGTAGTTGCCCGGGAAGCCCGAGAAGTCGACCACCTCGGAGCCAGTGAACAAAGCTATGTTGGGGTTGGCCGCGACGTCGACCATGCGCGGGCTGAGGATGCACGGAGCGCAGTCGAGCGTGGGGAAGGTCTTGCTCAGCTGGGCCATCCTGCCGCCTATGCTCGGCTGCTTCTCGACCATGTAGACCTTGTATCCAGAGTTGGCCAGCTGGAGGGCGGCCGATATGCCCGCGATGCCACCGCCGATGACGAGGACGTCCCTCGACATCGCGACCTCCTTGGGGTAGAGCGACTCCAGCCTGGCAGCCCTCATCACCCCGCCCTTCACGATGTCCTGCGCCTTCCTCGTGCCCTCGTTCTTGTCCTTGTGCACCCAGGAACACTGCTCCCTGAGATTGACCATCTCCAGGGCATACGGGTTGAGCCCGGCGGACTCGACAGCCTTCCTGAAGGTCTTCTCGTGCATCTTGGGGGAGCAGGAGGCGACGACTATCTTCGTCAGCCCGTGGTTCTTGATGTCCTCGATTATCTGTGCCTGTCCCGGTTCGGAGCAAGTGTAGACGTTGTCCCTGCTGACGACCACACCCTCCAGACCCTTGGCGTATTCCGAGACAGCCTTGCAGTCCACAGTCGCGGCGATGTTCGTCCCGCAATGGCAGATATAAACGCCTATCCGTTCCTCTCCACCCTTCTCCTCCTTCTTCCTACTCCGTCGTTCTTCTGCCATCGATGTAATCCAGGGGGAATGCCTTAGCGGAGTAATATTTCCTTCCGGCCACCGCGGGGCGATTCCCTGTCATCCCCTTCCCGAGTGGGCACGGACCATCGGCATCGGAGGGTGGGAGAGCAATAAACCATGAGGCTCTGGGTATCCAGCGCCGATTGCAGCTCGGGTAACTATATATATTTCAGCCTGTCTATTTAGACCGGAATGGGATGGCCTGAAGCCGGGTTCGTGTTTGGACCGCAACCTGTTTAGGCAACCCTCGTGCTCCCCCAACTAGACCCATCAGGAGAAACAATGCCAAGAAAGGAGTCTCCGGAAAAGACAACCAAGTGTACGATCTGCGGCTACGAATCACCGGCAGGTTCGACGAAATGCGAGCACTGCTACAGCAGTCTCGGAACGGAGGAGACGCAGGATGACGATCACATTGACGAGCCCGAAAGCGGAGAGAAGGCCCTCGATGAGCTGAGACAAGTCCCAGGAGTAGGAGACGCGAAGGCCGAGATACTCTACGACGCTGGCTATCACACCATCAAGGAGCTTCAGAAGGCGACGGTCGAGGAGCTCGCGGGAGTCAAGGGCATCGGTGAGAGGCTCGCGAACAAGATCATGCAGGGAGTGAGCGGCATAGGCGGCCCTGTCGACAACTCGCTAGCTGGATGGCTTGCCGGAGGGGAGGAAGGGCTCGACGACTGGCTTTCTGGCAGGGACAGGTCGGAACCAGAGGCGACGACCGTTGAAAAGGAGCCGCCCCGCGACGACTCACTCGTTAAATGGCTGGCAGGCGAGGAGCAGGATGTCAACGTCTGGCTCGAGGAAACCAAAATGGCGGAATTGCCAGCCAAGGAGATCGGTCCGACCGAGCTTCTCGCGAGGGAGGCGGAGCTGATTCAGCTTAGGGAGACGCTCAAGGAGAAGCTGAGGCAGTTCGAATCTGGGGAGTTCGACCCGCAGAAGACCGTCGAGGAGCTGGCGAAGGCCAGGGCGGAACTAGATGCGGAGAAGAACAGGAACAAGCAGTTCCAGGAAGAAATGGAGAACGTCAAGCGAGGCAGCATCGCGGTCATCAAGTTCATCAAGAGCCAGCAGGGTTCGGAAGCCGACAACGCGACACTGGCGGACAAGCTAGCATCGGAGATGGCGAACCGGGAGAATCTAGAGCTGAAGATAATGCAGCTCGAGGAAGTCGTGTCGACGCTGAAAATGGAACTCGGAGGCAGAATCGAAGACCGCCCGCCTGACGAACAGGAACTCAAGCAGCGCGAACTCGCGATGGTCGAGGAGAAGGCGCAGCTAGAGGCGATGAGGAGGCAGCTCCTGGCGAAGGAGGAGGCCCTGAGCAAGGGCGCGCTCTCGATGTCTTCACCCGATTCAGGACCGATGTCCGCGGAACTCTCCCAGAGGTTGCAGGAGGCAGCCAAGAGGGAGGCCGAACTCTTGGCGAGGAGCCAGGATATCGAAGCGCAACTCGCTGCGGCCCAGGTCGAGATCAAGCAGAAGGGCGACCTGGTGAAGATAGCGGGGGGCAAGGGGAAGGGCATCGACAATGAGATAATGCGCAAGCTAGAAGAGGCCCAGAAAGCAGAGCGCCTTCTCGCGGTCAGGGAGCAGGACGTCCAGCGCCTGAGGGACGAGCTCAAGATGCGCGATGACGATCTCGGGAAGCTCAAGGAGCCGATGAAGTACAAGGAGGAGGAGATGCTCAGGCGCGAGGAGGACCTGATGTACAGGGAGCGCCTGCTCCTGGAGGAGCAGAAGAGGGTCTCCATGACCAAGGCCGAGCTGTCCTCCCAGGACGAACTGACGCTCAAGAAGAGACTCGAGGAGCTCCAGGCGGAAGTCACCGCGAAGGAGCAAGAGATACGGACCAAGGAGAAGTACCTCTCGATGAAGGAAGAGGAGCTCCGGATGAGGGAGCAGGGCGTCATCACGGAGGAGATCGAGAAGAGAGAGCAGGACCGAATGATAGAGTTGAAATTGGAGAAGGTGAAGACTGGCACGGCTCGCCTGGACGACCTGCTGATGGGCGGCATCCCGTTCAGCTCGAACGTGCTGATATACGGCCCGCCCTTCACCGGCAAGGAGGTACTTGTCAGCGTCTTCATCGCCGAGGGGCTCAAGAAGGGCGTACCGGCGATATGGATACTCACGGAGAAGTCGGCCAAGGAGATACGCGAGGAGATGCAGTTCGTAGTATCGGGCTACGAGGAGTACGAGAAGCTCGGGCTAGTGAGGTACGTCGATGCATACTCGAGGAGCATGGGCGATGAATCGCAGGACGAATACACGGAGTACGTAGAGTCCCCCACAGACTACGAATCGATCCAGAAGGCGGTCGAGAACGCTGCGAAGGCGCTCAAGGACAAGCACGAATACTACCGCGTGGCCTTCAGATCGATATCCACCCTGATCGCGTATCTGGACCCCGCAACCGCCTTCAGGTTCCTGAGCCCGGTCGTCGGCAGAAGGAAGAGGGACAGGTCCGTCGCCATGTACACTATAGAGAAGGGGGTCCACGGGGAGCAGGAGATACAGATGATCGGCTCACTCATGGATGGCATGATAGAGTTCAAGGTCGAGAACCTCAACACATTCCTTTCGGTCAGGGGAATATGCGACGCTCAGTCGAGGTCGTTCATCAGGTACACCGCAACGAAGGCGAACGTCACGATCGGCTCGTTCTCACTAGACCACATAAGATGACGAACCGACCCGGATTCCCTTCTGCGCGCCCGCCTTGGGTGATCAGGCGACTTCCATCGAACGGGTGTCCTTCGCACCAGACTTGGGCGGCTTTCCTGCCTGGACGTGGGGAGGCGGTATGGGCGGAGGCAGCACAAGATCCCTCGCCGTGACAACCGCGGCCGGCAGGCAGTTGGTGAATATCGCCTGCAGGATGGGAGCGAAGACCTCGCTCGGAAGCTCGTTCGTTTTAGACCATTTAGAGGCGATCTCCTTGGCCTCCCCATCCCATACGACCCTGCCTTCGATCTTTATGAGGCCGACGCCGACGTAGTTGACGGTGAACCTGAAGTCGAGCTGTACCTCCCGGTCGGACAGAGCGCTCACTCCCGTTACCGCCGTGTTGTGATCGACCCTCAGATGAGGGATTCTCTCGCCCAGTTTCGAGAACCTCTTGGCATCGATCGCGATAAGCTCGAACGATTTTATGGGCATCGGCCTTTCTCCCCCTCGCAGGGGCGCTAAGCGCATCATGCCAATTTAATCTATCTGTCGGCCGTGCTAGCCCGTTGAGAAGTGTGGTGCCGTGGGCCGGACTTGAACCAGCGACTTCAAGATCTTCAGTCTTGCACTCTCCCAACTGAGTTACCACGGCATTTGGGCAGAGGTCAAGTTACGCAGACCATATATTAAGCCTTGGCGGACTTCGCACGCGACCCGAGACGTGAAGAAGGCGTGGAGTTCGCGTCTCGCAAAGCGCCTCGTTTCCAGGGCCACAATTGCGTCGGAAAAGCTGTTTGCCAGGTGAGGTTTTTCTCACAGTCCAAAGGCGTTGTTGGCACGATAGCAGAAACGACAGTATTAAATATGTTCCAGGCGCTGATTATGTTGCTTCGAAACCCCTGTTTGGTGGTAGGATGCCTTTGTCCCCCCAGCACGTACACTATTCTGCGAAATCGACCGGCAAAAGGATCAAGAGGTCCCCTCGGTGGGATGATGAGGGTGTTGCCGCAACCGTCGGCACGATAATGGCCTTGCTCGTTTTCCTTACCTTCTTCGGGATATTCACGAACCAGTTCGTGCCGGTATGGATGAGCGACAACGAGAGCACGCACATGGCGCAGGCAACCCAGCAGTTCACGGCCTTCAAGTCCCAGATAGACATCACTATATCCAACTCCGCGAACAGCCTCATCGCACCGGCGCCCATATTCGTCCCGATCACTCTCAGTTCCGACGGCATACCCGTCTTCGCCGCTGGCACTGCAGGGATATTGTCATTCATGCCCACCGGCCCGAACGTGATCCCGTGGTTCAACGTGACCTACACCTATAAGTCAGAGACGACGGGGCAGAGCGTCGTCCTCGGACCCGCCAACGATGGCAAATCGGGAGGCAGCCTCGACCTCTACTGTCCCAACAGGTACTTCGTGGAGCAGCATCTGGTGTACGAGAACGGGGCTGTCATCATCAACCAGACGGACGGTGAGTTCGTCATCGCTGGCCCGCAGTTCTCCGTCAGGAACCCTGGGACCTCAACGAACCCGATGAGGGTCGTCATGCTCACGCAGGCTTCGATGTTCGGAACCAATGTCACGATCGGGGGCACTGGCTCGAAGGGGGTCAACGCTGAGCTGATGTACGCCGGCACCACGCCTTACACGAACAACGACGGTTCATCGCTCAAGATCGAGATATTCACCAAGCACGGATGGGCGTGGTACAACTACTTCATGAGCAGGCTCAACGGCACGGCTGACATGGAGCTGGGAAAGGGATTCAACATGACGGAGCCCGTTCTGCACTCGTTCGCCCTGAAGGCCAGGAACTACTACTCGCTGACGATCACAATTGACGACGTGACCATATTGGATCACACCCGCGCCACGTTGAAGGTCTCAATAGGCGAGCTCGGGCTGTGAGGTGGGACAAGATGGCTGAAGCTCAACCGAAAATGAAGACCGACGAGACAGTGAAGGGCCCAAAGATGCCGATGGGGCAGAGGATCTACCAGGGCTGGGTCGGGGCCATAAGCAGGCTGAAGTCTGAGCCCATGGCAGTCAAGCAACCAAGGGGCGCCGCGGCCAGGAAGAAGGACTGGAGCCGAGGAAGGGGCTCGGTCTACACCGAGATACCGCACCTGACCGACCCCAGCATACGCGAGGAGGGTTTCTATCCCGTGGTGGATCCGTTCAGCTACGTCAGGGTGACATACAACTCGGCCACAAGCGAGTTCATACTCAGCGTCATCGAACCAGTGCTGACCGAAGACGAGGAGGACCTCCTGACGCTCATCAAGGAGACCCTGGAGAAGACCCTGGAATACGATTGGGAGAAGCTCACGGTCATGGACAAGAAGACCTACCTCGAGAAGAGCGTGGACAGCTACATCAAGTCCAGAGGCCTCAGCATCGAGCCCATATCCAAGGACAAGATAAGTTACTTCATAGCGAGGGACTTCGTCGGCTACGGGCCCGTAGACGCCCTCATGAACGACCGCCATGTCGAGGATGTCTCCTGCGACGGCGTCGGGATACCATTGTTCGTTTTCCACAACAAGTTCGAGTCCATCAAGACGAGCATCGTGTTCGAGGATGAAAACGACCTGAACTCGTTCGTCGTCAACCTCGGCCAGAGGTGCGGCAAGCAGCTCTCGGTCTCGAACCCGATCCTGGACGGGACGACCTCCGAAGGGCACAGAGTCCAGGCCACATACGCGCGAGAAGTGACGACGAGGGGCGCGTCCTTCACCATCAGGCGGTTCAAGGAAAAGCCGTTCACACCCGTGGAGCTCATCAAGTACGGCACCGCATCCCCCGAGATCGTGGCCTACATGTGGATGAGCGTGGAGCACGGAGAGTCGGCCATGATCTGCGGAGGCAGTGCGAGCGGCAAGACAGCGACGTTGAACGCGACTGCGCTCTTCATACCCCCCAGCGCGAAGATCGTCACGATGGAGGACACGAGAGAGATCAACCTGCCCCACGAGAACTGGATACCCGGCACGACGAGGTCAGGCGTTGGCGAACGGGGACCGGACGGCAAGGCCGCGGGCGAGATAGACATGTACGACCTCGTGAGAGCCTCTTTGAGACAGAGGCCGAACTACATCATCGTCGGTGAGGTCAGAGGCAAGGAGACCTACACGATGTTCCAGGCGATGGCCACCGGCCACACGACCTACTCGACCATGCACGCGGACAGCGTAAAGGGCATGGTGAACAGACTCGAGAACCCGCCCATCAACTGCCCGAGGATACTGCTGACGGCCCTGAGGAACGTCATCATACAGACTCATGCCAGAGTCGGCATGGACATGGTCAGGAGGATCAAGCAGCTCATAGAGATCGTGGGGTTCGAGCCCGAGACGAACGAGCTCATAAGCAACACGGTCTACGAGTGGGACCAGGCCACTGACAAGTTCATCTTCAAGGGCCACAGCTTCCTGTTCGACAAGATCATGGAGATGAAGAACCTGACCCACGAGGAACTCCTGCAGGATTTCGAGCGGAGGGTGGATATCGTGAAGTACATGGTCGCCAAGGACTTGGCCGACCACCATGACATCTGGAACCTCATCAGAGAGTACTACAAGGATTCCAAACTTACGTCGGACAGGGTGAGGAAGGAGCTCCTGGCCATGACGCCTAAGATGGCTATGGTTCCTGCTGCGGGAGGTGTTGCCACTGCCTGAAGTATCTGACATGTTCAAGCACGTGGAAGTCAAGCCCGCCCACTACCTCAGAACCAAGACAACGGCGGGCGGAGAGACCATTGGCCCCCATGCCGTAAGACTCGTCAAGGGCGCCGTCCCCGAGTACATCAAGCTCTCCCCGTTCCAGGACCTGGCCTGGCGCACCATGGGTAAGTACGCGAAGACGAAGACCGCACAGCTCCAGGCGCTCGATGACTCGCTCCTCAAGGCGCACATGAAGATCAGGCCGGAGGAGTACCTCGCCTACGTGCTCATGGCGACCTTCGTGACAGCCATCGTGGGAGTGATGATAGCCGTCGTGCTCGGCGTGGCTATATTCGGATTGATCGGAATCAGCATCGTCCTCAGGGTGCTAATCTCGGCGCTGGCGATCGGGCTGTTGCCCATGATGACCTACCTCCTGCTGCTGAGCACCCCTGGTTCGAAGGCGAAATCAAGGGCCAGGGACATAGAAAAGAGGATAGCCGCTGCGATGAGCTTCATATCAGCCATGGCCTCTGCGGACGTCAACATCGACGTCATCTTCAAGGAGCTGTCCAGGCAGAAGGGCTACGGCGAGATAAGCCAGGAGGCCGCGTGGATCACGAGGGACACCGAACTCCTGGGTTCGGACATACTGAGCGCCATCAAGAAGGCTGCGAGGAGGTCGCCGTCGTCGAAGTTCCAGGACTTCTTGCAGGGTGTCATCACGACCTCGACATCAGGCGGCCAGCTGAAACCGTACTTCCTGCTGAAGGCGGAGGAGTACCAGAAGGAGAACAAGCTCGCAATGAAATCGCAGATGGAGACGCTGGGCATGCTGGCTGAATCGTTCGTCACGGTCGTCGTGGCGTTCCCTCTGTTCCTTGTGCTCATACTGGCGATCATGGCGATAGTCGGTGGCGGGGATCCAGGGTTCATGGTGCTCATGCTCTACCTGATAGTGCTCGGGATGATCCCCGCCTCGCAGTTCGGGTTCATCTTCGTAATATGGAACATGTCGAAGGAGAGTGCGATGTAGATGCCGCCACAGAAGACGAAGTCCGAGCAGGAGAGGGAGAAGGCCCTCAAGAGGATCCTGGCCACCGAGAAGGCGGACAAGACAAGGCTGATTGTCATCGTCTCAGTCTCAGTCGTCGCGCTCTGCGGCGTAATCGCCGCGTTGGAGTACATCGGCAGCGTGAACTTCCCCCTGGAGGCCATAGACTACGTCATATTCGCGCTGGCCGCAGCCATAGGCCCGTACGGGTTCTACGCTACCGCGAGGGAGAAGCACATACGGGAGATCGAGACGAGGCTCCCTGACTTCCTGAGAGATGTCGCGGAGGCCGGAAGGTTCGGCATGACGCTCGCGGATGCGATCGTTGTCGCGTCGTCCGGGAGATACGGGAGGCTCACGCCAGAGATCAAGAAGATGGCCGCACAGATAGAGTGGGGCGTGCCCGCATCGCAAGCAATCAGGCTGTTCTCCGAGAGGGTCAGCACACCCCTCGTGATCAGGATGACCTCGATCATCATGAAGGCCAACGATGCGGGCGGCAACGTCGCGGACGTCCTCAGCATGGTCTCGCACGACGCCAAGGAGACGATACTCACACAGGAAGAGAGGGGAGTCACCATGCAGACCTACGTCCTCGTCGTCTACATAGCGTTCTTCGTGTTCATCGCTACGATACTCATCCTCCAGGGCCAGTTCCTGCCCAAGATGGAGGAGGCTGGCTCACAGGTGAGCAAGAGCGCTGAGGCCGCAGGCGCCGGATCCATCACGGGCGTGACCATCCAGGTGGACATTATCCCCACGGTCACTTTCATATTCCTGCTCTCAGTCCTAGTGCATGCGGTCGGCGACGGGCTGCTCGCAGGCGTGATACAGAAGGGCAGCATACCTATCGGGATGAGGCACAGCTTCATCATGCTCATCGCGGGCTTCGTCTCATTGAGACTGATAGGGTGATGTGGATGACAGAGACCGAGCAACCGAAGATAGACGAACTGCAGGAGGCCGAGGAGGAGGAGAAGGGGAAGAGCCCTGGGCTCAAGTCGGCGTACTACAACTTCCTCCTGAAGATCAAGCCAAAGCCCATCATGGTGGCCCTGACCAAGAACGAATCCAGAATCGACATGTCCAGAATCACTGAGATCCCGAAACTGACCGAGCCCAACATGGACGAGGTCGAGGTCACCCCGGTCAAGCAGAACTACACCTATGTCAGGATCAAGTACGACAACAAGACCAACGAGTACCTCTATGAAGTCATAGAGCCGAAGCTGTCCGAGGACGAGAAGGACGTGCTCGAGCTCCTGAAGACAACCCTGGTCGCCTCGGTCGAGCACATGACTGAGACGGTCCTGGAGGAGAAGGAGAGATATCTCAGGCGAATCGTCGAACGACTGATGGTACAGCTCGGCATAGCTCTCAACCCGATCGCAAAGGAGAAGATAATGTACTATGTCGTCAGGGACTTCATCGGGTACAGCATAATCAACGTCATGATGATCGACCCGAATGTCGAGGACTGCTCCTGCGACGGCTTGGACGTCCCGTTCTACATCTACCACAGGAAGTACGGCTCGATCAGGTCCAACCTGAAGTTCATATCAGAGCCGGACCTGGACGGATTCGTCGTCTGGCTCGCCCAGAAGTGCGGCAAGCACATCTCAGTCGCGAGCCCGCTCCTGGACGCGACCATCCCGGACGGCTCGAGACTGCAGGCCACCCTCGGCAAGCACGTCACCAAGAGGGGCTCCTCTTTCACCATCAGGCGGTTCAAGGAGAACCCGTTCACGCCCCTCGACCTGCTCAAGTTCAAGACCATGAGCACCGAGATGATGGCCTATCTCTGGATCACGATCGAGTACGGGCAGTCGATGCTCGTCTGCGGAGGCACTGCGAGCGGTAAGACGACCACGCTGAACGCCGTGCTTCTCTTCATACCGCCCCAGATGAAGATCGTCTCAATAGAAGACACGAGGGAGCTCAACCTGCCCCATGAGAACTGGGTCCCGGGCCTCACGAGGGAGGGGTTCGGCGGGAAGAGCATCATCACGGGCAGGGCCTCCGGTGAGATAGACATGTTCGACCTCCTCACGACCGCGATGAGGCAGAGGCCGCAGTACCTGATGGTCGGTGAGGTCAGAGGCAAGGAGGCCTATGTCGTCTTCCAGGCGATGGCCACGGGCAAGACCTGCTACTCCACATTCCACGCAGAGGACGTCCAGGCGATGGTCCACAGGATGGAGAACGACCCCATCAACCTCCCGAGGGCGCTCATAACCGCTCTGAACGTCGTCATGCTCCAGGCGCAGGTCAAGGTCGGCACGAAGATGACGAGGCGGGTCAAGTCGCTCACCGAGATCGTCGGGATAGACCCGGAGACGAACGAGCTCATCACCAACTCCGTCTACACATGGAACCCGGCAGACGACACCTTCAACTACAGCGGCCACAGCTATGTCTACGAGAAGGTCAGGATGGCGAGGAACTGGTCTCCCAGGGAGATGGAGAGGGAGATCAAGAGGAGGGTCGACATCCTCGACTACATGAAGAAGGTGAACATAGACAGCCACCGGAAGGTCGCGACTGTCATCTCGGCCTACTACAAAGACCCAGAGAAGGTCATGAAAGAGGTCAGGGCGAAGCTCGCAGAGGGTGCGGAGACGATCTGATCTTGCGGGATCCGCAACGGTTCGGGCGGACTTCTTCGTAGACTGACAGGATTGACCAGTCTGTTGCTCCATCGCACGCCGGGAGATCCCAATCGAATGCAGATGGCCGGCTCTTGCCTACTTTCGCGGTGCCCTTGCTCGCACGGCCACTGCTCGCAGGCCTGACCCTGGCTCACTCGAGGCACGGAACGATCGATGTGCGTCTCAACCTGGCCTCCGTTCCATATTCACGCCCACCGGAGGGACAGAAGGGCGACGATAGTGGTGGCCTGCCTCTTCACGATCTGAGCGAACAGCGTACGGCATTGAACCTCCACAGCCGGGCTCTCAGATGATTGAGTATGGTCGCAGAATCCAGACCGATAACGAAGGAAATGAGAACCTAAGGGGTTTCGAGAACGGGTTTGGGGGAGTTGACTCCGGCTCACTGGCCCTCGTTGTTCTCCGTGGACTCGCTCTTCTCCTCACCGCTCACAGGGGTCTTGATGATCTTCTTGGGGACGACCTTCCGGTCTATTGGCCGTCTGATGACCATCCTGGGAGCGGCTGCTGGCGCTGCCTGGGGTGCCCTGGGCTCCGGTTGGAGCGCCTCCTCTGCCTCCTCGGCTTTCGTCGGGGGCGCGCCCGCAGACGGGGGTCTCTTCCCCGGCGGGCCTACACTCACCGCAGCGAAGACCGTCCCGCACTTGTGGCACACAGTTGCCTCCTTCGGGTTGAGGGTGCCGCAGACTGGGCATGACACAGGTCCTTCCTTCTTCTTCTCTTCCTCTTTCGCGAGCCAGTCCTCGAACGCTATGTAGCCTGGCTGGCTCTTCCACCACAGCTCGAAGGCCTTCTCGGTGTACTTCTTGCCCAGCTCGGGCTTGGCGAGCTCGCGGTACTTGGAGACCACGTTGTCCTCGTACTCCTTCCGCATCCGCTCCATGTAGTCGGCCTCGGCTTCGGCCTCGCCCACGAACTTGACGCCGCAGTTCGGACATATGGTGGATTCGGCGGGTATCCAGGCGCCGCACTCTGAGCACTTCATCGTGCCCACCTCGAACTCGACGCCACACTTCGGGCATCTCTTGCTAGCAGCGGGTATGAACGCGCCGCACTCGCCGCACTCCACCAGCTTCCCGAGTCCGTAGACATAGGTATAGACCGTGAAGCCAGCCACAACACCGACAACGGCCACGATTATCAGCACCCAGACCCACCACGGGAACAAGCCCTCGCCGCCGGCCGCGCTGATGTTTATCAGGGTCGCGCTGTTATAGCCTTGGCCGGCGACAACGGCCCGCACATAGTAGTCGCCGCTGTCGATAGATGTCGGTATCCGAATCGTGACATCGACGCTTCCGTCTGTGCCAGTTGTCGCGCTCTGGCTGTTGGAACCTGTGATCACGACGTTCTGCACAGGGTCGAATATCCAGAGGACCACGTTCTCCAGGCCGACCACCGGCGTGCTATCAGAAGTGTACAAGACGGTGGCCCTCACGATGATCATGTCGCCTGCGTCATACTCAGCGAGATTGGTCGTGAAGTAGACGTTCACCGCGAGCGGCAGTATCTCGAACGGTATGATCGCGAAGTTGTTGTCCTCGTTCGGCTCGCTTATGGTGTTGTTCACATCGAGCGATACCCATATCTGATAGTTGCCGGCATCAGTATACCCGATTGTCCACGGATATGTCACAGTGACCGAATCGTTGCCGGACTCATAGGAAACCGACAGCCCAGTCGTGGAATAGAGGATTGAATCGGAGCCCGATGGGAGCCTGATCCCCATCCTCATGTCGAAGTTGTCGATTGCAGTCTGGCCCGGGTTCCTGACGACAGCGCTTATTGTCACTGTCCTACCGAACATCTCTCCTTGGACTGGAGTGCCGCCTCGCATAACGACTACGTCGTCATCGATGATGGAGAGGTCACCCCTGATGTCCAGGAAGCTGATGGACGCTGTCTGGATGTTGTTCGCGTAGGATATCTCTATGTGCGTCCTTTCAGGATTTACCACCACTTCGATAGTGGCCGGCGTGGTCGCCGTCAGAACCGGCGCGACGAAGGATATGGTTGCCTGGTACGCGCCGCTTGCCGGACTCAGCGTAACCAACAGCACCACGTCCGGAATGTCAAGCATCCCGTCGGACCAGTTCACATAGCACCGCAGCACGGGGTTCACAACCGGCTTGCCAAGCATCTGGATGTTCCGCAGAGTCACCGTTACATTAACCTGCTGTCCGCCCGTGGCTTCCACCTCTGGATCCACGGAGATGCTCTCAAGGGACAGGTCGGCGTGGTCGTACACGGTGATCGCCCTGGAGGCCTGGTTGTTGGTCTTGCTCAATTCGTCACCGACGATTGATGCGACCACGTTGATCGAGTACGACCCTGCCACCGTCGGTGTCCAGGCTATGGCGGTCGCGACAGTGCTTCCAGCGCCTATCTGAGCTATGGTTGTGTTACCCAAGTACGAGGCGCCATAGCGGAACGAGATGCTGACGTCGTATGCCGTTGCGTCACCGATGTTCCTTATGTTCGCCCGGAGGCTCGTCTCGACGCCAATCTCCACATACACATTCAACGGGAACGTGTATATCCCCGGTTCGATGTCCGTGCCAGCGTAAACGTATATGTCTGGGAGGCTCCTCACAGTCAGCCAGCCCTCGCCTATCGCAGGGCTCTCATCCATCTCTGGGATCTGGTTCAGGCCGTCAACAACGAACGCGATCCTATGCGGTTGCGGCTCCTGCGGTGGCACTGCTGTCCACGTCGCCTGGACTATCACATTCGTGTTTGGGGCTATCGCCTCTATGTAGACAGTCGCAAACATCTCCCACGAGTTGATCATGCCGGTGTCATACATGTCATCGTAGAAATCCACCCTGACGTTGAACGCATATGCAACGCCCACGTTCGAGACGCGGGCGCTGACGAGTACCTTGTCCCCCACCTTCGGAGAGGTCACGTTGAACGTCACCGGCAGGGGTCCGACAACCGCGAGATCCGGCAGGACTCCCGCAATCTTCATCACGACGAAAGTCGCATTCTTGCCAAGCGGCTCCGAGTACGGCAGTACACCCACAGACACCTCAGCTGCGTAGAACGGCCCCAGGTATGTGGAATACGAAGCGTTGACCCAGTAGTTCCCGACGAAGGTCGAGCCGAACCTGGTTATCTTCGTGGCCAAGGAGTTGACCTTTGCCACACCAAAGGCATCAGGATCAGTGCTCGAGTACGCCGAGAAGGCCGGTACTCCGCTGACGTAGTACCTCGTGGATACCAATGCTCCTGGCAAAGGCATGTCGTTGCCGTCTAGGACGGTCACGTGAATCCATCTGTAGATGTAGGCTATCGCGTCGTTCTCCACCCTGACGGCCGGGGCGCTGGTGTTCGTGAACGAACCCTGGGAGTAGCCGGACAGCACAGGTGCGTACAGGAGTGTCGAGTCCTTCACGATCAGCTCTGCATGCGAGTCGAACCGAGTCGTTATCGTGCCTGTGACGTTCGCATTATAGAGTATGACCTTGGAGTTCTCGAGCGCGACTATGTTGACGCCCTCGAGGGTCGAGTTCATGACCTTGAGCGTCGCGTAGCCCTTCACTATGATGTTTATGGGCAGTGCGCTGGTCATCTTCGACTTCTCGAATATCAGCATCGTAGGACGGCCGGTCGTGTTGTCGACATACACCGTTCGCTGGTTTGGGTAGTCCTGGACCAGCTGGAACCAGGTGTTGTAGAACGTCAGAATGCCATCGGCCGCGACTATGACGTCACCAGCATGGTAGTAGGTCATGTTGCTGATGGTCAGAGACGGAGGCACCACGAGCCACCTGGATGGGTCGGGGCTTGGGACGGAGAGGCCTTCTATCCTCACGATGGTATCGAAGCTCTGGTCTCCTGCATCCATCGCGGGATATGCGGGGAACGAGAAGCTAGTCACCGAGCTGTATGTTCCCGTTGCTCCTGTGATCATGAACGAGCCGATGAAGAGGGAGTTGCCGGCCTGGCTGCCGGATACGAGATCCGTCAAGTAGGGAATCGTGGCGACGCCGTCCGGTCCGGTGATTCCGAAATCGGCCGCGTCTACTCCCATATAATCCAGGATCTGGCTCGGAGGCAGCGGCTGAACACCGCCCGCTCCAAAGTAGAATGATGGCTGGCCGCCGTAAACGGTCGAGCCTGTGAACACGGCCGAGACATGCGCGCCCTCTATCGGCACGCCGTACTCATCCCCGACAGTCACATTGAGCCATCTGTAGACATAGGCCTCTGTGCCGATGGTGATGACTATCGACATACTGTCGAACATGACATGGGCAATTGTCGCGCTATTCTGGAATCGGACATCGAGTGCGTTGAGTGCAGTTGTGGTTGTTACCCCTGCCCCACGCAAATCGTAACTCGCGTCGGTAAATGATGTCTGGCTGGCAAGAGGAGTTATCCCTGTCGGGTTCCAAACACCTCCCTCATTCGTGCTCCACATCAGCCCGTTCGAACCATCATATCCTGAATCCACTTTGTATCGGACATAAAGGGTGGCGGCATCAACAGTGATACCTCCGGCCCCGGCGTCAAAAGTGTCAATCCACATCTGTTGTCCCGGTGCAACATGATAGGTTAGGCCATCCCCTCCTTCATACAGATATGATATCAGCTGGCCCGTATTGTCGCTTGCGTCCTTGCTCAAAGGCGGTGCAACGAAACTCTCACCACTGGCTACTACTGCAGGCGCCCTATCCGCATACAACCCTGAGTAGGGCGCGAATGAGGTGCCGTAGAAGTGGGCCTTCGATGTGCCCGAGAGGACCA
>CAZHTV010000019.1:0-18141 GCA_964535775.1 uncultured Thermoplasmata archaeon | reverse complement strand
AAGGTGTCCGAGAGGTCGATCACGAACCTGAGGATTCGCTCGAAGCCGTCCTTGACCCATCCGAACACAGGCTCCAGCTTGTCCCAGACCATCTCGGAGAACTTCCTCGCGGCGGCCACCGCGTCGGATAGGACCGTGTTGGACGGGTTGTAGTCGACGCTGGTGAGGGGCCAGGACGAGTGGACCACGACCGGGAACGTCAGGTCGACCTTCACCCTCCTCAACGAGGAGGCTTCCTCGCCGTAGAGCGACTGCAGCGCCGAGTTCTCGGACCTCAGTTCCAGATCCAGCTGGCAGAGCACGGACACTGTCCACTGGGTCGCGAAGGGCGTCAGGTTCGCGCTGCCGAGGGAGGTCATGTGTATGTTGGGGTAGGCCGAGTCGCCCCTGTCGAACTCCCAGGGCCGCCTCACCTGGACCAGCATGTCGCCCGTGGGGAAGAGCGCCTCGAGGGACATGTACCCCACGGCCGGGTCATACGGCACGGCCCGCAGCTCCGGGAGGCCTCCTGGTATCGTGACCTCCACCTCCTCCTGAAGGACGGTCCCCGATGACTCCGCGACCTCCTTGTCCCCGTCCCAGAACTCGAACTCTCCCCCGAGGTCGACCAGGACCGAGCCCTTGAAGGCGGACACGTGCCCCTGTCCCAGGATCCGCCTCGATAGCCCTCCCAGGAGCTCCTCCGCGGCCTCCGCCACGCCCGGGAACCCCTGGGCGCCCGTCAACAGCATGGCCGCGAGGGAGTCGACCAGAGGCCCTGCGAAGCCGTCATCGGACTTGTAGACGGCCTCGCTCACGAGCGACTTCAGCATTTCGATGTGGATGTGGCAGAGCTGCTCTGTGCCCGAACGCAGGTACGAGCACACGCCCCACGCCTCGTCGTTCTCGACGTCTGAAAGGACTATGTTCTCCAGCTGCTGCCAGACGGGGACCGCCAGCTCGGGTATGTACGGGTATCGCGCGGTCCCGAGTATCGAGTCCACGACGCGCTCGCAGGCCACTCTGAACAGCCAGGAGGTGTCCGCGAGGTCCCCTGAGCGGGCGTCCACGAACTCGCAGAACCTCCGCGCGAGCTCGTACTCCGCACTGAACATCGGGAGCGAGCGCCATGTCTCGGAGAGCGCTGCGTGATCGAGAACCAGCTCCGCATCGCCCGTCCTTGAGGCGATCGACTCGAACAGGCCCTCATCGTCCGTGGGGTCGACGCACGTGCCTCCCAGGTCCAGCTCCACCGCCGCCGCGAGGTCGTGCGCCAGCCTGGCAAGGCTGTCCGAGGCGAGAGAGGTGAAGCTCGTCTGGCACTCGTTGAAGTCAGAGTACAGGTCTGCCCAAGCCTCTGCGGACAGGAGGTCGTACACGGGCAGGTCGACCTGTGCGCTCGCGTTCCCGACCCATACTGGATAGAGGTTGCCGGCAGCGTCCTCGACGAAGTACTGCCTCTCGGGCACGGAGATGACGAAATCGCACTCGTTCTGGAAGAGCGCCGAGAACATGCGTCTGTCAACGCCCGATGCCGAGAGCGTGCGCTCGAGCCATGAGGTCACGGCCGCGTGCGCCTTGTCCTCGCCCGTGAAGAAGCATATCACGCTCTCGAGGGTGTCCGTCCACAGGTCCAGGACATCCCCGACCGCGTCCAGCGTGCCCAGCCACCCCATGTACTCCATGATCCTGACCACGAGCTGGTCCCCGAGCGCGTAGACCGACTGCGCGACCACGGACCGGGCGTCGATGTGCAGCTCCGTCTTCCCGAGGAACCACAGGAACAGCTCCGCAGGGTCAAGCAGCCTAGGTCCTTGGCCCTTCATGGCCGCAGCTCCGAGCTCGCCGCCCCCGCACGAACGGGCGACCTGGGACAGGAAGGGCTCGTCGATGTCCCTGAACAGCCTCGCCTGTTCGAGCAGGAGACCCACACCCGCTGCCCGGTGGACGTCCTTCTCGGTGAGTATCTGGTCCGTCGCCAGCCCTGAGGAGTACATAGGCTGGCCGTAGCCCTCGAGGACCCTCAGCTGCGCGAGTGTGGTGAGCATGTAGGCGACCATCCTGCCCAGGTCGGAGAACTCACCCTCCGCGGATGACTCGAAGGCCCTCAGCTTCGACTCGAGGAACGGCAGGGCGGATATCACCGGCCTCTGGAACGATGACTGCCGCGAGAGCGAGAGGCCGCCCGCGGACACGGAGACGGAGAAGTTGCCAACCGCGACGTAGTATGGGTTCACGGTCATGACACCTAGCATGTCGTCCGAAGGTGCCGGCAGGCCCCGGTAATCCATCTCCTCGCCGTCGCAGGTCAAAGTGCTCGGGCTCTCCGAGTCGGAGATCATGATGTCCGAGGTGCGCCTCTCGACGAAGAACAGACCGCCCGTCCAGTTCGACACGGCGGACGAATATCGAGGGTCTCTCCTCGGGAACGAGGATGAAATGTAGGAGAGCATGCCCTCGGAGAACGCCTCGGAGATCGCGCTCTGGTTCACGGGGAACTCGTCCCAGCCCGACAAGGTCTCCTGGGCCCTTCCGACGGCGCAGAGGCTGAGCTCGGCGACGATGTCCGAGATGGCCTTCTCCATCGCGTCGAGCAGCTGCTGCCTTCGCGATTCCTCGTACTCGTCCACCTGCTGCTTGGCAATGTATGTGCCCGCGGCAGCCGAGGCCATCAGCAGCACGACTGCTATGACCGAGAACGAGACCTGCCCGGCCGTGTCCTCCGCGAGCCGACCGACGCGGCGCCCCCTGGATGAACCGTCTCCCGTCATGACCATCCCAGGGTGCGAACGCGGGCGAGCGCCTAATGGGTTGCAGCTACATGCAGTATACGATGTGTTCGCCACACGCAGGCGTCGCGTGAGCGTGTGCGTGGCTCTCGAGGCGACCGAGGGCTGAGAGAATCTGTAGAAATCTTATTAGTCCGAATCCACGTTAAGCCCCTCGGGATGCACTCGTGGACCAGGGCTTGGTAGGCATAGCGATTTTCGCGGTCGTCTATGTCGCGATGGTCTTCGACCTCGTCGACAGGACCGTCGCGGTCCTCTTCGGGGCCCTGACGATGGTCGGCCTCGGCATACTCGGCGAGAGGGAGGTCATAGACTACATACACTGGGAGGCCCTGGGGCTGATATTCGGGATGTTCGTCCTGGTCGCGGCGATGAAGGACAGCGGGTTCTTCAGGTGGATAGGGCTCCACGCGCTCCAGGCGACCAAGTTCGAGACCCTGAGGGTATTCATAGTCTTCTGCGGGCTGTCGGCGTTCCTCGCGGCGTTCATGGACAGCATCACGGTCATGGTCTTCATGGCGTCGCTCACGATCGAGGTGTGCGCGATCCTGCGCGTGCCGCCCATGCCGTTCCTGATAGCGGAGATATGCTCAGCGAACATAGGCGGAAGCGCGACCATGGTGGGCGACCCGCCCAACGTGATCATAGGGACGGCGCTGAACCTCACGTTCTCCGACTTCGCAAGGAACACAGGTCCCATCGCGATGATCGCCTTCGCGGTGAACATAATCGTCTTCGGGATCATCTACGAGAAGCTCCTGAACAGGAAGCACCACGATGTCAAGCAGATCATGGAGGAGCACAAGGACCTCGACCCGTTCAGCGCGATCAAGGACCTCAGGCTGATGAGGGTCTCGCTCCTGGTGTTCATATTCACGGTCACCCTCCTCATAATGCACAGCGTGATAGACATGCTCGTTGCGTACGCCGCGATACTCGGCGCGACGCTCGTGCTGTTCTTTGGCGGGCGCAAGATGGACCACCTGGTGGACAAGATCGACTGGCACACGATCGTATTCCTGGGTGGGCTGTTCGTGATGGTCGGCGGCCTGGAGAGCAGCGGGGTGCTCTCCAACTTCGCACACTCGCTCGTCGACTTCACGGGAGACGGCGTGGTCCTCGTGACCATCGTGATCCTGTGGGTGGCCGTGCTGCTGTCCGCCCTCCTGGACAACGTGGCGCTCTCAGCGGCCATGATACCGGTCATACAGACCATCTCCGCGGACACCGGCATACCCCTGAAGTCGCTAGCCTACACGCTCGCCCTCGGGTGCGATGTTGGAGGCAACGCGACCCCGATAGGAGCGTCCGCGAACGTCGTGGGCCTGGCCGTCGCGGAGAAGCACGGCATCAAGTTCACATGGGCGCAGTACTGCAAGGTCGCCATACCTGCGACCATCGTCACCATGATAGTGGTGAACGTCCTCGTCTTCCTCCTGATAGTCTAGGCCCTACTCGGCGCTCTTGGCCATGATGTTGAGAAAGTCCTCCAGGTGCTTCGAGAGGGCCTCGTTGTCCGTGTAGCCGCACGCAGAGAGGTCCGGGGCGGCGATGAGCGCCGTCTTGCCATCCGCTATGACATCCGTGGCGATCAGCCCATCGCGCCTGATGACCCGCGAGCCCTTCGGGACCTTGACGAAGGGGCTGGTGATGACGGTGACCCTGACTCCCCTCGACACCGCGTTCGCGAACTGCTTCTTCAGGCGCTTCGTGAGGACGGATATCGACGGCGAGGACATCACGATGCTGTGCTCGGAATGGTCAAGCATCTCCCCGACCTTCTCGGTCACGCGGTCCCTGCCCATGATGGTGAACACCAGCTGAGGGACTCCCCTTTCGGACAGGAGATCCTTCACCTTCGCTATCCTGCCGAAGGATTCGTCGACCCGCGCAACGAGGGCCTTGCCCATCTCCTCAGGGTCAACGGCGGAGAAGGACCTCGGCCTTCCCTGCTTCGACCTCACGAACCCCTTCGCCTCGAGGCTCAGCATCACCTTGTAGGCCGAAGTCCGGGGAATCTGTGAAAGCTCAGCTACAATATTGGCATGACTTGTCCCGAGGACCACAAGCGCGACGTAGGCCCTCGCCTCGTATTCCGTGAGCCCGAGGCCCTGGAGCGTTCCAGATACCTGCATGTAGTCCTTCATGAGCGCCTCGGCGTTGCCGCCCAGCTCGGAGATGGCCTCTTTCAGGTCCATGTGTAGCTATGATAGCTACATAAGATTTAAATGATTGCCTTGGATATTCTCGGAGAGGGATGAGAATCAATGCTGACCAGAGAGTCCGCTGTTCCCAAGGGGCTCCCGAAGACGACGGAGAGCCTATGCCCTGAATGCCTGACCATCATACCTGCGACCATTCGCGAGGAGAACGGAAAGGTCGTCATGGAGAAGTCATGCGCCAAGCACGGCAGCTTCAAGGATGTCGTGTGGTCCGATGTGGGCATGTACCTGAGGGCCGAGAAGTGGGCCAAGGACGGCATCGGGGTCGAGAACCCCCTGATCACTGACGCCAAGGTCTGCCCGTTCGACTGCGGCCTATGCAACCTGCACCTGAGCCATACCGGCCTCGCGAATGTGGACCTCACGAACAGGTGCAACCTCAAGTGCCCCATATGCTTCGCCAACGCGAACGCGGCCGGCTACGTGTTCGAGCCGGACTACGACACCGTTGTCAAGATGCTCAAGGGCCTGAGGGACGAGAGGCCGGTGCCCTGTCCGGCTGTGCAGTTCTCGGGCGGGGAGCCGACCATATACCCCAGGTTCATAGACGTCATCAGGGCGGCCAAGGACATGGGCTTCGCGCAGGTCCAGGCGGCCACGAACGGCATCCTGTTCGCGAAGGACATCGACTTCCTGCAGAGGGCCAGCGACGCTGGCATGAACACCATATACCTCCAGTTCGACGGCCTCAGGCCGGAGATCTACAAGAGGGCGAGGGGTGCGGACCTCCTGGACACCAAGAAGAAGGTCATCGAGAACTGCAGGAAGGTCAGGAACCACCCGTCGATCGTGTTCGTCCCCACCATCGTGAAGGGAGTCAACGACGACCAGGTCTGGCCTATACTGCACTACGCGCTCGAGAACATGGACGTCGTGCGCGGGGTGAACTACCAGCCAGTGGCGTTCACGGGCAGGATCAGCAACGAGGAGCTCGAGAAGGGGAGGTACACGATACCCGACCTCGCGAAGGACATCGAGAGGCAGTCCGGGGGGAAGATCAAGGCGACGGACTGGTACCCTGTGCCCACGGTGGCCTCCGTGTCCGAGCTCTGGGTGGCGCTCTACGGCGACCCTAAGATAACCCTCACCACGCACGCACACTGCGGCATGGCCACATACATTTTCGTCAAGGACCAGGACAACGTCGTTCCGGTCACGAGGTTCGTGGACGTCGAGAACCTGTTCACGGAGCTTTACGAGCTCGCCAAGCGCACTTCGCCCAAGAAGATCAAGCTCATGTCGAAGCTGAAGGCCTTCAGCCTCCTGAAGAAGTACCTGAACAAGGACGAACTCCCGGACGGGATGAGCCAGACCGAGTTCCTGAGGTCCCTCAAGGGCATCCTGTCCGAGGAGACCAAGAGCGAGCTCTCCAGGTTCAGCTGGAGGATGATGTATGTCGGGGCGATGCACTTCATGGACTCGTACAACTACGATATCGAGAGGGTCAAGAGGTGCATGATACACTACACGACCCCCGACGGCAGGATCATACCGTTCTGCGCCTACAACTCCGGACCGGTCTTCAGGACCGAGGTCGAGAAGAAGTTCTCGGTCCCGATAGCCGAGTGGAGGAGGAAGCACGGCGACGAGTATACATGAGTTGATGATCATGGCCAAGGAGCTGGACGATCTGGAAGTCGATATCGCGAGGTGCATGCACTGCGGTGCATGCGTGGGCTCGTGCCCCGTGAACGCCATATACCTGGACGAGGTCGTGCTCGATTTCAACGACGACTGCACCATGTGCCGGCGCTGCATCAAGGTCTGCCCCGTAGGGGCGCTACGCATCGCGGGGGAGAGGTAGATGCCCGACTACGACTTGATCGTCGTGGGCGCCGGCCCCGCGGGCTCCATGACCGCCAAGTGGGCCGCGAGGAACGGCGCCCGCGTGCTGATGGTAGAGAAGCGCCAGGAGATAGGCTCTCCCGTCAGGTGCGGCGAGGGCATCTCGAGGGCGTGGCTGGAGGGCGTCGGGATCAAGCTGGACAGCAAGAGCGTCGCGCGCGAGGTGAAGGGCGCGAAGATAGTCGCGCCGAACGGGAAGGCGTTCTATCTGTCCGAGAAGATGGCCGGGAACGAGGTCGGGATAGTCATAGACCGCATCTTCTTCGACAAGCTGTTGGCCAAGGACGCCGTCAAGGCGGGCGCGGACCTGATGCTCAAGACATCGGCGGTCAAGCTCCTGAGGAGCGGCAACAAGATCGTTGGCGTGAAGGTCAAGTCCTTCGGCCAGACGAGGGACATGAAGGCCGGCTGCGTCGTCGGCGCGGACGGCTACGAGTCCCAGGTCGGCCGGTGGGCGGGCATAGACACCTCTCTTGCCCCGAGGGACATCACCAGCTGCTTCCAGTACAGGCTCACCAACATCAAGCACGAGCCGGACTACTGCGAGTTCGTCCTGGGGAGCAAGGCCCCGGGAGGCTACATCTGGATATTCCCGAAGGACGAGGAGACCGCGAACGTCGGCATAGGCATGCAGCTCACCAAGCTGAAGAACCCCGGCGATGTCAAGAAGCATCTGGACAAGTTCATCGAGGGCGACCCGAGGCTGCGCAGGGGCAAGCCCCTCGAGCTGGTGAGCGGGGCGGTCTCGATATGCGCCCCGATAGACAAGACGGTCGGTAACGGCATTCTGCTCGTAGGGGACGCGGCGAGGCAGATAGACCCCATCACGGGCGGGGGCATATCCAACAGCTGCAAGGCGGGCAAGGTCGCGGGCGAGGTGCTGGCAAGGGCTGCCAAGGAGCGCAACTTCAGCGAGCAGTCCCTCATGCGTTATGAGAAGGGCTGGAGAGACCTGCTCGAGAACCACCTCTACAGGAACTGGATGGCCAAGGAGAAGCTCGTGACGCTCAGCGACGACACCTTCAACAAGATCATATCCGCGCTCAACGAGGTGGGCGTCGAGAAGATGTCCACCCTGGCGATACTCAAGGCCATCGAGAGCAGGCACCCTGAGCTGGTCAGGGAGTTCCAGCAGTTCCTCTGAGCCCGGCAGTATCAAAACCCCCGACTGTGTTCTCGGTCGGCGGAGGGGCGGAGAATGGCGTTGCTCCAGGGCATCGTCGCTGACAGGCGCAGGCTCTTGGCGGCCATGTTCCTCATCTTCCTGCTCGCGGCGTTCCTGAGGCTGTACAACATCCAGTGGAGCTTCTCGAACAACGGCGTGGATGAGGGCATAATGCTCATGCGCGCGCGGATGCTCAGCGAGGGGTTCGGACTCTACTCTGAGATCCCGTGCGACCAGGCACCATTGGCGTTCCTCCTCTCTGCTGCCCTCGAAGGCGACGTGCTCGCGTCGAGGCTGCTCAGCGCGATGCTGAGCATAGCCGCGATAGCGGCGTGCATGGAGGCGGCCAAACGGACGAGGGGAGAGGTCGCGATGCTCGCCGCCGGCCTCGTCCTGGCCGTCGACTTCGCGTTCCTCCGGGAGTCGAGGCTCTTCTCCCTCGACGGGATGTCGTCGTACTTCCTGGCGTTCTCCTTGCTGCCGCTGCTGGCATATGTGAGGAGCGGGAGCAGGCCCATGCTCGTAATCGCAGGCGTCCTCCTAGGCCTGTCGACCGCATCGAAGCTGTACGGCGCCATCGCGGTCGTCGGGGTGCTCGTGTTCATGCTCGTGGGGATCGTGGCCGAGAGAAGGAAGGGGGCCCCTGCATCCCCGAAGGTCGTGGACGTGGTGGTCCTGGTCGTAGCGGCAGTCATCCCCCTGGGGGTCCTGATGGCGCTCCTTGGGCCGTCCGACATGCTCAGGGGCATGGTGCTCGACCAGGGGCACAGGGAGTTCGACCTGCTCATGAAGCTCTCGATCCCGCTCTACTTCGCCTTCAGCATAGCATACGTACTACCGTTCGCGTATGCGCGCGCGCTTTGGACCCGGTCCCCGGAGGCGAGGCTGCTCCTGTGCATCTCGGTCGTCTTGCTGGCTAACTTCGTCCTCCAGCCGCTGGCGTTCCTCCACAACATGGTCCTGATGAGCCCTCCCCTCGCAATCCTGGTCGGCCTGCTCGTGGCGGACAATTATGAACCTGAAAAACTCACTAAGAATATGATAGGAAAGCCATATGGAACTAAAATGAGCACACGCTTCGGAGGGGCGGTGATGGCCATTTTCGTGATCGGGATCGTTGTCTCGGCGGGGGTGGCGTCGTACGGCCTCGCG
This sequence comes from uncultured Thermoplasmata archaeon, assembly GCA_964535775.1. GTDB lineage: Archaea > Thermoplasmatota > Thermoplasmata > UBA10834 > UBA10834 > COMBO-56-21. Next base: position 8,989 of record CAZHTV010000019.1, on the reverse strand, counting down.
GTCCAGGGGAAGTCGCCGCAGCAGGTCTACGGCGAGAGAATAGCGTCGTGGACCTCCGAGGAGGATTGGATCATCAGCGGCGACCCCCTGATCGCCGCATACGCGGAGCGGAAGGTCCCCCTGAGCATGATCAACATGGGCACCCGGATATACCCTGATATCACGCTCCAGGAAGTCAAGGACGCCGTCGAGGAGCACGACGTGCAGGTCGTCGTCATATGCTATCGCCTGTTCGAGAACGACATGGCCGGGCTCACGGACTTCCTCTTCGACCTCGGATTCAGCATGGTGTCTCACGATGCCATAGGCCAGTGGTCCAAGGCGGCGATCGAGACGAATGCAAACGATGAAGTCCCGTGGGTGTTCGTCACGCAGGAGATGATCGACAGGTTCGACCTTCCCATCCATGGGTAGGAGGACTGGCTCATTCCCTCCGCTTGACGTCCTCCCCGAAGGTCCAGAGCGAGTTCGCGATGAAGTTGAAGATGCTGACGAGGAATATCGCGATCACCTGGGCGAACACGATGTAGAGGCTGGCCCTGTCCTGGCCGAGGCCGATCTTCGGGAGTATCTCCTCGACGAGCGCCCATAGGAGAATCAGGTTCAGCATCAGCCCGTCGACGCTCACCAGCAGGAACTGCGGGTACTGGAAGCGTATCTTCCCTTTGGACTTGAAGGTCCAGAGCCTGTTCCATATGAAGTTGTTCGTGTCGGCGACGATGAACGCGAGCACCGCGGCCCAGAGGTAGTATACGTTGAACACCTCGACCGAGGTCCACAGTACCAGTAGGTTGATCACGGCCCCTATGCCGCCTATGATCGCGAACTTGAGGTACTTCGCGAGCCAGAACCTCTTGTGCTCGTACAGGGTCGTGACGTGGTCCAAGTACCTGAGCATGACCGCCCCGCCGAGCTTGCTCTGGCCGGCCTTGCGGTTGGCGAAGTGTATCGGCACCTCCACCACATTGGAATACGTGCCCTTCACCAGTATCTCGAGGCCGATCTTGTAGCCCACAGGGTCCAGTTTCACGCCATCGACCACTGAGCGCTTGACCGCGACGAAGCCGGACATCGGGTCCCTGACCTTCGTGAGCGGCCGGGCGAGCAGGGTGGCGCCCTTGGAGACCAGCTTCCTGTAGAAGGGCCAGTTCTCGATGCTCCCGCCGGGGACGTGCCTGCTCCCGACGACCATCTCGGCCTTGCCCTCGGTTATCTGCCTGACCATCTCCGGGATCTTCTCGGGCGGGTGGCTCAGGTCCGCGTCCATGACGACCAGTATGTTCCCGCTCGCAGCCGCGAACCCTTCGAGGACCGCAGAAGAAAGCCCCAGCTTCCCCGACCTGTGCAGGACCTTCATGTTGTGGCTCTTGGCGAGCTCCTCTGCCCTCGCGCCCGTCCCGTCCGGGCTGTTGTCGTCGACTATCACTATCTCTGGCTCCAGCCCGGCCGACCTCAGCGATTCGGAGACACGCCGCACGAGCTCGTCCAGGTTGTTCCTCTCGTTGTAAGTCGGGATGACTACTGAGATCGCGGCGCTCCCTCCTTGAGCCCATGACGTCTCTTGTAGACCAAGGACGCGATCACGCTGAGCGCGATGACCACCGCCACCGCACCCAGGGCCACCCACGGGGCAAGCTCCTGTCGGATGTTGTCGTAGCTGAGCCAACAGAGAGCAACGACGGCCGAGAACTTCGCGAGCGCGCCCATCACGAGGTACTTAGCGCACCTCTTGATGTTCCAGTCACAGACGGCCATGAAGGCGCCCGTGTAGGGCACCAGAGGCGCGAGTCTGTTCAGGAGCAGAAGGCGTTCGTCGCTGACGATGAGGAACTCGGTGTATTTGTTCATCGCCTTCCTTATCCACTTCGGGGGCTTCGCCAGCTTCACCAAGGAATAGAGGGTGAAGTTGCCGACCAAGCTCGCGGCGGTGGCAACCAGGATCACGAGCAGGCCCCAGGTGAAGGAGTCGGCGTTCGCGCCGAAGATGAATACGATCCAGACCTCTGGCAGCGTCGGGAACCAGGTCCCGTCTATCACTATTATCACCGTGAGCGCGAGCAGCATCCCGAGGTTCCCAAGCGAAGAGAACAGGGAGATGATGTCCTCGCCTATCATGTCACCGGCCTCCCGCCGGCAAGCTCCTCATAGAGCTCCTTGAGCATCTGCGCGGTCTTCTTCATGTCGTGCTCCTCGGCGAGCCTCAGCGCCCCCGCGGCCATCTTGCCTCTGAGAGAAGCGTCATCCAGGATCTGCATGAGCTTGGAGGCGAACTCGGCATCGGTCCGCGCCTTCATGCAGTGCACGCCGTCCTGGACCCACTCCTCGTACACCGGTATGTCCCTTATCAGGAGCGGACAGCCGCAGCTGGCCGCCTCCAGCATCACGTTCCCGTAGCTCTCGGCCCTGGTCGGGAAGACGAACACGTCCGCGGCGGAGTATACCCCTGTGATCTCCTCGAATGGCACATGGCCCGGGAAGATGACGTCTCCCTTCGGGGTCGTGTCAAGCGCATCCTCGAGCAGGGCCTCGCTCTCGCCGACCCAGACGAACTTGATGCCCTTACCCTCCTTCAGGGCCCTTGACATGGCCACGAATGTGTCCACACCCTTCCTGGGTATCCTGAGGCCCACGCTGAGCACGAGCTTCTCGGAATCGGAGACGCCCATGCGCTCCCTGAACCGTCCGCCGAGGACCGGGTCGCGAACGAAGACCTCCCTGTTGATGCCGTTGGGTATGACCTTGAAGGGCCCTCGGACGCCGTCCCTGGCAAGCGCCTTGGCCACATAGGGTGTGGCACCGAGGACGACCGTGCCGAGGTTGTAGAACCTGACCGAGTAACTGCGCACGATGGGATACGCGAGCGACCCTCCTACGAACCCCCCCTTGATGAGTTCGGGAAGATGCCTGCCGTGCACGACGACGGGTTTGCCCTGGCGCCTCTTCCTCAGCGCCCACAGGAACGAGTCCGGGAGCGGGCTGTGGAGATGCAGCACATCGTAGTCCTCCTTGGGCCTGTTCATGACAACCCTGACGCCTATCCTCTCCAGCTCGCGGGCGACCATGGGTACGTTGGTTCCCATCCCCCCCGGGTTCTTGAACGGTATGATGCTCCGGTACATCTCCAGCTCGGTCATCATGCATACGGAGACCAACACATCACCCGCGAATGGGTCGGGACTGGGCCCGCCCGATATCCCCTGGCCCGTTCGCGAGCATCAGACTGCGCGGATATATAATTAATCCGCTGGGCTGGCACACCATCTGAATGTGACTTACCGGAGGGCCCATGATGAGACCAGGCTTCACGAGAGCCTTCCCCTGCACCATGATCCTCGGCGACTAGAACTGCTATTTCTCCCAGACGGCCTTCCCGTCCTTGACCACGACAGAGCACAGGTTCGTGCCGAACCTGTATGGCAGCTGGGCGTGGGTCCCGATGTCAAGCACTATCACGTCCGCCCGCTTGCCGACCTCGAGCGACCCGACGCGCTTTTCGCAACCGAGCGCGGCCGCCGCATTGACCGTGGCCGCTGTGATCGCCTCCGCAGGTGTCATGCGCATCTTGTGGCACGCGAGGCTTATCGTGAACTGCATCGATTCGTTCCAGCAGTTGGGGTTGAGGTCCGTCCCCAGCGCGACCGGCACGCCCAGGTCTATCAGCCTCCGGCCATCAGCGTAGTCCTTCGACATCGACGAGTAGGGAGTTCCCGGGAGGAGCACGCCTACGACGTCCTTCCTCGCCATGGCCATTATGCCGTCGTCCGAAGGCTTCGCTAGGTGCTCTGCGGATATCGCCCCGACCTCGGCCGCGAGCTCGGCCCCTCCCGAGGGCCGGAACTCGTCCGCATGTACCTTCAGCCTCATGCCCAGTGCCTTCGCCGCTGTGAGGACCTTCCTCGACTGGCCGACCGTGAAGACTCCTTTCTCGCAGAACACGTCGCAGAACGCCGCGAGCCCGCGCTTCGCGACCTCGGGAAGAACCTCTGAGCAGACGAAATCGATGTAGCCATCGGCCTTTCCTGCGAATTCCTCGGGGACGGCATGAGCGCCCATGAATGTGGGCACGACATCCGCCGGGTAGTCGTCCCCGAGCTTGCGCACGGTCTCGAGAATCTTGAGCTCGACTCTTTTGTCGAGCCCGTACCCCGACTTGGCCTCGATCGTCGTGGAGCCGTGGGATATCATCGATTCCAGCCTCCGAGCGGACTGCCTGAAGATCTCGCGAGGAGAGGCCGCCCTCGTGTCACTCACGGTCCTGAGGATGCCCCCGCCCTCCTTCAGTATCTCCAGGTATCCCTTGCCCTTGGCCTTCATTTCGAGCTCGAACTCCCTCGAGCCGGCGTACACGAGATGAGTGTGAGGATCCACGAACCCAGGCATCACCACCCTGCCCGAGGCATCTATCCTCTCTACCCCCGTGGCGTCGTGGTCCCTCATGACCGACTCAGTCCTCCCCACAGCGGCTATCGCACCGCCCGAGATGGCGACCGCTCCGTCCCTGATGATCGATATCTGGGACATCTCGTGCTTCACCCTCGCCCTCCTCGGCCCCTTGAGGGTGACCAGCTCCGAGGCGTTCGTGATGATGAGGTCGTCCGTCATCGCTACCGCCGCCGATAATGCCGATTTCCGCCTATAAGAGGTTCTGTTGCATTAGCGTGTGGTGACCGTCAGGTCACCGCCGTGCCAGCGCAACTCGTCCCATTCGGGAATCGTGTATCCTCCCACATATCGGGCACGTTCTGCTACTGTATCTCGGATCCACCTTGACCAGGGGGATCCTTCTCCACCGTGCCCTGCATTCGATGATGTTGTGGAGCTTTCTCCTCGGCCACATGCTGAGTCGGCGGTTGAGAACCTTGTTCTTCTTGTGTCTGATGCCTTTCAGGCCCTCGAGCACGATGGCCGACCTGTTGTGTTCAGCGAAGGTCAGGACAGCATCCGCCACCTTGTGAAGCCTGCAGTCGATTCGGCTGCGCTCTCTCCTGCGGAACACTACCCCCTTGACGAGCATCTGGCGATTGATGCTGGTTTGTGTACAGATCGCTCGCCGTTACATGTGACATCCGAAGTCTAGCTCAAGGTCAATCTCGATGATTCCGTCTTCACCACCCGAATTGTTGCAGAACCCCTACAGGAGAATCGGGCGTGCTCACTGGCCGCGCTTCCCGAGCAGCTCGTTGACCGCGTACTGGATTGTGTCCTGCGGGCTCAGCATGCTCCTGAAGTGCCTGTAGTCCGAGGCCTCCAGCTCGCCCAGGAAATACGCTGAGGCGCCGTATGTGATGCTCCCGATCAGCGCCAGGAGGACCAGGCCGAACCACTCGTTGGAAGGTATCACCAGCCAGTCCAGTGTGTACATGACCCCGATCATGAGCACTGCGCACAGGAGGTGCTTGAAGGAGCGGGAGTTGGGGACGATCTTGGCGATGCGCCAAGCCATGTACCTGAGGACGAAGAAGTAGTATATCGAGGCCAGGAGCAGGGAGGCCGCGGCCCCGAAGGCGCCCAATCCGAGCATTCCGACTCCGAAGAGAGACCTGGGCACGAGCACGAGCATGGCTGCTAGCTGGACGCAGATGCCGCCCACTCCTATGTAGAACAGCGTCGCGGGCTTGCCCACGCCTGCTATCGCGGACCTCAGCGGCAGCACGAGCGCGACGACTGTGCTGGCTATGACCAGCAGGTCCATCGTCCTGACCTCGGCTGCGAACTCGGCAGTCAGGAACACGCCCAGTATCTGGCTTCCGAACGTGAGGTAGAACGCGGACGTCGGGACCACTATCAGGGAGACGTATCTTTCCGCCTGGTTGACGATCTCCCAGCTCGCGGCGACGTCCTTCCTCGTGAAGTACGCCGTGACCGAGGGGAGTATGAGCGTGGCGACCGAGAGCGAGAACACGCCCACGAACACGGCCATCCTCTGCACGCCGAAGTAGAGTCCGACCTCCTCTGCGCCCCAGAAGTGTCCGACGACTACCTTGTCGAGATAGAGGTCCAGGATTATTATCATCGAGACCACGAAGACCGGCGCAAGGGACCTTATGTACTTGATCAGAGTGTCGCGGTCTGGCCTGGATATCCTCACACTCGCCATCAGCAGCGCGACGAGTATCATGGATGCGATGATGCCCGCGACATAGGACGCTGCGAGGAGGGCCGGGCCCTCGGGAGAGCTCTTGAAGGAGGATGTGGCGACGAAGATCACGAACGAGACGCGCACGACGAGCTCGAGGAGCCCGGGGATGTGGGCCTTCGCGACGGCGTCCTGGGCGTCGAATGTGTGGGTGGCGATCTGGCTTATGCCCAGCAGTATGTAGTACATGAGGAAGGCGTTCAGGGAGTCCACGATCGGGTCGGTCTTGGGCATCATGCCTCCGAGCTGGTTCCCGCTCCAGAGGTTTATCATGGCGTAGGTCACGAGCGAGAAGACGGCCAAGAGCACGAGCCTGATGAGGGCGTAAGCGCCCACGCACTTGCCCAGGTCCTCGCCCTTCCGGATGAAGTTGGCGTGGACCGAACCCACGCCGAAGTCGGACAGGAAGCTCAGGAGGCCGATCGTGGCCACCGCGTAGCCGAGAATGCCCAGGGCCGTCGGGCCCATGTTCTGCGCGATGAAGACCAGCGCCGCGGTGCTCAGAACTGCCCCGATGATGCCGTTCGCAACGGAGAGGGCCGCCTTCGGACTCATGAGCCTCTGGTTCGCCGGGGCTTCCCGCTTGCCCTCATCGGGCATGGTCCCTTAACATATGGCTCGCAATATAAAACTAGTGCTGAGGCATCACGGCCGGGCTGCCAGGTCCTTGACTATGTCGAGTCCTTTCGCGATGTTCTCCAGTGAGTTCGCATAGGAGAACCTGAGGTGTCCCTCCCCCTTCGACCCGAACGAGGAGCCGGCCGCGCATATCACGCCCGCTTCCAGTATCTTCAGGGCGAGCTTCTCCGAGCTGATCCTGTTGGCGAACTTGGGGAACGCGTAGAACGCGCCGCTGACGGCGGGCGTGTCGAAGGTCGGTATCTCGGCGAGCTTCTTCATGGCGAGCTCGCGCCTCTTCCGGAACTCCGCGACGACCTCCGCCTGGAACCTGTCGAGGACCTTCAGGCCCTCGAGGACCGCGAACTGCGTTGCCGTCGGTGGGCAGGCGAGAGTGTAGTACTGCACCTTTGACAGCTGCTGGACTATCTCCTTCGAGGTCGCAACATAGCCTATCCTCCAGCCCGTGGCGGCCAGCGACTTGGAGAACGACTGAACGATGATCGTGTCGTTGTGGAACCTGGCGAAGGACCAGTGCTCGCCCTCGTACACATATCCATCATACACCTCGTCCGAGAGGATGTACATCTTGTGGTCCTTCGCGACCTCGCAGAGCGCCTTCACCGTCTCCTTGGGAAAGACGGTCCCTGTTGGGTTCGACGGGCTGTTGACGATGATCGCCTTCGTCCTCGGCGTTATCAGCGACTTGATCTCCTCGGCTTCCGGGAGGTAGCCGTTCTCGCGCCTGAGGGTGTAATCAACAGGCTCACCGCCTGCCAGCTTGACATCCGGCCCGTAGATTATGAAACCAGGGTTCGGGACCAGGGCCTCGTCGCCCTCGCCTAGGATGGTCTCGCACGCGATCCTCATGCCCTCCGTCGCTCCCGCAGTCACGATGATGTTCTCGAAGGAGACGTCCTTCCGGTATCTCCTGAGGTACTCCGCGATCGCCTCCCTCAGCTCTGGGATGCCTGCGCTCGGTCCGTACTTGTTGTGCCCTTCCTTGACGGCCTTGCAGAACGCCTCGATCATCTCTGGGGGCGGCTGCATGTCCGGTTCCCCTAAACCGAGGTTTATCGCGCCCCGAGGTGCTGCCTCGAACAGCTTCCTTATCCCGGAGGCCTTCAGCGATGAGACTCGCTCTGGGAACATGCACCTCCATGACGTATATGTCCGTACATTAACCGTTCGGGGATACGCCAACAGCGCAGAGAACGTGTTAGCAGTCCGCATACGGCGGCGAGGAACCGGTCGAGGGATGCTGAGGCTCATGAGATCGACATCCAAGAACGTCCGCGAATGGCGGCCAGCAATCATCTGACCGACACGTCGACCAGCAGCAGCTCTGCATCCGCATCCGCGGTGACCCGGAACCCACCCTCATCTACGACCATCAGCGCCCCGAGGGCTGGGACCTCGTGAGGGCTCACGTTCAAGGGGCCGCCTTCGAGGACGTAGAGATAGACGCCGCGTCCATCACCGAGTTCGTATGTGATATCGCCGCCCGCCTTGAGCAGGCATGAGAGGACCATCGCATCCGACTTGATCCTGAGCGCCCCCTTGTGCTTGTTCGACACCAGTGGAAGCAACCTGTTCGTGCGCTCAGAAGCGTCGACCTTCTTCTGCTCCACAGAGGGTTTCAGGCCCTTCTTGACCGGCGTGAACCACATCTGTACGAATCTCATGGGCTTATCGGGCAGGTTGTTGATCTCCGAGTGCCACATGCCCTTTCCGACCGTTGTGTGCTGCGCCCAGCCTCTCTTCAGGATACCACCCGGGCCGCGCTCGTCCGCGTGCCTGAACTCACCCTCGACACAGTACGTGACCACCTCGTTGTCCTGGTGCGGATGCAGCGGCCAGACAGCTCCGGGAGAGAGGGTGTCGTCGTTGAAGACCCTGAGCGCTCCGAACCTGAGGTAGTTCGGGTCGTAGTAGCGGTCGAACGCAAAATGCCATCTGCCCCGGAACGTGCCGTTCTGGATCTCTCCCTGGGTCTGGTAGATGCTCCACGGCGGTCTGAAGCGCATCATGTCGATCTCATCCCTACCCTCATGCGAGGCCTTGCGCCGAGCTCACCGCATGGCGGACGCTTAACTGTTGTCCCGCCGTGGTAAAGGAGTGTGCACGCGAATCATCGTCGTGATGCTGGAGCAGAGAACGCCCGCAGGGCAGAGATCATATCACTTGTCTCCAGAACTCACCGGCGCTGCGAGATCCTCAGCCACAGCGGGCAGC
>CAZHTV010000018.1:0-18295 GCA_964535775.1 uncultured Thermoplasmata archaeon | reverse complement strand
GAATCAGCGGCTGAACGGGTCGCAGCCTGGGAGCTCCGGTCTCTTCCAGCCAGTTCCGACTTAGGATTCCAAAGGGCGGTGCCAACTAGTATCAGCATCAGCAGGGCCAGGGAGGAAACCGCAACGAGGATCACGAGGACAGCGGATTTCTGTGAGGCCTCCACTCCTAGCACCAATGCGGCGCAGAACCACGGAGCGGCCGCTCCGAAGTCACGCTTTCGGCTCCCGCTCGTTCTATCCCCCCTCTCGATGTTCGAAGCCATCCCTGCAGTGGACCGAAACGGTCTCATGAAAGACCAGGCGGTACTTATGCCTTTTCAGAGCGAGGTGCGGCGCCCCTGACTGTCTCAGGATAGCGAATACTGTCTAGCCGCACTCGGAGAGGAACTCCTTCCTCGAAGTGAGGACCATGATCAGCCCGAAGAGGCTGAAGATCGCTCCAAGCATGAACCCGACAGCCAATATCCCGAATACAGCTCCGATGACCGCCATGTCGAACCTGGACCCCATCAGGGCGAACATGCTCCCAAAAATCGCGACGACCCCGAACACGAAGAAGGCGGCCTGAAGAAGTACATAGTCCGCCATGAGGTCGTCAACTGTCTCCATCCCGGGCACCACTTCCTCCAAGGTCCTAATGAACTCCTCGCTGATCTCAGGCGCCAGAGAGATCAGCGCTTGTGAGATCCCGAGGAAACCGGCCATGAGCACGAGGATGCCGGCGACGGAGATCTTCGCGGTCCTGCCCGCTGAGGCCGGCTTATCGGACCAGTGAACGCACTCCTCGGCAGACAGATCCTCCGGGATGTTACTTCTTACGACTTCCCGCATGGGTTTCCCGCAAGCGTTGCATAGCTCGGATCCCTTGTGCACTTTCGCTCCGCAGGAGATGCAGACAGGCATCCCCCATCGGTCTCTTGTTCAGCCTCCAGTGGCCGTCCACAGAGCCTGCAAGTATTCGCACCCAGGTTGTTCGGTGTCCCGCAGTGGGGGCACTTCACGGAGTCCGCCATCGTCTTTGCGTTAGGAGCCAACATGGACAATAGCTTTCTGCAGGATTGTTACGGAGCCTCAGTAGTACTTCGTCCCCGACTGCAGCTCCTCGTCCACTAAGATCTTGCGCTTTCCGAGCTCCTTGAAGAACGGTTCGGGCTCGATGCACGCTTCAGGGGGGAGCGTGCCCCTGTTCTTGATCTTGCCGCTCGAAAGCCAGTTGGCCGTGATGGAGGGTGGCACAGCGGTGTCCCTGCCCGAGGATATGCCTGTCTCCCTGTCGTTCCAGGTCCTCACGAGGTAGGTCACGGTTGCGGGCATTCCGTGTCTCTTGCCGACGACATCGATCCTGAAGTAATCGTATTCATCGACGACGTCGGTCGACTGCCTCGACGATGCAACCGCGTCGAGGTACATCGCTGTGATGAAGTCCTTGGGCGAAACCTTCGCCCCGCCCACCTTGATCTCCTGCTCGCCCGAGAACCCGAGCTGGGCGAGGGTCTTGAAGGTCGCGAAGTCATTTGCCGGGAAGCCGATCCTGAAACTGACGTTCCTCGTCCCCTTCCCTATGAACTCCGCCATGGTCGCTGGCTCTGAGTGCTTGATGTAGTACGCGACGACCTTCCCCGCGGGTTCGGGCATGAGCACCTCAGTCTCACCGGAGAGCACAGGCATCCGCTTGTGCTTGCCGCCCTCGACTATGGGCGGGTTCTGGGTGAGCTCGTCAAGGACGGTCCGCACCGAGTATGCTGGGAACGCAGCATCGTCTGTGTGCTCCTTCGTGCCCCATGTGCAGTAGATGCTGATCGTGTCCACGGAATCGAGCTTCCTAGCCCCTGCAGCTCCGCACACGTTGGTTATCCCGGGCGAGCTCCCGATGCCCAGGACACAGGTTACCCCCGCGTCTTTCGCCTTCTTGTCGTACTTGAGCTGTTCGAAGGTGTGGTCGTAGAACCCTCCGAGGTCCGTGTAGTTGGCTCCGACATCGATCGCCACGGGCATGATTTTGATGTTCAGTTCGTACCACGCGGAGTTGATGACTACGTCCACATCCTTCGCGACTGCTTTCAGGGCCTTCGGATCGGTGGCGTCAAGTTCGATTGCAGTTGCCTTGTCATGCCCGAGTGCGGAGACGACTTGTCTCACGCGGTCCAGTCTCCTATCGGCCGCTATGACCTCTGCTTTGTAGAATTCAACGAGGTCTTTCACCGTCATCGCGCCCATCTGTCCAGACGCACCAACCACCAACACCTTCAATGTCTCACCACACGCTTCGCGGACTGATCCTTGCTTCTGCGATCTCCGAGCCTCGTATCCGCTTCTCACATATGCGTGTTTCGGTCACGGGCCATGATGACGCTCGCCCGCTCTAGCGGATTCTGACCGCGATGTCAACAGAGCGCACTCCGCTTCACCCCGTTGCGGTTCTTCTTCATACTATCTTCGCACGTAGCATTTGGGGACTCGACGAATCGTCGACCGTTGCGCAACCGTGTGTCGAAGGACTGACCGAGGTGTTATCAAAAACGATTGCTTTCCGGGAAACTATTTTATTACCTTGAACGAATAGGATAAGGCGAGGTGAAGAATTGAAGGTCGTTCAGCTCGGATGCGGCGTCACCGGACTCGTCTGCGCGGAGCACTTGGAGAAGCACCCCAAGGTGGACGAGATCGTGCTAGCCGACAAGCAGATGGGCCCGGCGGAGTTGTTCGTCGAGCGAGCCGGCAACGAGAAGACAAGCCTGCAGAAGGCAGACGCCAGCAAGCCATCCGATCTGAAGAAGCTCTTGAAGGACTGCGACCTTCTCATATCCTCAGTCCCGAGCGAGATGAATCCCAAGATGCTCGATGTGGCACTCGCGCTCGGTGTGGACTATGCAGATTTCACGATTCCCCTGGAGGCGATCCCTAAGTTCGATGACATCCAGAAGGCGTGCGAGCACGCGGGCATCACCGCGCTGACCGCCATGGGTTCGGATCCGGGCATTTCGGATGTCTTCGCCATGATTGGTGCGAGCAAGCTCGATGTCGTCCACGAGGTACATATCAAGGATGCGGACAACGCGGTCTCTCCAGACTACGACGTCTTCACTCTCTGGTGTCCCCGGGACATGCTCGAGGAGATCACGATGAACGCAGCCGTCTACGAGAGCAGCGAAATCAAGTGGCTGCCCCCGCTTTCCAGGAGTGAGATGTACGGTTTCCCGGACCCTATAGGCTCCCACAGGATTTACAACACGACCCACGAGGAGACCTTCCTCATACCGAGGTTCCTCAAGGACGTCAGGTATGTCGACTTCATGATTGTCGTCCCTGACAGGCTCGCGGAGTTCGCCAACATGATCCGGAAGATGGGCCTTCACGGCCTCAATCCGGTGAGGGTCGACGGCATGGAGGTCAAGCCTCTGGATGTGGTCGCGGCGTGCATGCCGGACCCGATCGGTCTGGTCGAGAAGATCAAGGGTTCCGCAGGCATCATCGTGGAGGTCGTGGGACTCAAGGACGGCGAGAGGCGCCTGGTCAGGACATGGATCGCGATGACCCACGAGGAGGCCTTCGCGAAGTACAGGACCAGTGCGACCGGATACATGGTAGGCACCGGAGCGGCTATAGGGGTCGAGATGCTGGTCTCGGGCGACATAAGGAAGAGCGGGTTCTTCATCCCCGAGATGCTCAACCACGGCAGGTTCGTGGAGAAGATGCAGGAGAAAGGGCTGGAAGTGCACCAGGTCGCGTGCGCGGTGTAGACAGGACATCCTTCGCAAGGCAAGAGCGTCTCAAATCGACCCGCAGCATTCTCCCCCGCAGCAGTGGTGGCGACTGCTAGTACAGCACATCCTCGGTCATTACGACCTTACCGTCTCTGACGGGTGTTCCCTCGGCAACAACCTGAGCCCTGCGGCCTTGGGCATGATCCTTCCTACCGCCGAATCCGCCGTCTGCCCTGACGACCCTCTGACAGGGCACTATCGGGTGAAGCGGGTTGTTGTGGAGTGCGTTCGCAACAGCCCTGCAGGCCTTTGGCCGCCCGATCTTCGCGGCGATCCTTCCGTAGGTGCTGACCTTCCCCCTGGGTATCTTGAAGGTCTCGAGATACACAGCCCTCTCGAACTCAGACCAGTCCGCAAGGTAACGCCTGACATCCTCCTCTGTTTTCACATCCTCTTTCTTCATGCTCGCCACTCTCTCTTCTTCTCGCGTGAGCGCAAACACGCATGCGCGCCAATGCCAAATGCATAACCTTGACCGGGGTGAAAGTGCTCGGCGAAGGAGCTGGACACGAATACCGTCCCCCTCGGGCGGTCATCTGTCTCACCTTGGCTGGGTAACTATCTAATAGACCTAGAAGATGACGAGAGCGATAGGCAAGACCTGTATGCTCGAGACATCCGTATTCCTCGCTCTCTGTTCGCTCCTCATATACGGCCTGACCCAGGTGATATCCAAGAAGGTGGTTGCGTCGATAAGCGCCACCTCCATGGTCGCGGTGAACCTCTGGGTCACGTTTCCTGTATACATTGTGTTTCTCATAGGCACCCTGGTCACCCTGAACATCGGCGACTTCCCGCTCGAATATATCGTCTACGGCCTCATAGGCGCCATAACTGCGAGGGGTGGGTACTACCTCTTCCTCGAGTCCCTTGAGAAGGGGTCTGTGACGATGGTGGGCAGCATCACGGCCGCCTTCCCAGCGATAACGGCCGTCCTCGCCGTGACCTTGCTTGGTGAGAGCCTTCACCCGATAAACGCAGTCGGGGTCATCACGATCATAGGCAGCATGGTCGCCCTCTCGTACTTCCATGGCAACTCGAGCGAGGTCTCCGACTTCCCGAGGGAAGCTCTGGTGCTTAGCATCGCGGTGCTCCTGATTTGGGGTTTCGGAGGCATCTTCATCAAGCTGGCCCTGACAGAGCTCCCGCTGATAGCATACCTAGGTCTCTACGTGTTCATCCTGCCGCCGCTGGCCTTCGCCTACCTGAAGCACAGGCGGGCCACGAGGTCCGTCGTGTTCCCCAGGTGGGCGCTGCCGGTCATAGGAGCTGTGATCGTGGCCGAGCTGTGGCAGCTGGGGTATTTTGCCGAGACGGCTGCGGTCTCCGAGGGCGCGGTCTCGATAGTCTACCCCCTCATCTCGGCGTACCCTGTGGTGACGATAGTCGCTGCGCACTTCGTCCTCCGGGAGAAGGTCTCCGGGAGGGAGTGGGCCATACTCGCAGCTGTCCTGTTGGGAATCGTGCTCGCGTCGATGCCCTGAGCTCCCAAGGCTCTTGCTGAACCCGACCTTGGGGTGATTTGCGGCCAAGACGGTCTCGTATTCGTTCTCCTTGGGGCGAAGTCATCGCCCGCATACCTTCTATTTGAACTGTTGCAGGCGCAGTCTCCGCCACATGTCCGCCCACAACGGAACCCTCTTATAGCCTCGACTGGGCTAGTTGAAGATCTGCAGAGAGACTGGCCATGGGCACACCCCCCTCAGTCATATGGCAGGCAGGAGTCCTCTCTTGCGCTGTGTTATTCGCTCTGTTCTCAGCCTTGGCGCTAGGGGGAGTCCTCTCGGCCAACGAGGAGGAAGCCCTGTTCCCTTCCGCGCCAGCCGATGGGTCCGGCGGGCTGGCCACCGATGTTCCCATGCAGGGAGTCCAGTCGGTCGTCGTGGGGGCCCTGGACTTCGACCCCGATGTGGTGAATCTCAAGAGTGGGGGCAAGTACGTGACCGGGTATCTCGAACTGCCGGATGGCTATTCGGTCCGTGAGGTCTTCGTCCCCAGCGTGAAGCTCAACGGTGCCGTGTACGCCGAAACATGCTTCGGCGTGCAGATATTCGATACCGACAGGGATGGGGTGGAGGAGCTGATGCTCAAGTTCGCGAAGGCCGATGCCAAGGCGACCCTCGCCCCGGGGGACTGCGTCACCGTGTACGTCGCAGGGGTCATGAACGATGGGATGCCGTTCATGGCGGATGATGTCATTGTGGTCATCGGCGCCCAACACTGAATCCGCCGGGTATGAATTCCATATCAATCATCTCCTCTTTCTTACATGGGCGATCTCGAACGCATGAAATGATATGCCATGAAGCCCGTCACATTCGGAGGTCGGGGATGGGATGTCTCGAAAAGCGAAGATCGCGTTAGCTCTCGTGCTAGCCTTTGTGCTCGTTCTGGCCGTGATCATCATAACACAACCCGGCGAGGAGAAGGTAGTGGGGCAGGCGGAGCGCCTCGCCGCGATTCCATCGGACGCCGTGAAGATGACGCCGGGGACCGATATCAACAAGCCAGTTGTTCACTCCGATCTTTGGGAACAGCCTGTGCCCTTTGCGGGGCCGGTCAACACGGCCGGTGCCGAGGACAGTCCGTACATCACCTCCAACGGGACATGGTTTTTCTTCTTCTTCACCCCGGACGTTGATGTCCCACCCGAGAAACAGCTGATAGACGGCGTCACGGGCATCTGGTGGACCAAGAGGGTTGGCGACAACTGGTCCTCACCGGAGAAGATCATTCTGCACAACGACGTATCTTTGGATGGAGCTCAGTGCGTGGTCGGAACGACGATGTGGTTCGCCTCGGTGAGGGCGGGCAACTACCGAGAGGTCGACATATACACGGCCGAGTACGCAGGTGGCAAGTGGACCGACGTTAGGAACGTAGGCGAGCAGCTCAACGTCCAGTATGGCATGGGCGAGTTTCACCTGATGCCTGACGGGAACACCTTGTACTTCCATAAGGGTAGCCTAGGCGACGACACCATGGGCCTGTGGGTGACACACCGCACCTCGATCGGATGGAGCGAGCCGGTGCCGATCACTGAGATCAACTCGCTCCCCAACTTCGCAGGCTATCCGTTCGTGACACCTGATGGCAATGAGCTGTGGTACACGTCCTGGAGCACGAGGGGAGAGGGATATCTGGGGCCTGCGATATTCAGGTCGCTGAAGCAGCCGAATGGCACTTGGGGCACCCCGGAGGAGATAATCTCGAACTTCGCTGGAGAGTCGACCATGGATTCAGAGGGCAACATCTACTTCGTGCATCACTATTACTCGGCCGACGACAAGATGATCGAGGCGGACATCTACGTGGCCTACAAGAAGTAGATGACGGCCGGGCCAGCACTCCCGTGCTCACGATTGTGAATTGCGTTAGACCCCCTTTCGTCGAGGGGCCGTTCCTCACCTTCGATCCGAGCCGAACGCGCTCTCCTTCGTCCTGACCGCCATGCCAACAATCCTGGCGATCAGCTCAGTCCAGCGAACGGTCTCCGTGTCGGGAAGCTTCCGCATCCTCGTCCCCGATATCTCGATCCAGCCGAGGATCTCTCGGTTGCGTCCATAGAAGAAGACGCAGAGATAGTCCCCCTCGAGGCTCTCTGTGGAAGAAGTCCGTTTCATGCTCAGCATGCTGGGCCTCGCGAAGGAGGTCTCCTCGCCCCTCGCGTACGGATGGTCCTCGTTCAGGTACAGCCTTGTCTGATTGCTTATCTCGTGGCTCGGGTACCTCTTCTCGTCGAAGACCTCCTCCTTAGTGAAGGACAGGGCTTCGTAGAATTTCACGCCCTCCTCCCTCAGCCCAGTCGCTGCCCTGAACCTGTAACGCTGTATTGTCGGATTCCAGACGGCGATGGTCACAGTCGCGATTCCGAGTTGCCTCGATATGAACTCGGCCGCGTCCTTCAGAAACAGGCCCAAGTCGAACTCATGGTGATCGAGCCTCCCCAGGAATTCGTTCACGCCCTCCAAGGTTCTCACAGTGCGTTCCTTCACGCCCCGGGAGTAGTCCAGCCTCATCTTGTGCGCGACCTCTTGAGGGCCAACTGGGCGTTGAGTCTCTTCAGGAGTGATTTCCATCTCATCCCTTGGTGACTTGGCCGGTACTTCCTTCCCCATACCTCCAGAGCCTTCGCTGGCGTTGCCAGGACACTGCGGATTTCCGGCCGTTTCCATCCAGGTATGGCCACACGCACCTAAGATACTTATGCCATATGCTTTGATTAGCATATCGGTCCTTGCCAGATGTTACGCAGGCGTGCGCTCTCCGAGCGCTGCATGGATCTTCGGCATCCACTCGCTTATGTGGATTCCCTGGGGACACCTCTTCTCGCACTTCCTACATCCTATGCACGAGGAAGCCCGAGCTTTCTTTCCCATGAACCTCAAGTACGCCCGTCTTGCCCCCTTGAGGTCGTTGTTCACGACGCCGTCTATGAAGATCTCGAAGTTGCTGGGTATATGCACTCCGTTCGGACACGGCATGCAGTAGCCGCACCTTGTGCACGGGACCGGGCTCAGGTTCGCGTATTTTCGTTGCAGCCGTTCTATCAGGCGGAGATCGTTCTTCTTGAGGGAGCCGATGCCAGACTCTTCCGCGGATCTGATGTTCCCTCTCACCTGCCCGAAGGTATTCATGCCACTCAGGACTACGGAGACCTCCGGTTGGTTCCAGATCCATTGCAGCGCAAGGTCCGCAGGAGTGCGGTCCACTCTCTGGTCATCCAGCAGTCTCCTCACGGGTTTCGGAGGGGCCGCCAGCCTCCCGCCGAGGAGGGGCTCCATGATGACAACTGCAAGCCCTTTCGACGCCGCATACCTCAACCCCCTCGTGCCCGCCTGGTGCGCCGTGTCGAGGTAGTTGTACTGTATCTGGCAGAAGGACCAGCCGTCATAGCCGTCGATTATCTCCTTGAATGCTTTGTAGGAGTCATGGAACGAGAACCCGAGCTTGCCTATACTCCCGTCCTTCAAGGCGGCCTCCGCCCGGTCCAATAGACCGAGCTTCAGGACCTTCTCCTTCCAGCTCTTGCCATTCAGTGCGTGGAAGAGGTAGAAGTCGATGTGGTCCGTCTTCAGCCTCTTCATCTGTTCGTCCAAGTACTTGTCGAAGTCCTTTTGCTTCTCGATCAGCCACACGGGGGACTTGGTCGCGAGCTTGACCTTGTCCCGATATCCGTCCTTGAGTACGCTCGTCAGAAACGTCTCGCTCTTGCCGCTGTGATATGCATATGCGGTGTCGACATAGTTGACCCCGTGGTCGATCGCGTAGCGTATCATGTGCATGGCTTTCTTACTGTCGATCTTCCCACTCATGGGCTTCCGATCAGTCGTCGGCAGCCTCATGCATCCGAAGCCCAAGGCGGAAACCTTCCACCCGGTCCTTCCGAAATCGCGGTACTGCATCTGCGCGGTCCCTCAGTCCCGCAATCCTGCGGGAGTCGGTATTCTGTCTCCCAGGCCCTAAAGGTTTTTCCCCTGCGGCCCGGGCCTGAGCTTCGCTCTAGTCGTCGGTGCTGCTATCCTCTCGGTCGGGAAGCGCGTGAGGGCGTTTGACCATCCGCTGCCGAGTACTAACGACCGGTCCAGACGGGAGCCGTCCACGCGGTCACGCCGGGTTCGCCGTTCTGGGACGATGCGGTGTACACCCTCACATAGAAGTAGCGCGCGTCCTCCGAGCTCAGTTCTATCGTCAGGTCGACCGAGGCCCCGCTCGTCGGAACACTCGCAACGACAACACCGCCGTCGGAGACGATCTCAACCAATGTGATCTCGTCTTTCAGGCCGTCAGGGTCGGATATCTGTATGGACGCCGTGTAGGTCCCGTCTGAGTTGGACAGGCTCGAGCCCATCACCGCGCCGTCGAGGGTGTAGTAGACCCGAAGGTTCTTGTCCAGGGTTCCGTAGCCCCTGCAGGCACTCATGGCAGCGTATAGGTCCTCTGGCGTGAGCCTCTCCGCGAGCAGCACTGTCCTCATCTCGTAACCCGCGATCCAGTCGGGATTGTGCGTGTCCGAGTTGACAGAGGGCATCACGTGCCAGCCTGCATCCAACGCCATGATATAGCTGTCCTCGGTGAACTCAGTGTTCCAAACCTCGATGATGTTCATGGCGCCGTCTCTGGTCTCAGTGTAGTAGCTGTACTGCTCGAAGTCGTCGGTCATATAGTACGGGTGGTTGAACTGGCCGATTGCACCTGGCTGTTGCGCGAGCCAGTCATAGAAGTCAGGGAGCCTGTCGAATCGATATCCCAGCGGTTCCTCCGGGGGAAGCTCTCGAATGTTGTACACGTTGATTTCCCCGAGGTGTCCGAGCAGCCACGCCTCGTAACCCGCCATCGCCACGAACTTCTTTGATGTGTAATAGTCCGCCGCCGCCAGGGTATCGGCCCACTCCTCCGAGTCCATGGTCAGCCCTTTGTATGCGTTCCAGATTGAAATGTGGTCTGTTATGGCCATATAGTCCGCACCGGCATCAATAGCAGCTTGGTAGGCGTCCCATGGGGTGCCTTCCCAGGCGTCTGAGTACGCAGTATGGGTGTGCAGGTCTCCAAAGTACAAGTTGTACATCATTGGTTTCTTCTTGCTCGGCGCCGATGACACATCGCCGACGAACAAGGGAGCGGTCAACACAAGAAGCGACAATAGACACAGAGCCTTCACTGCATAACTGCTGGTCATGAAGCAACTCCCCCCTCTTTCCTAGGGCGGGTGATGGTCTTCTGATGTATTATAGAATTCCGCGCACCCTCGGGGGCCCAGCGTGTCGGTCCTGCAATCGGTTGTCCCTTGATCTCCGTCCCAATTCTAGCCTGTGTTCGCGATTTTATTTATATAGTAACAGCCATATTCTGGTCCGAGAACTGACTGGCAGCGCACGGTGGAGCCGGGACCGCGTCTTTGTCGGCCAAGCCCGCATATCGAAATGCGGACTCCAGGGGTTGGGCACATGGGAATCATCGATACGGCCATGAGGGCGATGAGCAGCACTCACATGGCCAGCGTGTTCAAGAGTGAAGCCGAGCAATTCGACGCGGCTGTGCCATTCATACTGAGCGGTCTGGACAGGGACGAGAAGACAATCTACATCCTGGACGGACACACAAGAGATGACGTGGTCGAGTCCCTGATGAAGGTCCGGGACGTTCAGGGGGCTTTGGATGCGCACAGGATCGAATTCCTGACCGCCGATGAGACCTACATGAAGAGCGGTAGATTCGACCCAGACCGGATGATTGCCCTGTTGGACTCTGCTGAGAGCACCGCACTCGCAGCGGGCTTCGCGGGTCTGCGCGGCGCTGGAGAGATGACCTGGTACTCCCCGAACAAGCCGGGCGCTGGAGCGCTTCTGGAATATGAGGCGCGGTTGAACCAGCGGTACCCCAAGAGCACAATGGACCTCTTGTGTCAATATGATGAGTCGGTCTTCGACGCTGGCCTACTTCTCGATGCCGTCAAGACGCACCCCAGGGTGGTGATGAGAGGAGAGGTTTGTGCCAATCCGTACTACGTCCCGCCAGAGGAGTTCCTATTGGGCATGAAGGGGGTCGTCCAGAAGAGCGTCTTCGAGAGGATGTGCAGCGACATACTCAAGAGGACGAGGTTCAGCGAGATACACAGGCTCGAACTCCACGACATGAGGCAGGTCAACAAGAGGATGGCCGTGATGGGTGGCCCTGCACTGGAAGACATCCAGAGTCAAGTCATGATACTCAGCTTCTATGCCGAGCTCGCTCATGAGGTGGTCCAGGATCCTTCTGCTAGGGATTATCTCGCCAAGATGTCAGCGACCTGCTCCGGCATACAGAGCCGCCTGGATTTCATTAGGTCGTACCAGATGATCGGCGAGGTGAGGCCCAACTGGTTGGACCTCAGGGACGTCCTCGAACGGGTCTATCAGAAGGTAAGCATGGACGGGATACACCTCGAGCTGCCGGTCGGTGTCGTTCGCGTGTACGCGAACGGGCTTTTCGAGAGAGCGCTCGAATCCCTGATAGTGAACGTGCCCGACCTTGACAGGAAGGGAGACAAGGTCGTCTTGAAGTTCTCCGAGGTGGGGGACAGGGGCCTCTTGTCGATCGAGCATTCGGGCAAAGGAGTTCCCCAAAACTTCAAGGCCCGTATCTTCGAGTGTGGCTATCGGTACGGCAGATCCGACGGGTTCGACTTGTTCCTGGCGAGCGAGATCCTGAGGTCGACGGGTATCACCGTCATGGAGACCGGCGTCCCCGGCAAGGGCACCAGGTTCGAGGTCTGCATTCCGCATGGGAAGTACGCTCTTCGCGAGCCCAATCGACGACTTCCTAGCTAGCCTGAAGAAGTAGCAGCTGGGAGCCGCATCGGGAGAGAGAACGACAGACAGCGGAATGCAGCGAAAGGGTATTGAATGGCCATGCCATTCCCAGCATCACATGGTGGGTGAGGGAACATGACCCCTTTGGGCAGACTCAGACAGGCCAAACCAGACAAGGCGCGAACCCCCGAGAGCAGGGAGATGACCGGGAGGATCAGGCCGGTCAGGATCGAAGAGGTGATGACTTCCAGAGTTGTCACGGTCGGCAGGCATACTAAGGTCGGTGAGCTCAAGGAGCTGTTCGAGAAGCACGATTTCAACGCCTTCCCCGTGGTGGAGAACGGCAATCTCGTGGGCATCGTCACTAAGCTCGACTTCATGAGGATTTTCAGCGTCGGCATGAGGTTCTCCTTGACCAGGTATCACGAGTTGTTCGCAGGAGAGGTCGGACAGGTCATGCGCGAGGCCCTCGTCACGCTCACGCCCAAGGACACTGTCGAGAAGGCGGTAGAATACATGGTGGAGTTCGGCCTGAGGAGCCTGCCGGTGGTTGAAGGGAAGAAGCTCGTGGGGATGGTGTCCAGGCGGGACCTGATGCAGCACCTGCTACTCGAAGGCGAGTGAGGCGTCGAGGCCTCAGGTCGTCTCAGCGAATTCATCACGGTCTTGAGCTGTCCAAAGATGCAGGGCGCAGAAGCGACAAAGGCATAATACCAGTGCGATTCAATCAGCCGAATCACGGAGCTGTGGCATGCCCGAAGAACCAACCTGGCACGACATCGAAGCGGACGAGGTGTTCAGCCAGCTGAAGGCAGATCCCGGTGGGCTGACCGAGGACGATGCAAGTAGACGCCTTGAGGAGCATGGTCCTAACGAGATCGGGGGAGAGAAGGGGATAAGCAAGCTGGGCCTCCTGCTGGCGCAGGTCAAGAACCCTCTCAACGCGGTCCTTGCCGCCGCTGCAATCATCTCATTCGTCGCCGGGAAGAGCGTCGACGTCGTTGTCATAGCGGTCATCATCGTGTTCAACGCCCTCATGGGCTTCATTCAGGAATACAGGGCTGAGAGGGCCCTGCAGGCATTGAGGGCGATAACGAGTCCCGAGGCAGAGGTCCTTAGACGCGACCCGAAGCGACAAGGAGCCAGCGTCGAGATGCGGGTGAAGGCGGACACTATAGTCCCCGGG
Source organism: uncultured Thermoplasmata archaeon (assembly GCA_964535775.1). Lineage (GTDB taxonomy): Archaea > Thermoplasmatota > Thermoplasmata > UBA10834 > UBA10834 > COMBO-56-21. The sequence goes on along the minus strand of CAZHTV010000018.1, from coordinate 5,054 downwards.
GACATACTCCTGCTCGAGGCGGGGGACAAGGTGCCCGCGGACTCGAGGATATTCGAGGCCGCGAACCTCGAGATAGACGAGGCGATGCTGACTGGTGAATCGGCCCCCGTGTCCAAGAACACAGCCTCCTTGTCGAAGGATATGGAGGTCGCCGACAGGAAGAACAGCGCCTATTCCGGGACGATAGTGACACACGGGAGAGGCAAGGCCGTGGTCTTCGCTACAGGCGCGAAGACCGAGGTGGGCAAGATTGCAGCGCTGATAAGCGAGACCAAGAAGGCCGAGACCCCGATACACCGCAGGACCAGGGACCTCAGCAAGAAGCTCGGCGTCTTCGCGCTCTTCGCGAGCCTGCTCACGCTCACGATAGGCGTCCTGCGCGGGTTCGAGTTCCTCGATGTGTTGCTGTTCGCGATAGCCTCCGCCGTCTCCGCGATACCCGAGGGCCTGCTCGTCGTCATGACGATCACCCTAGCCATAGGCGCTCACAGGATGGTGAAGAGGAACGCGCTGATCCGTAAGCTGCCGGCAGTGGAAACCCTCGGATCCGTGACGGCGATATGCACAGACAAGACGGGCACCCTTACCACGAACCAGATGACCTTGACAGAGGTCGTCGTGGGGGACAGGAGCGTAAAGGTGACGGGCGTGGGCTACGCACCCGAGGGCACCTACTCCATCGACGGGAGTAAAATGGACCCCGGGACGGATCCCGAGCTATCTCTGTTGTTGAGGGCCGCGATCCAATGCAACGATTCCCGCCTCAGACGGAACGAGACCGACGAGGGCGTCAGGTGGGAGATACACGGCGACCCGACCGAGGGCGCACTCGTAGTCGCGGGCGAGAAGGCGGGCATAGTGCACGAGGAGGCCACGGCCCAGGAGCCTCGGGTGGACGAGATACCATTCGATGCCAAGAGGAGATACATGGCCACGTTCCACAAGGTCTCGGACGCCGAGGTCGCGCTGTATGTGAAGGGGGCGCCAGAGACGGTCCTCGGCATGTGTGCCGAGTACATGGGCAGCGGACGTGTGGAGGCGATGACCTCCGAGAGGAAGGAAGCGGCACTCAAGAACGCCTCTCGGATGGCCGCGGATGCCAAGAGGGTCTTGGCGGTGGCGTATCTGAGGACCGAGCCGAACAAAGTGGGGGAGCTCAAGGAGAAGATGGAGCAGAAATCCGCGGCCCTTACTTACCTCGGTCTGGTCGGCATCGAGGACCCGCCCAGGCCGGAGGCGAGGGCCGCCGTGAAACTCTGCAAGACCGCAGGCATCAAGGTGGCGATGCTGACCGGCGACCACAAGCTCACCGCTGAGGCGATCGCCAGGGAGATAGGGATCCTCGGCAGGGGTCAGAAGATCACTACCGGGGAGGATATGCACGACCTCACCGACGAGCAGCTAGACGAGATGATCGAGGAGGTCTCGGTATTCGCTAGGGTCTCTCCGACGCACAAGCACAGAATCGTCGAGTCCCTGAAGAGGAAGGGTCACATCGTGGCGATGACGGGAGACGGCGTGAACGATGCACCCGCCCTCAAGGCGGCAAACGTCGGCATCTCTATGGGCATCACAGGCACCGATGTCACGAAGGAGACCGCTGAGATGGTCCTCGCGGACGACAACTTCGCCTCGATTGTGAATGCCGTCGAGGAGGGCAGGGTCGTTTTCGAGAACATAAGGAAGGTCGTCAAGTATCTGATAAGCACCAACACGGGCGAGATACTCACGATCCAGGCGGCGCTCATCCTTCTCTCAGGCGCGCCTCTGATTCTGACGCCGATCATGATACTGTGGATCAACCTCGTGACCGACGGTCTCCTGGACAAGACCTTGGCCCTGGAGCCCAAGGAGGAAGACGTGATGCACACTCCACCTAGGAGGCCGGACGCGAAGCTGATAGACTCTACGATGATACAGAACATCGTCGTGCTCGGCGTGCTCATGGCGGTCGGCACGCTGTTCCTCTTCAACTGGGAGTGGAAGCAGGAGGGGGAGGCCAGCGCCCGCACGATCGCCTTCGCCACAATGGCCATGTTCCAGGTGTTCAACGCACTCAACTGCAGGTCCAGGACCAGATCCGTGCTGAAGATTGGCTTCTTCGCGAACAAGTATCTCCTGATCGCAATTGTCGCTTCGTTCTCGCTCAACGTGCTGGCCACAACGGTCCCATTCCTCCAGACGGCCCTCGGGACCGTCCCGCTCTCGCTGATGGAATGGGTCGCGGTCGTCCTTGTTGCGAGTTCAATCCTGCTGGTCGACGAGGTCCGCAAGTTCGTCAGGCCCAGGCTCTCTGATTACCTCGCCGGGAGCGCGCGCCCCAGCTGAGCCAGGCGGGACGGCCCCCTTCACAACTCAGGCCATGAGGGCGTGCCTGCGAGCGTCGAGGACAAGCTTTGAACGAAAATATCTGAGAAGGCCGGCATCTCCTGATGCCGGCGTTTGGCGAGCGATCCGGTCTACAGCGGGAATCGGACCGCTACTCTGCTTCCCTCTTGGATCCCAAGTCTCTGGAGATCCGCGCTGCTGAGCAGCACCTCGTGGGAAGCGGCGCTCGCAGATGGCTCGACGCGCAGCTCGGCCCTCTTGTTGCCGTGGACCAGCATCGCGCTCTGGTCCGAGCTGAGACCACGCAGGTGGTCGGTGTGGAGCCTGGCTACTCCAGCGCTCAGGTCCTGGGCCGCCCTAGCCCTGAGCCTCCGTGCAGACATATACGCCCCGCTCAGTGCCATGTTCTCATTGCGGAGTTCGTCTGACACTCTCCGTCTGATGTCCTGCGTCGACATCCCTTCAGATGGCTGGATCTTCTCGGCAATCCGCTTGGCGACATCCTGGGATGCACCAGCCCGCCGGACTGACTCTTCCAGCTTCCTGCGGTCGAATTCCTGGAGTTCTCCAGATTTCTTCTGGATTTTCACTATTTCTCACCTCCGAGAGCCCTAACGCACCCCTCATACAAAAATGTTGTCCCTCCTCGATGCCCAGGGAAGGGCATCGGCGAACGACGACGGGAACGCTTCAGAATTCGATGAACTGGATGAGACAGCAAGAAGCCACTCGTCAAAGGTCAGCCGAACCAGTCCCCGGCGACGGTCTTCGCGAGATCCATCCTGTTGAGGTATCTCACTGCAGGCATCGCCACCAGGAGCCCGAACGCCACTTCAAGGACTACCACGAACGCATGTCCGACCATGTCTGCAGGCTCAACCATGGTCCGGTACACGAGCCATCCGCCCTTGAAGCTGCCAACAAACGATTCCATGAACGGATTCAGCAGCGGAATCGACGCATATCGGGGCATCTCAATCGAAGTGTGATGTGGCCTTCATGATGCTGGCTGGCCTTCGCAATTCTTATCTAGGTCGGAGCATTTGGGGATACCGCAGAAAGGGATGCCCGAGACTTTGGCATTGGTCGTGTGGGTCAATACCTATTGATGCTGCCAGTAGTGCTGGGCTCGCCTTGGCGCCTTTTCTCAGAAGTGAGGTTGTTAGAGTGGCAACGACAACGATTTCCGAGAAGAAGTACAGAGCCAGGACAAGACGATCTGAGAAACACATCGAGAAGACGAAGAAGATGATCCCTGGCGGAGTCGAGAGCAACATACGTCTCTTCGACCCCTACCCGTTCGTTACCAGGAAGGCCAAGGGACCGTATCTGTGGGACATAGACGGAAACAAGTACATCGACTACGCCATTGGCTACGGGACGCTCCTGCTGGGGCACAACCATCCGTCGGTCCTCAGGGCCGTCAAGGCGCAGGTTGAGAGGGGAGGCATCTTCGGTTCGCCCAACGAGCACACATTCGACTATGTCAAGCTAGTGAAAAAGGCCTTCCCATCGATCGAGCTGTTCAGGTTCACCAACTCGGGTTCTGAGGCCACGATGAACGCGATCAGGGTGGCCAGAGGGTTCACCGGCAAGGAGAAGATCGCCAAGGCGGAGGGGTCGTACCACGGCGGGCATGACTATGTCATGCAGAGTGTGGACATCCCCGAGTATAAGCTCAAGAAGGGTGTGAAATGTCAGCCAGCGGTGCCTTGGGGTAAAGGCATTCCCAAATGCATCTCCGACCTGTCGGTCATCTACCCGTTCAACGAGTGGGACGAGACTGAGGAGATCATAACGAAGCATGCGGACGAGCTGGCCGCGGTGATAATGGAGCCCGTGCACGCTGGTGGAGGATGCATCGCCCCGAGGGACAACTACCTCAAGAAGATGAGGAAGCTCACGAAGGACCTCGGCATCATACTCATCTTCGACGAGGTCCTGACAGGCTTCAGGCTGGCATGGGGAGGCGCCCAGGAGAGGTACGGTGTACGGGCCGACATGACCTGCCTCGCGAAGGTCGCTGGCGGCGGCTATCAGCTGGGCGGTTTCGGAGGGCGCAAGGAGATCATGGAGGTCATACTCCCGTCGGATGAGGGCAACGTATATCACGGCGGGACGTTCAACGCCCACCCCGTGTCCGTGGCTGCTGGCCTCGCGGCCCTCAAGGAGCTCTCGAAGCCTGGGACATACGCGAAGGTAGACAGGATCGGCGAGAGGTTCTTCGATGGGATCAGGGACTCAGCGGAGGACCGGGGCGTGGACGTCTGGGTGGAGAACATCGGTTCTATCGGAGAGGTGTTCTTCACGGACAAGGAGATACGGACCTGGAGGGACGAGCTGGAGATAGACGGGGCGAAGTGGGAGCAGTGGTTCCTGCACGCGCTGTCTGAGGGTGTCTTCTTCGGTGTGCCCCATCCTGACGGCCATGCATTCACTTCGCTCGCCCATTCGGACAAGGAGATCCGGAGATCGCTGGGAGTGCTTGACGGTGCGTTCAAGGCCGTCTCGAAGTGAGAAGGTCGCTCTGCCAGAAAGTGTCCACGCGCATGTCCAGAGCTCTCACACCAATCCGGGATTCCTAAACCGGATGGCTGCAACTATCACGAACGATATCAGCTCAGTCCACTTGACGCAGGTGGCGTCCGGGATCTTCCTGGTCCTAGTGCCAGACAGCTCTAGCCAGCCGAGTATCTCACCCTTCGAGTCGTAGAAGAAAGTGTCGA
>CAZHTV010000017.1:0-18850 GCA_964535775.1 uncultured Thermoplasmata archaeon | reverse complement strand
GTGGACGGCCGCATCCCCCTCGGGAATCGCTGCACATCGCTGGGACGCGCCAGCGAACGAATAATACTTTCGCACAAGGAAGTTATGGGGCTTCGGCGTTGCTGACCCCTGAACCGAATGCCGAGACCGCCGAGGCTGCTGTGGGTCATAAGCTTACATCATGCGTGCAACGACGGGACCCTCATGACCCTCGTCGCTTTGATACCGATCCTAGTTCATGTCATGGGCATCTCGTACTACGAGGTCGGCCTCCTTGGGTTCGCATTGCTCATCACAGTGGCCGTACAGTACGTTGTTGGAAGGTTCGCGGACCGCGTGTTCTCCAGATATCTGCTCGAACTCGGCGCTGGGCTTATGGGCCTTTCGTTCGTCCTGATGCTCTTCGTGAACGAGTTCGTCGGGCTGTTCCTCGCGGTCGCCGTGATGCGGGTTGGGGCGTCCTTCTATCACCCGGTGGGCACTAGCTGGATAACGCGCGAGTATGCGGGGGAGTACTTGGAGACCGCGCTGGGGGTCCAGAGCGGCGTTGGCAACTTCGGCGTCATCGTCGCCCTCGGCACATCGGGGTTCCTTGGAGAGGCGTTTGGGTGGAGAGCGCCCTGCATACTCTGGGCCGGACTCAACTTCACCGCCGTGCTGCTTGGCCTTCTTCTGATAAAGGACAAGAGCATCAAGACGAGGGTACCTGACCGAGCGCAGACCATCAGGTCGGGGCGCACCATGTCGAAGATGCTCCCGCTCGTGGTCCCTATCGTCGCGGGGGGCGCGCTCTACCAGATCACGAGCTATTTCGGGCCAGTCAACCTGACGAGCGGGGGCGGCTGGTCCGCAGGGACGGCCGACCTCATGTTCGCGATCTGGATAGGCGTGGGCACTGTCACCTCATACTTCTTCGGAAGGTTCAGCTCCGCATACGGCAAGACACGCCTGCTCGTCGCGGGGTATGCTGTCTCCGCTCTCGGGGTTGCGGTGCTCGCGATGTCCACCAGCTGGTTCGTCGTAGGGCCTATGCTTGTCTTCTACGGGGCCCTTCTGTTCGTCACCTACCCCGCTCTCTTCGCCATCGTCAGTGAAGCGACCGACTTGGAGGAGCGTGGAACGGCCTTCGGCATACTGTTCGGTTTCCAGCTAGGAGGAGGCGCAGCCTTCGTGTACGCCTCTGGGATAGTGGCGGACGCAACGGGCGACCCCGTTTACGCCTTCCTCATCGCATCGGCGCTCGCCCTCGCATCCGTGGTCGCTATCGCCTATGCGGGTGCACGCGCAGGAGCGCGAGGCGCGCATCAGACGGCCTAGAGCCTGCCCTTCCTGTCCGGCCGAAGAGTCTGCGAGGGGCGCGGCTCCTTAGCGTATGGAAGGCCTTCCGCGCCCGCGCGCCAGTCGGCGATGAACCTCTCGAAGCCCAGCTTCCTCCGCTGCCTGTCGTACCAGAAGATCAGCACCCCGATCAGGACCGCGACGATGCCTGTGATATAGACCATGTCGAAGATGTTAGCGCCGCCTATGCTGAGCAACGCGAATGCGCTGTCCGCAGGCGGGTCGTAGCTGAGTATCTCCTGGAGATGAAAGACATCAGCTCCGACAAGCGTCCCGGTGACGCCCGAGAAGTACGCCAAAGGCGCGGCTCTTCTGATGTCGATCCAGAAGGTGGAAACCGAATACAGCCCTGCCGCGATGGCCGGCATGAACGCCCATGGCACATCGGCGACGATGCCCACGCCCTCCTCGGGCCTCGTGACGAAATAGGTGATGGTGGCGACTATGATGAGCCCGATGAATCCTTCGGCCACGCCCACTCTCTTGGACTTGATGAGTATACCGCAGATCACGATTGGTATGAGGCCTCCGCCCAGGCTGATGCCTACCCACCAGCCGTTGTACGGGAACAGCGGTATAGTGATCCAGCCGAAGAAGAGTGTCAGGAACAGTATGCTACTGGCCTCGGCCTTCGTGAAGCCTATCCTCTCGAGGACCTTCTCTATGGTGGTGATGTAGAGGTATATCAGCAGGAGGGCAAGGCCGATTACTATGAATATCAGGGTCAATTCCAGTTCCTGCGCCATCTCGAGTACCATAACGATGAACTCTCGATAAAACCCTATTGCCTGTCGCGGGCCGCCCAGGCATCGCAGCCATCCTTGCTCGGATAGACGCACTCGAGCATGGACAGCCGGAGAGTGACCGCCTCCGCCACCCACTCGGGGTCCGTATCCCCGAAGTATATGAGATGCGATCTGCAACTGCAGTCCGAACAACCGAAGCCTGGGATCGCGCCCATAACGCCATCGCACATCCTCAGGGATTCCGCGACCAGGCACTCGGCCTCCTTCGAGGCGCCCGGGATCGCCACAGAGGCCAGGTATTCCGCCTCTTCCAGAAGATAGTCGATATGCCAGTGCTTCTTCTTCTCCTTTCGACGATGTCTTTCGACCCTCTGTCTGACTCCTGCCTGCGCCGAGCCCACGTAAACGTAGACTCCTGCCTGGAACTCTATCTCCCCGAGCGACCCTACCTTAATCCTCCGATTCTCGCCCAGGGTGGCTATGACGCAGTATACTCCCTTCACTGGAGGCGGAATCGCGGACGGCGGCATCAAACTTGTCAATCGCCTCAGATCCGCCTCGAAAAGCCATAAATGGGTGTAGGCTATGTACCCCATGACGGTCAGCGCAAGGGATGGGGCAAATTGGATCACTGGTCCTGGTTAGTGATACCCATAATAGCCGTGGGCTTCGTGGTGCTGAACCAAGGGGCGAAGTTCATCACTGACAACGCCCTCGCGCTGTCGAGGTCCTTCAACATCAGCAGGTTCGTCATCGGCATGCTGGTCGTCTCGACCCTCGCCGCGATGCCTGAGGTGCTCGTCTCCCTGATAGCCCTCAATGAGGGGGCGGAAGGACTTGCTCTCGGCAACGGGATAGCGTCGAATGTCGTCACAATCGCGTTCGTCATAGGTCTCACCGCCATCATAGTGCCACTCAAGGTCACGCGGGAGATGATAATGCGGGACGCCGTCTTCCTGATGACGGTCACCATAGTCGCCTCGGTCCTGCTGCTCGACGGCGCCCTCTCATTCTTCGAGGGCATCGCCCTCATGATACTCTTCATCCCGTACACCATGAACCTGCTTCTCATCAAGAAGGGAACGGACGAGAAGCAGCTCGAGAAGAGCTTGGAGGACGCGATGATACAGCTCGAGCTGATGGGTAACATTTTCGGCCGGAAGATCGAGATAAGGGCGGGACCGCAGTGGCTGGTCTTCGGCATCCTGTGGACCGTCATGGGCGCTGAGTTCGTCGTCAGGGGCGCCCTGACGCTGACGGATGACTTCGGGATAGACCCTTGGCTCCTCGGCATATCGGTCGTCGCGCTGGGGACGACTCTACCTGACATAGCCGCCTCCTATCACGCGGCCCGAAGGGGGTTCGGAGACCTCGCGCTGGGGGAGGGCATAGGTGCGAGCATCGTCACTGTCCTGCTGACCCTCGGCCTCATGGGGATAACGAAGCCATTCGAGTTCGGCCGCGAGGAGATACTGCCCCTGATCGTGGTACTGAACCTCTCGACCTTCCTAGTGCTGGTGTTCATGCTCAAGGGCATGAGGATAACACAGCTCGGGGGCGTGGTGCTGATGAGCACCTACTTCGCGATGGTGCTTTCTGTGGCCCTTCTTGCCTTGAGATAGCTCTCGTAGCTATCAGGCCTCCATCGAGCTTATCTATCCTAATCTGCATTTCTGAGGGGACCAAATGGATGGTGCGGTTCACATGCAGAAGCAGCTGATCACCGGGCTCGAGCCCGGTGAGGTCTCAAAGTATGTCTTCCTGTGCGGGGAGCCAGAGCGCGTCCCCAAGATCGCGGCAATGCTGTCCGGACCCAGGAAGATCAGACAGGTCAGGGAGTACGCCGTATACGGAGGCTCTCTCGACGGAACTGGCATGACCGTCGCGTCCACGGGCATCGGAGGCCCGTCCACAGCGATACTGGTAGAGGAACTCGCCAACCTTGGCGCCAAGACATTCCTGAGGATAGGCACAAGCGGCGGGATAGCGGACGACCTGGAGAAGGGAGACCTCGTCATATCCACAGGCGCCATCAGGGCGGACGGTACCAGCAGGAGCTATGCTTGGCCGACATATCCCGCACTGGCGGACCATGAGGTCGTGCTCGCACTCATCGGAGGCGCCCAGAAGCTGAACGCCAAGTTCGAAGTCGGCGTGTGCTTCTCCGTCGACGGATTCTACAGCGAGAACAAAGTGATCAAAGATGCCCAGCTTGGCCCGATGTCCCAGAGCGGGTACATGCCCTCGTTCATGGTGGACCGGCTGTCGGATGTCAAGAAGATGGGCGCTAAGAACATGGAGATGGAGAACGGCACCATCTTCACCCTCTGCTCACTCATGGGCCTGAGGGCCGGTGCGATATGCACGATATCAGATGTCGTCCCCTGGCATCAGACGGAGAAGGTCGTCGATTTCGAGCAGAACATGACGGACTGCATACGCGCGGGCGTCGAGGGCATGCGCATACTCCTGTCCATGGACGCAAAGAAGAAGGGCAGATACTGGTCGCCTCAGGTCTAGGTAGGGTCAACCTGCCCGAGACTTCGCCTTCTTGGAGTGTTTGGGAGCGGCCTTTCTCGATTCCTCCCTCGCGAACGGCTCTGGCCAGTTGACCGTGTGTATGCTGGGAGCGCCCTCTCGGTCTCTGAAATATTGCTGGTAGAACTCCTCGGCTAGGTTCGGGACTATTGGCGCGAGCATCTTCAGTACGCCAAGACACACAATCCACATGGAATACCATGCAGCCTCGTCCTTCGAGTCGAGGCGCTTGCCCTCGCGGGTCAGATAGCCAGAAGATATCTCGTCCCGGAGGAACTCCTCGATCAATCTCAGGGCCTCTACGGCCCGGCCCTCCTGAGTCAGATTGTCGACCTTCTCCCTGGCCACACGGAACGATTCGAGCAGGGACTTGTCCGCATCCTTGAGGACCATCAGCTCAGTCAGAGGTTTCGCCTTGATGCGCTTGGTGATGTACTCGTCCAGGCTCCAGAGCTGCTTCCACAGATGAGTCTCTTCCCGGCGGAGGTCGAGGAGCGCCTTGGCCTCGGTGTATTCCCTGTTCTGTATCGCCTTCGCCACATTCCGGATCGAATCCTGGATGCCGTCTGTCTGTACGCCGCTCCTGCTCAACGTCGGCGTCAGCTTGAGGACGTCCTTGATGTAGCCCCTGAGGTGGCCGTGCCACTCGAGCCTGTCCTCGAGGAGGTCCTTGGCCATCATCATGTTGGTCATGGCCTGGTCGAACCTGCCCTCCTTGTACGTGTCGATCGAGTCCGAGATCAGCTCCTCTATGTCCTGGCAGAAGACATCGTCCTTCCTGGCCCGCATCACGAGGGCCTCCGCCTGCCTGTAGTACGAAAGGAAGTTGACGCCGTTGAACCCCCTGTCCTCGAGAACATCAGCCGCCGTGGAAGCTATCTGCGCATGTCTGCTGAACATGCACTCCACGAGCGCCAGCTCTCCGACCTCCGACTGTGTCAGCCTCGCAAGGCTGTCTCTGACCTGCTTCCTCACCTTCGGGATGTCCGAGTTGTAGTGCTTCACGAGGATCGGGATGATGGCTAACGGGTTCCTCTGAGCGTACTCCTCGATCCGGTCGAGCATCTTCCGCCTGCGCCCAGGGAGGACTGCGGAGAGATCGCTCACCAGGTGCCTGTCAATCCTGAGGCTCTCCACGTCCTTCGACATCTCGATGTCGACGTCGCTGACATAGATGCCCTTCGCCATCTGGACCACCTGGCATCATTAGCATGAGTCTGCCTGTACATAAGGTTTTTCGGATGCTCCAAGACGTACAGATTCACTCGGCCGATCACATTCTGAAGAGAAGAATGAGTGAAGTGGTTCCCCCAGGGGAACCACAGCATGGGTTTGCCACTCCACCCGAAGGTGGGGGTTTCTGCTTTCACCGGCGAACAAGTATCCTACTTGCCGCCCCAACGACTGACGACGATGATCAGTAACACCATGACTATCGTCAGCACAACCGCTGTCACCAGATACCCGAGCCAGCCGGTAAGGTCGATCTCGGTGAAGGTCGTGTCTATCCCCGCAACCTTCAGGCCACCTGTCACAACACTGTTCCACAACAGCGCAATGACGAAACCGAAGGCCGCTGCGAGAGCCGTCGCGATGGTCTTCTTCACTTCGCCTGCAGACAACTTCTTCTCATCCGCCATATCATTGCCCCCTTCTGCTTCGTGAGAATCCCAAAAGCTGATAATCCTTTCCTCTGCTCAAGGTGGTCGGGAACATATACTTTGTCCTACGCCTGGCGTCGTATTCCCCTCATTTCACCCACAGTCGGGAACTCCAGTGCCTTTTCCCGGGAAAACGCGATTGGGACGAAGGACGACAGCCCAGCTCCTGACAACAACGGAGAGATGTTGTCTGACCAATCCTGACCAATCACGTCCATCCCTGGAGAAACGAGGCTGAGCGCGGGCAGCACCAGCACTCCTCTGGTATGGTCAAAGAGGAAGCATGGGTCTTTCAGGGACGCTCCGACGCTGTCTTTCAGCCGGATGGACGGGTGGATGTGCCCCATGACCGTCGCCCCCTCGGCAAGAACGCCCTGATGACCGTGGACAACCCTCACGCCCGAGTATTTGGCCTCTCGACGCAGGGAGACGCCGTGCTCCCTCAGGATCAGGCCGAGATAGTTGTCGTGATTGCCCTTCACGACCTCGAGAGACGTCCGCCCGGCGAGGGCGCGGACGAAACTGACAACATCATGCCACTCCTGCGTGAGGTTCCTGGAGAAATTGTGCTTCAGGTCTCCAGCCACGATCACCTTGGAAGGCGCGAGTTCGTCAATCATCTTCAGCATGTATTCCTCGATCTTCTTGGTCTGCACACGGGGTATGCTGAGCCCTTGCTGTTCAAGGGCGGCCTCGTAGCCGAGGTGCATGTCCGCCACGACAAGCACGTTCCCGTCCAGAAGGAGAGCCGCACCCCCTGGGAATATCTCGATGTTGTCCTCAACCCTGTGCCCTCTCACTGCCACAGAGGCGCGATTGGTCGGCTGCGATTATCAATCTATGTGCACTTTCTGCAAACCGCGGACTAGCTTAAATAGCTCCCAGAGGGTGTTGCATCTGGATGCTGAGGAACTCCTTCATCCTCTTGGACGGTGTGGGCGCCCAGAGAGAACGCTCTCTGTGGAGAGCGGAGGTTCTCACCTGGGAGGATTTCCTGGGAGAGAGAAGCATAAAGGGGGTCTCGGACAAGAGGAAGACGTGCATGAACCACGCCCTCGAGACGGCGATGGAGAGGCTGGAGGTCAGGGATTCCAGTTACTTCGCCCGGGCCGTGTCCCGAAGAGAGCACTGGAGATGTCTTGGTGAGTTTGGCAAGTCAGTAGCCTTCGTTGACATCGAGACGACCGGGCTTTCCCTTAGGTCTCCTATCACGGTCCTGGGCGTATTCGACGGCAGGCGGATGCACACGCTTCTGCGGGGACGGGACCTCAACACACGGAACGTGAAGGCTCTTCTGGATTCGGTCGAGATCATCGTGACCTACAATGGCGCTGGCTTCGACCTTCCGATGATCGAGGCGCAGTTCCCGGGAGCTGTGCCAGCTGTTCCGCATGTGGACCTGAGATATCCCCTGCGCAGGCTCGGCCTCACCGGAGGGCTGAAGCGCATCGAAAGGGAGCTGGGGCTCGAGCGGGACAGACGCCTAGAGTACATGACGGGGGAGGACGCAGTGTACCTTTGGCGGCTGTGGGAGCGGGAGGGAAAGAGGAACGCGCTGGACCTGCTGATCGAGTACAACGAGGCGGACTGCAAGAACCTCAAGGCCTTGTCCGAGCACGTATACAGGGGCCTCAGGAGACGGGCGCTGGGCCCGACGATCGTTTCTACAAAGATTGAATAGCGCCCTGTCAGTTGGGGTCTCGGGATGGAAGCACTTCTGGCTCTGTTGATCGCTCTGTTCGCGTTCGCCCTGCTGATATTCCTCATCAGCAGGTCAGTGAAGTTGATTATGCTCATCGGCATAGCCTTCGTCGTGATCCTTGTCCTCAGACAGCTGGGAATCGTGAGTTGGTGACATGACCCTGGAATCCCTGGTCTCGTCGATCCCGGAAGGGATGTGGTCTTCCGCTCGGAAGGCTGCAGGGGAACTCATGCGCTGCGACCTCGTCCGGGTCGCATCCCACATAGATGCAGATGGTGTGGCGGCAGCTGCGATAGCCAAAAGCGCGCTCGCGCGTGCGGGCGTGAAATCCGAGGTCGAGTTCTTCAAGAAGCTCGACCAGACGGCCATAGACTCCCTGCGCGAGAAACGCTCTGATGCCCTCTGGTTCACCGATCTGGGGAGCGGTTCCCTGTCCAAGTTCGAGGGCGCGAAGGCCGTCGTGTCCGACCACCATGTGCCAGAACCCACCTTATCCAACGCCAAGCGCTGTGGCCAGTCGCTGCTCACAGACTTCAGCTCCGTGGTACACGTCAACCCACATCTGCACGGGATCTCCGGCGCCAACGAGCTCAGCGGGGCAGGGACCACTTTCCTGGTGGCTGTCGCCATGGATGCAGGGAATGTCGACCTGGCACACCTGGCTGTCCTTGGCGCGGTGGGAGACCTCCAGGACCAGAAGACCAGGAGACTGGAAGGACTGAACAGAGCTGTGTTGGAGGTCGCGAAAGCCGAGGGCGTAGTGGAGGCAGTCAACGACATCCGATACTTCGGAAGGGAGACGAGGCCCTTGCACAAGATGCTCGAGTTCTCGAGCGACCCGTTCCTCCCCAGGATCACAGGCAACGAGGAGGGCGCCCTGGGGTTCCTCCTCGAACTTGGGATCGAGCTGAAGGACGGAGATTCGTGGAGGACCTGGTCCGACCTCACCGACACGGAGAAGGGGAACATCATCACCGCGTTGCAGGATTACCTCGTGAGCATGAGAAGGAGGCAGGAGACCATCGACCGCCTCTCGGGTGAAGTCTATGCCTTCCCCAAGGAAGTCAGGAAGACCCCGGTGAGGGACGCCAAGGAGTTCGCGACGCTCCTGAACGCGTGCGGGAGGCACGGAAGAGCCGAACTCGGCCTCCAGATATGCTGCGGAGACAGGGGCGGCGCCCTCGAGGAGGGCATGGCACTCCTGCGAGACCACAGGTCCGCGCTGAGCAAGGCCCTCACATGGGCCAAGGGGAGCGGGATCATCAGGATGAAGAGCATACAGTTCTTCGACGCCGGAGACGAGATCGAGGATACGATAGTGGGCACCGTGGCTGGCATGCTGCTTGGGAGCGAGGGCGCCGACAGGAGCGCGCCCATGGTCGCGTTCGCAGAGTCGACCGAGTATGCCGACACACCGAAGATGAAAGCATCAGCCAGGGGCACCCAGGAGCTGGTGGCCCGCGGGATGGACCTCTCCGCAGCCATGAGGACCTCCGCAGAGAAGGTAGGAGGCGTCGGGGGCGGACACAACATAGCCGCCGGCGCCACCATACCCTCCGAGAAGAGGGACGAGTTCCTCACGCTGCTTGACGATATCGTCGGCTCGCAGCTCACTTCCCGAGCACTGCGACCAGGATAGCCTTCTGGGCGTGCGTCCTGTTCTCCGCCTGGTCGAAGACGACGCTGTGCGGGCCGTCCATGACCTCCGAAGAGACTTCGAGCCCCCTGTGCGCGGGGAGGCAGTGCATGAATATGTAGTTCTTGTCGGCCTTCTCTGTGAGCTTGTCGTTGACCTGGTAGGGGAGGAACAGCTTCTCGCGCTCCTCCTTCTCCTTCTCCTGGCCCATGGAGACCCATGTGTCGGTGTATATCACATCTGCGCCCTCGACGGCCTGGAACGGGTTGGAGAGAGCCTCGATCGCGCAGTTCTTCGCCTTCGCGATCTCCTGCGCCTTCGCGAGTATGTCCTCGTTCGGCCGGTGGTCCTTGGGAGTGGCCGCGCGCATGTTCACGCCGGTCAGAGCGCATCCTAGCAGGAGCGAATTACACACGTTGTTGCCGTCGCCGACATATGCCATATGGAGGCCCGCGAGCTTTCCCTTCTTCTCCAGCACAGTCAGCAGGTCGGCCGCGCACTGACAGGGGTGTTCCATGTCGTCCAGTCCGTTGATGACCGGCACAGACGCCTCCGCAGCGAACTCGCGCATGACCTTGTTGCTGAAGGCCCTGTACATGATGGCGTTCACGTACCTGCTCAGGACGTGGGCGATGTCTGAGACGGACTCGCGCTTGCCCATGCTCACCTCGTCTGGGCCCATGTACAACGCCTTCCCCCCGAGCTGGTGCATGCCGACCTCGAACGAAATGCGGGTTCTCAGGCTCGGCTTCTCGAAGACCATGCCGAGGACCTTCCCCTTGAGAGGTTCCTGCTTGTGGCCCTTCTTGGCCGGCTCCTTCTTCATCCTGGCAGCGTCGGCTAGGATCGCCTCGAGATCGTCTTTCATGTCGAGGACTGATATGATGTCGCGCTTCAAGCCATCACCTTCGCGAGCGCAACTGCCTGGACGCTATTAAGGCTTTTGAAGGCGCAATCATCGACCCTCACGATGTGTGCCTATCCCGGACATCTGGAGAATCCGCAGTGCGGACAGACCTCGCACCCGCTCAAATGCGCTACAGAGCATCCGCAGTCAGGACATGCCATCTGCGCCGATCTGCCTTCATCCCTGTTCTCATCCGGTTCCAAAGTGCCTCCCCGGACGGAATGATGCTTCTAGGCAATCACTCGAACTGCGGGGGGACGGCGAAACTGCTCGGCAGAATCCTCATCGCTGTGGTGTCTGGAGCGAAGAGAACGTGGCTCACAAGCTTTAATAAACCAAAGGATATGGAGGACAGTCCATCCGCGGCCGGGGTGGGGTAGTGGCATCCTTGGGGACTGTGGATCCCTTGACCCGGGTTCAATTCCCGGTCCCGGCCCCTTCTCATCCTTCCGTGAACCAAACGCCGCAGTGAGGGCACTTCGAATCGTTCTCGCTCACAGGCTTGCCGCAGTTGGGGCATTCGTACTCCGCGGGTTCTTTCCGCACTTCGCCTCCCCCGGCAACCTGATCCGCCCCGGGCTCGCACTCCGCACCGTCCAGATCAATCGAACAATTCCCTGCGACATCCTCGGCAAACGCGCTGAACTCCGTGCCGCAGGAGTCGCACTTGCTGTTGGACGGCGATATGAGCTCGCCGCAGAACGGGCACTCGAACTTGACATCCTCGAAGGACGCCCCGCACCGAGGACAGCGCTTCTCTGATCCCGCAACGGTCTTTCCGCATGCCGTACAACCGAAAACGAAGACTGGCAAGGCGTCCTGTGCCATGGTACTTAGATGCAGTAACGATTATTTAAATCATTTCCGGAGAGCCTCAGAAGACGGTACGAACGGAAAGGAAGACGATATCTACTTGGCCTTCTTGGGCCGGCCTTTCTTGGCTGGCTTCTTCTTCGAAGGGGCCTTCTTAGCGGGCTTCTTCTTCGCTGGGGCGCGCTTCTTGCCCTTGGACTCCATGGCGACCGCCTCGATTATCCGTTCCTGCTCCTTCGAGGCTCCCTCACATGTGATCTCAGCGACCTCCTCGAAGACCGCCCCGCACGTCGGGCACGATGTCGAGGATATCGGCACCTTCTCGCCGCAGAGCGGACAGTCCAACTGTGCCTTCTCCAGGGGAAGATCGCACCTGGGACATCTGTCCTCGTCCCCCCGGATCATGAGCCCGCACCCCGGACAGGCGACCCGCCGCACGGTAGCCTTCATCGACTTCAGCTCAGACGTGATGATGCTGTCCACGAACTCATCCATGTCGAAGCCAGCACTTGACTTCTCAACGCTCTCAGAGAACTTCGTGAGGTCTATGCCGCAGGTGGAGCACGTCGTGGCGTTCCTCCATATCAGGCCGCAGCAGAACGGACACTCGAAGAGCGTCCCTGGGCCGAACTTCAGGCCGCACCGCGGACACTCTGCATCGGTGGACTTCACTATGCGCCCGCATTTGAAGCAGCTGAGGTAGATGTGCCTATGCTCCTCTTCCATCATGGCCGAAATACCCTTGTTCATTATATAACTAATCGAGTTGACTTCGATCTTTGACTGCCAGAGCGGTGGACCCTAGTGGTCAGGGGCGAGCCTTTCTCCTCGAACGGCCAACCGAGGCGACCACGAATATCATCAGGAGGAACACAGGGACCAGTACATTCCCGAACTCAGGTATCTTGTCGAATATGACCTGGATCGGGGCAGTCGTGTTCTGCGTCCACTGCCAGCAGACCAGGTAGTCCGCAGGCGCCGAGTATATCGAAGTGAGATAGTACTTCGGGTCGGTCGTCTGGCCGGTTATGGTCAAGCTCTGCCAGGACCCGCCCACGTTCTTCTTGCACTTTATGGTCAACGGCGTGGGAGCGTTGTCCGTCTCCACCCAGAAAGCATAGACCTCGCCTGTAGATTCATCCAGCGATATGGTGGGGTACATGTTGCCGAGGTTGTTCCCCACTGTGTCCAGACGATACGGAACGGACCAGGCAGACCCGGTGTTGTAGACATAGTAGATGTAAGGCTTGGATATGCCGGCCTGCTGATGGCCATCACCGTAAACCACATGAATTACACCGTTGCCATCGACCACTGCAGACGGAGGCGCGTTGTCGGTGCACTCTTGGTTGCCGACGACCTGGTATATGTCCGACTGCGCGGACCAACTCGCCACGTATTTCCTGGCGGCGACATTGCCATCATATCCATAGACGGCCCAAACGACGCTCCCCGAGCCACCGGGCACGATGACGCCCTTCAGGTTACCCGGGTTGACATCAGCGTCGAGCATGTTGCCGGAATATACCCAGGAGTTCACTGTGTCGGGCGCGGAACTCCTGAATGCGGACAGGTCATATCTGGGGGGCGTCACGGACGTCATGTTGCTCGAGAGAACCCAGAGATAGCCAGAGGCATCCTTGCAGATGAACGTGTTCTTGCCGGCGAGCGTGCGGAGGGATGCCTGAAGCGTGCTGTCGGTCCCCTGCCAGGTAATCGTCTTCAGAGCGGGGTCGACCGTTCCACGCTGGATCAGGACGTTCCGAGACGCGGTGGATGTGTCCCCCACCGCGTAGACCAGGTTGCTGGCGCTGTCGTACCAGATAGATACTTCGTTGACCCCTGTGGTGCTGAACGCGACCGACGTGCTCGACCATGTCACACCGTAGTCCGTGCTGTACCTGTAAACTGTGTTGGCACCGTTCCAGTAGAAGCTCCAGAAGTTGGTGCCATCATAGAACAGCTTCCTCTGGTAGGACATCGCGGTCGCGAGCGCTGAGTTCGTCGGGTTCTCGATGTACCATCCCTCAGGGTTGATAGCTGACACGAACATGGTGTCAACTGACCGCGTGCCGATGGGGACAGCCGTGGCCATGTCCATTAGTTGCTGCCAATCCGTTGTCTCGACAATGAAATCGATGGACGAAGAACCGCCGATGTGCGAGGAACCGATCCCCAGCTCGATCCTCTGCATGTCCTTTGCCGCCTCTGGCGTCGCTCCGGCCACCGCAGTCCATTCGCCTGCGGTGTATTGCAGAAGGGTCTTGGAGACTATGCTCCCGTACAATCCCCTGATCTCAACCATGAAGTCCGCGCCTATGGTCTTCGAGGGCAGCGAATACAGGAACCCAGTCGAGGCCGACATGTCTGAATCGATGTACACCCTGAGCAGGTCCTCGCCCGTCTTCCTGGTGGCCGGGACGGGGGTGCCTCCGCCTCCGCCCGTCGGCTTGCCTACTATGATAGGGACGTAAGACCCAGCGCACATCTCCCCGGAGACGCTGACATAGAAGTAAGACGAGGTGCTCGTGTTCACCGCTGCCACGCCTGTGATGTCTATGTTGGGATTCCCGACTGGGATGAGGTCTGTGTCCGACGAGACGAGGCCCACCCAGTCGCCGAAGGCGCCGTCGATCACTATCCCGCTCGGGGGCGATGCGACATACGCTCTCACGGCGTCGCCGACTATGACTATGTCAGCGAACGACGAGCCGATGCTGCTGGCCGCGACGCTCGCAGCGACCATGCTTCCTGCAGATACGGCGGATGTGTCTACCGTGACGTTAACGGTATGGGTCTGACCAGGGGAGATGCTGAACGCCTCGAAGGACCACGCCAGAGTGGCGCCATAGACGGAGGGCGACACGGAGGTGACCTCGCCATCAGCACCCTCGCAGGAGAAGCTGAGAGTCATAAGCGCCACGCTGCTGCCTGCTGGAACGTAACCAGGCGTCGGGGAGACCGCAGGGCCGGGCTGCTGACGCACGACCAGTACGCCGCCGCTGACAGGCACGGGGTATGTAACCGAATTCCGCGCGCTCTCGTCCTGCGAGATGAGCATGTATCGCGCGCTCTGGTCCACTTCATACGGGAGAATGGCCTTCGCCTCAAGCTCGCTCTGCCCACGGGCTGACTCCAATGTCTGGATGTGATACCACTCGCTCCAATCATAGTCCGAGAAGGAGCCGTACTCGCTGAGCGATGTTGACCTGATCTCGTTGTCCCAGCCATCGAGCTGCAGCATGTAGTCGGCTCCGATGCCAGCAATCGAGTACCCTGTGTCGGAGTCTGCGTCAGAATCGACGAACAGGAAGAAGCTCTCCACGGCATCCGTGCTCATGAGAGAGCCCTGGACCTTCACATACATGTAGAGCGAGTCGCCCTCTGCCTTCACAGCCCACTCCTCGATGTCGATCGAGGAGGATCCAGATGCGATGTAGGCGCCGAACTTGAACTCATCAGCCCAGTCATCGAACTCCCCGTCGATCGCCAAGCCCTCAGCGACGTCGTAGTAGGAGAGGTAGACGAATGTGGGGATGATGATCACGAGGGCTATGAGCACCGCCATGAACTGCCAGCGCGTCAGGAAGGACCGCTGCCTCGCCTCGGCACGGGGCGGCCCGATGCCGATCCTCGCGCCGTTCGTAAGTCCAGTCCCGTTCACAAGGCCGGTCCCGTTCACAAAGCCTCGGTCGCCTGCAGTCCCCCTTCCGTTGACGAAGCCCTTGTCGGCCCTGGAAGGTGGAGGAGGGACGGCAACCGTGACCTCGCGCACCGGCTCGGGTTTGTGTTCCCGTGCCGGCTCTGGAATCGGTTCATGGACAGGTGGCCCCGCGATCGGTTCAGGGGCTGGTATGGGCGAGGGAGGCAACTCCTTCGTCAGAGGAGGAGCTGGGACTCGCTCGGGGCCCTCCTCGAATCCGACACCGCAGTTGGGGCATTTCCTCGAACCTATAGGAGCGAGCTTGCCGCACTCAGGACACTCTAGCATCTCCTCTGCGACGATCGGGGCAGGCCCTGAAGGCGTGGAAGAAAGTGGAACGGCACACCTCGGACACTTGGCCTCCCCACCCCTGAGCTCCATCGCGCACAATGGGCAGGTCAGCTTCCTCTTCGGGATCTGCAGCTTGGGCAACTCCTTCCTCAGGAGGTCGCCCGAAGGCCTCCCGCCAGCAGGGCGTTCACGGATTTTCCTCTGCCTAACCTTGTGCAGCCCTGTTCCACAGACCGGACACCTAATGGTCTCCGCTGGTGACTTGTTGCCGCAGAGAGGGCATGTTATATCGTCATCGGCCAAGCTGTAAACACCTCGTCGGGGGGACATCGAGGCGATTCCAGCGATCGCGGTTGGTCACGCCAGTCCTCGAAATCTCTGTTGGGAAACTATTGTTGGAAGCTATTGTTTCTGCCACATATATATAATTAGGGAGCTGACGGCATGGCATAGCCCCGCTGGCGCACTCGATAACACGATCTTGGCAGATGCCTCTAAAGCGCACGCGCGCGTGCCAGCATCTCCGCTCATTCGGAAGATTAATATAGTCTTGAAATTGTGGCTCAGAGAGGTCGGGCAGATGGCTTGGAACGGGCCCCTGAACAAGCTGGACGAATTCAGGTTCGAGATACCGAGGTCTTACAAGTCCTGCATGACCACTTCTGCGGTCATATATGCGGACGACAAGATGATGCAGTCCGTGAAGCAGGACAACGCGCCCGAGCAGGCTGCGAACGTGGCATGCCTCCCGGGCATCGTTGGCAGGTCGATGGCGATGCCGGACATCCACTGGGGATATGGCTTTCCCATCGGAGGTGTGGCCGCGTTCGACACTGAGAACGGTGTCATCTCCCCTGGGGGTATTGGTTACGACATCAACTGCGGCGTGAAACTAGTCAGGACCAACCTCACGGTCAACGACGTCGGAGACCGCATCAGAGACATCATAGACACGATATTCCAGAATGTCCCCTCCGGTGTCGGTGAGAAGGGCAAGGTCCGCCTCAGCGGCTCACAGATAGACGATGTCCTCGAGGGCGGTGCCGAATGGGCGGTGTCCCAGGGTTACGGATGGAAAGGTGACCTCGTGGCCTGCGAGGAGAACGGCAAGATGAAGACCGCGGATTCGTCAAAAGTGGAGCAACGGGCCAAGCAGAGAGGGGCACCACAGCTGGGCACACTTGGCGCAGGCAACCATTTCCTGGAGGTTCAGAGGGTAGAGCGTATCCTCGACCAGGAGGCGGCCAAGGCGTTCGGGATCGAGGCCGTGGACCAGGTCGTGCTCTCCATCCACACGGGCTCTAGGGGATGTGGACACCAGATAGCCAGCGACTACATACGCGTCATGGAGTCCGCCATCCGCAAGTATTCGATTGCAGTGCCCGACCGACAGCTAGCCTGCGCTCCCGTGAACTCGCAGGAGGGTCAGGACTGCTTCAGGGCGATGTCCGCGGCCGCGAACTACGCGTGGGCGAACAGGCAGCTGATACTGCACTGGGTCAGGGAGTCCTTCGAGAAGGCCTTGCACCGAAAGGCGGAGGACATGGGCATGGAATGCGTATACGATGTAGCCCACAACATATGCAAGCTCGAGGAGCACATGGTTGAGGGAAAGAAGAGGATGCTCTACGTCCACAGGAAGGGAGCGACCAGGGCTTTCGACAGCAACAGGCCGGAGGTGCCGGAAAGGTACAGGTCGGTCGGCCAGCCAGTCCTGATACCTGGCGACATGGGCAGCGCCAGCTATGTGCTGGTTGGAACTCAGGGTGCCATGAAGGAGACCTTCGGCTCCACGTGCCACGGCGCTGGCAGGCTGATGTCCAGGACGAGCGCGACTAGGAGGTTCTCTGTCAACGATGTCGTTTCGCTCCTGCACAGCAGAGGCGTGTACATCAAGGCCGCATCCAGGGACGGCATCGTCGAGGAGGCGCCAGGGGCATACAAGGACGTCGATGATGTGGTCAGGGTCGCCCACGGAGCGGGGATATCCAAGATGGTCGCGAGGCTGAAGCCGATGGGAGTAATGAAGGGCTAGCGGCCCAGGACCTTGGCCGCCGCTTTGGCGACGCCTTCTCTGTTGGCCGCGGGACACGCTACCATGATCGCCCACTCATGGGCCCTTCTGACCTGAAGAGAGGCCGCAATCGAACTCATCCGGGAGAGCAGTCTCACCTTCCCTTCGTCGAGGATGCGGGCGTCGGTGAGTGACAGGCGCGGCTCCGAGACCGAGAGCTCGCAGGACGGCACGTCGATGATCACATGGCCCGGGTCTGCGCCCGCTCTCTGGGCGATCTCCTGCTCGAGGGAACGTCTGCGCCTGACCGAGCCCATCGCGTCCATCTCGTCCCATCCGTCCCGATCGATGTCACCAGTCGGCACGGCGAAGGCCTTCTTGAACAGGCGGCGGTACTTGATCAGGGTCGCGATCTCCTCGAAGTACCCGCCCTTGGACACGAGGTGCGAGAGCAGAGTCGCGTCGGTCATGCTGTGGATGCTTCCGACTTCGTCCCTCCCGAGCTGCTCGACGGCCTTAGCGAGCATGAGCTCCGATATCCTGACCGTCTTGTGGAAGTACACGGCCGAGAACATGAGGGCTCTGGCCACGAGCATTCCCTCGATCGCGCTCAGGCCCCCCTTCTCGACCACGAGGTCGCCGTTGAAGACCTGGATCGTCTCCATCAGCCTGTCGAGGTCTATGACACCGTATGCGACCCCTGTGTAGTGCGCATCGCGCTTCAGGTAGTCGAGCTGGTCCGAGTCGACGGGGCCCGATACCATCTGCGCAAGGTATCGTCTCGAATTGAAATGCGCCTGGCCAGCATGTCTTGGCAATGTCCTCTGGCCCGATGAGTCCCCGCCCTTTCCCCCGAGGAGGGACGCGACCTCCTTGGGGTCGATGTCAGACCGCTCGAGGGTCTCCGGGATGCTCGGGCATTTGCCCAGGGTGGCCTTCTCGGCCTCGGACAGGACGCTCTCCTCGCCGCGTATCAACCTCCTGGAGATCTCAGCGTGGTCAATCCCGAACCTGTCGTGGAGGATGAACTCAAGGGTGTGGGAATACGGCAGATGGCCGACATCGTGGAGGAGCGCCGCGGCTTGAACGGTCGCTGCCTCCCCCTCGGAGAGCCGCAGAGCCCTGCTCAATCGCTTCGCCACGGCGAACGTCCCGAGCGAGTGCTCGAACCTGGTGTGGTTCGCCCCGGGGTACACGAGATATGCGAGGCCCAGCTGATGTATGCTGTGAAGCCGCTGCAGCTCGGGGGCCTCCAGCAGCTGAAGGGCGAACCCCTCTGTCCTTATACTCCCGTGGACAGAGTCGTGGACTATCTTGTAGTCGTTCAACGCGTGATGTCAGGGTTTGACGGCTTATAAGCGTATTGAGCACATGCCACATCGTCGGCCGGCGCGGCCAGGCAGGCCAGCCGAGTTCTCATTATTGGCTTTGATAACGATGCGCAAAACCTTTTAAAAAGACAGGCGAATCCATGTATCAGCCCCGAATAGCAGGAGAACCTCCGATGGAGTCCACTGGTAAC
>CAZHTV010000016.1:0-20204 GCA_964535775.1 uncultured Thermoplasmata archaeon | reverse complement strand
GATACTGCCGGTGTACACATCTGTCCACCACCTGGCTCGACCGGCCAGCTGGCCCAAACCACAAACGTTTATATCACACGAGGCCATGAGGAGTCTTGACACGCTGAGACATGCGTGTGCCCACTGGACGAGGAGGCTAGGAATGGCCAACAAGAGCAACGAGCTGATTATTCTGCCCTTGGGGCTGCTTCTCCTAGCCTGAACGCTCAGTGATGGATTTTTGGGAGCGTTTTGGCATGCCAACACAAACTCCGAGTGAGAGTGCCGCAGAAACGGCGGAACCAGCCTTCAAGATACCGGACAGGGGGCTCTTCGTCAGCGAATACAACATGCAGATATTCAGGGCGACCAGGATGCCCGAGAGTGTCAAGATCCTGGACACGACCCTGAGGGACGGGGAGCAGACACCGAACGTGGCGCTGTCGAGCGACGACAAGCTGAAGATCGCGCAGGCCCTGGACGAGCTGGGAGTGGACATCATCGAGGCGGGCTTCCCGGTCAACTCCGAGGGGGAGGCCGAGGCGGTGAAGAAGATAGCTGGCGCTGGCCTGAAGGCGGAGATCTGCGGGCTGTGCAGAGCCAGCCCGGCAGACATAGACGCGGCCCTGAAGACCGACGTCGACTCCGCTCACATATTCCTCGCGACATCGAAGGTGCACCTCGAGAAGAAGCTGAAGCTCACCCAGGATGAGGCGAGGGACAAGGCAGTTGCCGCAGTGCAATACGCGAAGGACCACGGGCTCTTGGTCGAGTTCAGCTGCGAGGACGGAACCAGGACCGACCTCGGATACCTCAGTGTGGTCCACAGAGCGGTCGAGGAGGCCGGAGCGGACAGGATAGATATCCCGGACACGGTCGGCGTGATGACTCCGCATGCGATGCAGCAGTTCGTCGCGGAGATCAGGAAGACCACGAAGGTGCCTCTTGCAGTTCACTGCCACGACGACTTCGGGCTCTCGGTGGCCAACTCACTCGCGGGAGTGCTCGGAGGGGCAGAGGAGATACACTGCACCATCAACGGCCTGGGCGAGAGGGCGGGCAACGCCGCCCTCGAGGAGGTCGTCATGGGGCTCGAGGCGTTCTACAAAGTGAAGACCAACATCAACTCGCGCAAGATGGCGTTCGTATCCAGGCTGGTCTCGCAGCTCACGGGGATAGCCGTCCAGCCAAACAAGGCCATAGTGGGCGAGAACGCGTTCTCACACGAGGCGGGCATACACGTCCACGGCGTCCTGAGCGAGTGCTCCACATACGAGCCGATGCGCCCTGAGCTAGTCGGCAAGGAGAGGACCTTCGTGGTCGGAAAGCACTCGGGGGTGCATGCGGTCGACAACAAGCTCAGGGAGTACGGGCTCGAGCTGAACCGCGACCAGATGAAGGAGGTCGTCGCGCGCGTCAAGAAATGGGCCGAGTCCGGCAAGAAGCTGGATGACGCCGAGCTGCTGGCCGTCGCCTACGATGTGATGGGGCAGGAGGACGAACCCGCGATCAGGCTGGAGGAGTTCACGGTCTTCACGGGCCTCAACTTCACCCCGACGGCCACGGTCGTCCTGAGCATAGACGGCGAGATGAGAAGGTCGTCCGAGACGGGCGTCGGTCCCATAGACGCCAGCATGAGCGCCATGAGGGCGGCCGTGTCGAAGAACATCGTCCTGAAGGAGTTCAGGCTCGAGGCCATCACAGGAGGCTCGAACGCGCTCTGCGAGGTGACGGTGAAGCTCGGCGACTGCGAGGACGCCCAGCTGCTCTCGCTCGGGAAGAGCGTCGGTTCGGACATAGTCACCACCAGCGTGGATGCGATGGTCGAGGGACTCAACAGGCTCTGGGCGCGCAAGCTCAGCGTCTCGAACGGCGGGACAAAGAAGAAGGCCTACTGAGATACGGGCGGTCATCGGACGAGGTGTGCTCTTTGGGAAGGACCATAGCCGAGAGGATATTGTCAGCCAAGGCTAAGAGGAGCGTCAGCGCCGGCGAGATAGTCGAGGCCGAGATCGACTACGTGATGGTCAACGACATCACGGGGCCGGCGGCGTTCGACGAGTTCGACGGCCTGTGCACCCGCATCAAGAGGAACAAGGTCGTCCTGATACCCGACCATTATGTGCCCAACAAGGACGTCGCCTCGGCCATCCAGGCGAAGAAGATGCGCGACTTCGCAAGGAAGCACAAGGTGAAGAACTACTTCGAAGTCGGCGATGGCGGCGTCTGCCACCAGCTCATGATCGAGAAGGGCTTCGTCGCGCCTGGGAGGCTGATCGTCGGGGCGGACTCGCACACCTGCTCATACGGCGCCCTTGGCGCATTCGCGACGGGCATCGGGAGCACTGAGGCTGCGACGGTCTTCGCGCGGGGCTTGCTCTGGTTCAAGGTGCCCGAGTCGATGAAGTTCGTGGTCGACGGGAAGCTGAGGAAACACGTGTCTGGAAAGGACATAATACTCAAGATCATAGGCGATATCGGGGTCGAGGGGGCGAGGTACGCGTCCATGGAGGTGGAGGGCAGTTCCATATCCTCCCTGGCGGTCTCCGACAGGATAACGATTTCGAACATGGGCATCGAGGCCGGCGCGAAAGCGTGCATCATCCCGCCCGACAAGAAGGTCGATTCCTACCTCGAGAACAGGGTCAAGGGAAGATACAAGGCCGTGTTCGCGGACGAGGACGCGGCCTATGTGGATGTCATGGAGTACGACGGCGGCGAGATCGTCCCCATGGTCGCGAAGCCATACCTGCCCAGCAACGTGGCCCCCGCGAGCGAAGTGGGTGTGCCCATAGACCAGGCGTACCTCGGGTCATGCACCAACGGCCGCATCGAGGATCTCAGGGTGGCTGCGAGGCTGCTGAAGGGAAGAAGGGTCCGGAAGGGCGTCCGTATGATAGTAGTGCCAGCGACAAAGGAGGTCTTCGACAGGGCCGTCAAGGAGGGCCTGATGAAGATATTCTCCGACGCGGGAGCGTACATATCCGGACCCACCTGCGGAGCGTGCCTCGGGGGCTACATGGGAGTGCTCGCGCCCGGGGAGAGATGCGTCAGCAGCACCAACCGCAACTTCGTCGGGAGGATGGGCGCGAAGGACTCCGAGGTCTATCTAGCAAGCCCTGCTGTCGTCGCAGCGAGCGCGATCAAGGGACGCATAGCCGACCCCTCTGAGGTGGTACGATGAAGGGCGCTTTCAAGGGCAAGGCGTGGGTCTTCGGCGACAACGTCGACACCGACCAGATAATCCCCGCGGAGTACCTCGTCACGATGGACAAACACGAACTTGCAGGGCACGCGTTCGAGAAGGCAAAGCCTGAGTTCGCGAAGGAGGTCGCGAGAGGAGACATCGTGGTCGCCGGGCGCAACTTCGGCTGCGGCTCCAGCAGGGAACACGCGCCTAGGGCGCTCATGGGAGCGGGGGCCTCGTGCGTGGTCGCGGAGTCCTTCGCAAGGATCTTCTTCAGGAACGCGATCAACATCGGCCTCCCGGTGATCGAGGCCCGGTTGGAGGCGAAGGATGGCGATATCATTGTCGTTGACCTTACCAGAGGGGTCCTGAGGAACGAGTCGAGAGGTGCCAGTGCGACCTTCGCGGCCTATCCCCCGTTCGTGATGATGCTGGTCGACAAGGGCGGTCTCATTCCATACACCAAGGAGATGTTGGGTTGCAGAAGATAGGGGTCATCCCGGGGGACGGCATCGGCCCCGAGGTCATACGGGAGGCAAGGATAGTCCTGGACGCGGTATCGGAGAGGCACGGCCTTGAGTTCGAGTACGAGGAGTTCCCGCTGGGCGCGGCACACTACCTCAGCACGGGGGAGGTGCTCTCGGAGGAGACCATCCAGAGGCTCTCGAAGAAGGACGCGATACTCCTTGGATCGATGGGCGACCCGAGGGTCAAGCCTGGACTGCTCGAGAAGGGCGTGCTCCTGAGGCTCAGGTTCCATTTCGACCAGTACGTGAACCTGAGGCCGGTGAAGCTGTACGAGGGCGTGCCCTCGCCCCTCGCGGACTCCAAGAAGATCGACATGACCTTCGTGAGGGAGAACACCGAGGACTTCTACGTCGGCATTGGCGCGAGGATAAAGAAGGGGCTCTCCAGGAACACCTTCGACCTGAAGAGGCGCGCCTTCGAGGCGAAGTTCGATGTCGGCGTGGAGCTCGAGGACCAGGAGGACCTTGCCTATCAGATAGGCGTCATCTCCAAGCACGGGGCCAAGAGGGCGATAGAGTTCGCCTTCCAGCTGGCCGAGAGGAAGGGGCTGGACCTCGTCACATCAGTCGACAAGGCGAACGTCCTCACCGAAGCCTACGGCCTGTGGAGAGAGATGGTCGAGGAGGTCTCCGCGAAATACGGCATCGCCAAGGAGTTCCAGTACGTGGACGCGGTCGCCCTGCACATGGTGAGGAATCCAGAGCGCTTCAAGGTCCTCGTGACGCCCAATCTGTTCGGGGACATCCTGACAGACCTTGGCGCCGCGCTCCAGGGAGGCCTGGGTCTCGCCCCGTCCGGCAACATAAACCCTGTGGGCGTGAGCATGTTCGAGCCCGTCCACGGCTCCGCGCCGGACATAGCCGGGAAGGGGATGGCAAACCCGATAGGCGCGATACTGTCATCTGCGCTGATGCTCGAAACGCTCGGCCACGCGAAGGCGGCAGCGGATGTCGAGGAAGCGGTCAAGTCGGTCCTCCGCAGAGGGGACACGAGAACGCCCGACATGGGCGGGAAGTCGACCACTTCGCGTATGGGTGAGGCCGTGGTCTCGGAGCTTCGCGCGAAGTAGTCTGCTCACACAAACGACTCTTTTGAGCTGTGAGGCGTGCGGTCAAGGGGCTGTTCTCGATGCGCCATTAAGGCATAGTTATAAGTAGATATAAATCGATTTGAAGCAAATCAGAACACCTAGGTGGATGGGATGACACAGGTTTTGCCGCTTCAGAAGGAGAAGGCTCTGGAGGTCGGGGAGTTCCTCACGAACAACGTCTCAAGGGCGGTCGTGTACGCCCTCTTGCACAAGCAACCGCTTACCAGAAGGGAGATCGAGAAGAGTCCGCTCACAGACTCGATGAGACGGCTTTCTCTGAGCGCGCAGACGAGGCAGCTAAAGGACAAGAGCGATGTCCAGATGAGGACCCTCCTCGCAAAGGGCGTCGACTGCGGTGTGCTCGTGCCCTTGACCTCGAAGAGGCAGAACTACTACTTCCTCAACTCGGACCTGAGGATCGAGCCCGCGCCCATAAGGGAGCCTTTCGAGAAGACAGACGAGGTGGCTGTGTCGGCGTTCCTCGACAGGTCGTTCTCGCACACTCCTGGTCAAGCGGTCCTGCCGGGCTGGGGCACCGCCGCCGACCACACGATCCTGCCCGTTCCATACATCGACACACCGAAATCCCTTGTGCTCTGGCTGAGCTGGCTCATCACGCCGACCAGGCGGGAGATACTCAACCACCTGACCTCGAAGGGGTCGGTGACGAGGCCGAAGTTGCGCTCAGACCTGGGCTTCTGGGCCGACCGGATCGTCGCTAAGGAGGGCATCCCGGCGGGGATCCTGGAACGGGAGGACGGTGGTATACGCTACCAGTTCTCCACGTTCAGCTTCTCCAAGCTCAAGACCAAGAAGGACGATGAGAAGAAGAGATCCTGGACCGCCTTCCCGCCATCCTTCTGGCTCACGCGATCCTTCGAGCCCCTGAGGTGCATCATGGGGATATCCAGGTACATCGGTGACAAGAAACCCGATTCCACACCGATGTCGGTCCTCGAGGAGGCCATCAAGGAGAATCCGACGATAGTGGAGAAGAACAGGAAGGAGTTCCTGGAGATCAACTTCCTGGAGAGGATGAGCTTCTACGCGATCTACCACTCCTCAGGGGACCCTGCGATCAAGATCTCTGCCGACTCTCTCGTGCCCGAGAAGGTGACTTACAACGCTCCTGAGCACCCTCTGATCTGGATATCCAGGACCGACGAGGACCACGCTGGCGCGCGCCTGGACTTCAAGCACGAGGCGGCCAAGATGCTGCTCTCGAAGAAGACGAGGGAGGCGCAGATAGCCCTGATGGAGAAGATGCTCAGGGACCTCGCGCTCGAGAGGATGGGGAAGGTCCTGGAGAACCAGGAGAAGAAGCTCGAGAAGGACCTCGCGAGCCTGAGGGCGAGGTCTTTCGGGCTCGGGACAGAGGCGCTGACGGAGGTGGCTGGGCTGGAGGTCAACCGCGAGGAGATACTCATCGAGAAGAGATACTTCGAGAAGTTCATGGACCTCCTGATCCCAGGCTCGATCTCCAAGAAGAAGATGATGGAGACCGAGGAGCTCCTGGAGGCGATCCGAGAGGGCCAGCAGGCGAAGGACGAGGAACGCAAGCCTGAATAGACATGAACGGGATTGGCTGGCGGCAGATCATCTGCAGGCTCGGTGCGTGACTTGGCGAAATCAGACCACAGGGTATCGTCCCTCATCAAAGAGGCCAAGAGGCTCGGGGCGACCGATGCGAAGGCCATCTCGGCCAGGGACATCTTCGTAGACGAGCGTGTGCGGCTCAAGTGCCTGGTCCCGCTGTGCCAGAACTACGGCAGACATCTCATGTGCCCGCCAGACCTTCTCCCCATGGACGCTTTCAGGAGAATCCTTGAGGCATATCACCGCGCAATCCTGGTCCAGCTGGAATCCGATGTGGATTCCGTGGACAAGTCGAGAGGGAGGCTCGATCGCAAGATGGCCAGGCGTCTTGAGCGGACGACAGGCGCACACATGGCGGAGAGGAGACTTCACGCAATCATCAACGATCTGGAGGCAGTGGCTTTCAAGAAAGGTTTCTACCTTGCAGCTGGCCTCATCGGAAGCGAATGTCTGTTGTGCGAGGAGTGCGTGGGACGTGCCGACGCGAAAGCGTGCAGACATCCGTTCAGGGCCAGACCGTCGATGCAGGCCCTAGGCATCGACGTGATCAAGACATCCAGGAAGGCTGGCCTGCCGGTGGAATTATCATCGAATAGCGAGGTAAGGTGGACTGGCCTCCTCCTTCTGGATTGAGAATGTTTTCCCACTGCAGTGGCCCATCCTGAGCCCTTTCTGCGAATCTGTTTTGCGCTGCTGCCGGGAAAGGAAGTATAAGCCGGACCATATCATGACACAGAAGCGCAACCTCGCGAGCCTGCCAGACTACATGCACCAACATCTTTATTCCAGGAAGACATTAGCCAGCCATAACGCAATGCATAAGCAAACATTAGTAAGCATTACTACTGACTTATGAATAACTAATGGATGTGACCATCATGTTGACGGCAAGGGAGAGGCAGATACTCGAGGTGCTGAGAAAGGGAATACACTCGCCGACATTGGTGGCATCGGAATTGGGAATCACCCAGTCCGGGGCGACCCAGGCGCTCCAGAAACTTGAGAAAAAGGGCATCCTGACCAGGAGCAAAGTCGGCAGGAACGCATTCTACAGGCCAGTCGAAGAGACGACACCTCTGTCCGGCCCGCAGACTGAGGAGGACATCGAGCTGATCAAGGAGTCCTACCACTCCTTGTCGAAAGTGTGGTCACACCTTCTCCGGCTCGACCTGACTCATGACGAGCTGGCGAAAGTGAGAGAAGCCAGAAACCTCCTCGAGGAGATCCTTGTCAAGAGGGGAAAGAGCCTGGATTGAGGGGGACCGGGATCGGCGCGGTCACTCCAGCAGGCTGGAGGCCTTCTTCGGATCGTCGACGGTCAAAGCAATGTCGGTTGTCCCTCCCTCCTTGCCAAGGATGTAGATGGCCTCAACGTTGACCTTGCCCCTGGCCAGCTTGCGGGCGATCTTGCCCAACTCGCCGGGCCTGTCCAGCATCCTGACAGATATGACATCGCGCAGGCCGAAGAAGATGCCATTCCTTGACAAAGCGGACTTGGTGGTGACCTCATCGTCGGTCACCACCCGTATGAGAGGACGATCACCACCGCGCTCGCTCGCGAGAGCCTTGATGTTCACGCCTTGGCTCCCAAGAATCTCGCAGACCTTGGCCAGCTCGCCAGGCCTGTCCTGCACGTAGATGTCGAACTGCTTCAAGTCCAACCCTCTAGGGCGGTTATCGCAGCCCCTGGGTTAAAACTGTTGCCCGTCGGGTCTTGGAGGAGGCTGCGGCCTAAGCGGGCTCCGGTCCCCTCGGAAGGTTCACCTTCTTCTTCACCCACCAATAAGCTAGATACGTGGCCTCGACCGTGGTCACCACCAGTATGACGAGGTACCAGAGCAGCGTCTGCGAGTCGAGCCCGATAAGGGAGCCGAAGATGGTTGCAAGCGTGTTCGGGACCAGGACGGCTGTGCCCAGGATGGTTAGCCAGGTCATCGTCAGCGCCATCCTGTTGTTCAGCACTTGGAGCTGGTTGTTGTACAATGCCTGGAGGACCTCCAGGCCGGAGGCCAGCACCTCTGACATGTGCTCGCTGAGCGATATCTGCCTGTTCACATCTTCCACAAGAAGGCCCACCCGGGCGAGCATCTTGGGGTTGTCGGAGATCAGCACGGCGTCACCGTATCTGAGGGAATGGAGGACTTCAAGAGTCCGCCACAGCGTGTTGAGGTAGGTTATGAGGGTGTGTTTCAGATTGTATATCTGCTTCCCTATCTCCAGCCTCGCCTTTGTCGTGTCCAGCAGCATCTGGCTGAGATTGTCTCCCTGCTCCTCGATCTCCCTCAGGTACTCGAAGTTCCTGGAGTTGTTCTCGTCAAGTATCCTAACCAGGAGCATCGTGAGCTTGTCCTGGAGTGGCATGGACGCGGGGAGCTTGCGCATGAAGGTATCAGCATATCTCGCGAACTGGACGAGCCGGACCACCTCCTCGCTGTGGATCGTTACTATCAGGTCCTTCCTGACCAGTATGAGCAGGGGGAATGACTCCAGGTTCAGACCGGTGATCTTGACTGCAGGGACCATGATCCCTATCTCGGTCTCCCTGTCTTCGAAGCTTGCGTGGTAACCCTTCAGCACTTCGGGCACGAGCGACGCGCTGAAGCCGAGCACCGTGGCTATCGCCGAGCCGTCCTTCTCGAGGTCGCAAACCGGGAAGTTGAGCCAGGCGACCACGGAGTTCTGCAGGGTCGAGATGAACTCGCTAGGGGAATCACCCAGTATCCTGACCGGCTTCCCCTCGTGGGGCAGCGATACGCAGACCGCTCTCGGAAGTCGCGCCCCGCAGTTGTCCTGCTCGGGCGTCGGCCCAGGGTCTGGTTTCACCCTCTTCTTGACGGGCCTCCTCGCCTCGGCCTTGACCTCATCCACGTTCAATCTACCCCTTCCGACAACGCCCTTCTCCGGCAAGGCACGCACCCGTATCCAACGACAGCCCTGAAGTACATTTCGATGTGCCCGTGGCAGTTGAGTCCAGACGGGCTCCGTGCATTGTTTTAATATTCCCCCCGCCATTTCGACGCCCGAGCATCATGAGGGTACTGCTCATTCATGCGGACAGGTTCGAATACGAGGTCAAGGACCCTACCAAGATGGCGGAACCTCTTCCCGAGAAGTTCGAGAAGAAGCAATCCTTCACAGAGGTACTCGTGGCGTTCTCCACCATCGAGGACTCCGATGAGGATGTCCAGGGGATATCCGAGGTGGCAGCGAACGACCTCGCTGATGTGTTCTCGAAGGTCAATGCGGAGAGGCTCGTCCTCTACCCATACGCGCACCTGAGCCCGAGCCTTGCGGGGCCGAAGCTGGCGGTGGAGGTCCTCAAGGCCACCGAGGCTGCGATCGCCGCAAAGGGCATCGAGGTGCACAGGTCGCCATTCGGGTGGTACAAGGGCTTCGACATCAAGTGCAAGGGCCACCCGCTCT
Organism: uncultured Thermoplasmata archaeon; assembly: GCA_964535775.1. Taxonomy (GTDB): domain Archaea; phylum Thermoplasmatota; class Thermoplasmata; order UBA10834; family UBA10834; genus COMBO-56-21. The sequence continues at coordinate 10,401 of CAZHTV010000016.1, read as the reverse complement.
CGGAGCTGTCCAGGGAGTTCTCGGCTGAGAAGAAGGTCACCAGGGAGGAGGTCGTGGACAAGATCCAGAGCTCGTTCTACATCATCACACCAGAGGGCAAGGAATACCCTATCGAAATGGAGGACATCGACTCGGCCAAGGTCCTGGATGACTATCCATCGCTGAAGACATTCATCCTGTCCGAGGAGATAGGCAGGACCAAGGGGAAGGAGCCACCGTCCATCAAGGCGATGCAGAGGCTCGAGCTCGTGGACTACGAGGAGGCGAGCGACAGGGGCCACTTCAGGATGTTCCCGAAGGGCCACCTCATCTTCAAGCTCCTCGAGAAGTGGGCCGAGTGGATCGCGCTGGAGAAGATAGAGGCGATCCAGATCGACACGCCCATCATGTACGACTGGTCGTTCCCGGACATAAGGAGCCAGGGGATGTCCTTCCACGAAAGGCACTACACCCTGAAGACGGAGGAGAAGAGGGAGTTCGTCCTCCGGTTCGCTGGCGACTTCGGCCTGTTCAGGATGATCAAGGGCTCTACCTTGAGCTACAAGAGCCTCCCCCTCCGGATCTACGAGTTCTCGAAGAGCTTCAGACTCGAGCAGCGTGGAGAGCTGACGGGGCTGAAGAGGCTCAGGGCGTTCCACATGCCGGACGTACACTGCTTCACCAAGGACATTGACGAAGGCTGGAAGGAATATGCTCACCTGTACCGCAACTACTCCGACCTCGCCGACGCGACGGGTGTGGAATACGCTGTCGCCTTCAGGATCGTGAAGGAGTTCTACGACAAGTACAGGGACAACATCATCGAACTCCTGAGGTACTCGAAGAGGCCAGCGCTCGTCGAGGTCATTTCGGCCATGAAGCACTACTGGGCCGTCAAGCACGAGTTCCAAGGGATAGACGCTGTCGGAGGAGCCGTCCAGCTCAGCACTGTCCAGCTCGATGTCGAGGACGCGGAGAGGTACGGCATCGTTTACACGGACTCCGACGGCAAGAAGAAGGGGTGCATCATCTGCCATTCATCCATCGGCTCCATAGAGAGATGGATCTACGTCCTCCTCGAGGAGGCGCTGAAGCACGACAAGCCCGCACTGCCGTTCTGGCTGTCGCCGACCCAGGTGAGACTGATCCCTGTCGGCGCGGAGTTCGTCGCGGACTGCGAGAGGCTCGCCGACCAGCTGGACGCGAGAACGGACGTAGACGACCTGGACGACAAGGTCGGCAAGAAGATCAGGAACGCCGAGATGGAATGGATCAACATGATCATAGTCGTTGGAGAGAAGGAGCGGGGCTCGGGGCAGTATCCGGTGCGCCTTAGGACGGGAGAGCAGAAGGCGATGACACTCGACCAGCTGAAGGCCGAGATCGAGAGGCTCTCAGCCGGCTATCCCAAGGCCAAGCTGCCGCTCCCGAGGCTGCTCTCCAGACGCCCGGTGTTCAGGGGATGAACACCTCACCTGTTGTCCTCGTCGCCCCAGATGAACTTGTGCAGCTGCGGGAGGACCCTCACGTTCAGACGGTCTTTCAGCACTTTCTCCGCGAGGGCCCTCAGCTCCTTGCCTCCCACCGGGGTCATTATGACCTCGCATTTGGGCTCGTACTCCGCGATGACCTTCTTGGCATACCCGTAGTCGGCATCGTCTGAGATTATGAACTTGAGCTGGTCGGTCGGCCCGAGGAGCTCGATGTTCTTGAAGATCATCTTGCTCGACTCGCCGGACGACGGGCACTTTATGTCCATGCTGATCGTCAGGTTCTCCACGCAAGGCATCTCGTCCAATGGCATCGCGCCGTTCGTCTCGAGCACGACGTGGTATCCATGGTCGAGCAGCTTCTCCAGGAGCTTGGTGGAGTCCTTCTGCGCAAGCGGCTCCCCTCCGGTGAGGCAGACATGTCGGCACTCCAGCTTCGCCACCTTGGCGAGTATGGCATCTATCCCCATCTGCTCCCCCTGCTCGAATGCCTGCGGGGTGTCACAGTAGGTGCATCTCAGCGGGCACCCTGAGGTCCTTATGAAGGCTGTGGGCGCTCCGATCGTGACGCCCTCTCCCTGAAGTGACTTGAATATCGAGTATATCTTCACCGTCTCACCTCGTACGTCAGCGGGTCCTCGATGCCTGCCTTCGCGAAGCCCTCCAAACGCAGAAGACACGAATCGCATCTGCCGCATGCCTTCGCCCCGCCCTGGTAGCAGCTCCACGTAAGCTCCAGCGGCACCCCGAGCCTCACGGCCTCTCTGACGATCTGCGATTTGGGCATGAGAAGTATGGGCGCCTCTATCTGGATGCGCCTTCCCTCCTTGCCGGCCTTGGTGCCGACGTCCAGCACCTTCTGGAACGCCTCCAGGAACTCCGGAGTGCAGTCTGGGTATCCGCTGAAGTCCACGGAGTTCGCGGCTATGAACACAGCTTCGGCACGCTTGCTTTCGGCTATGGAGGCCGCGATGCTGAGGAAGACCGTGTTCCTCGAGGGGACGTAGGTGCTCGGTATCCCCGAGGATATCTCTTCCCTCGTCCGCCCGTGAGGTATCTCCATCGATTTCGTCGTGAGAGAGCTGCTGAGATATCTTCCCATGTCCAAGGGGATGACGATGTGCTCCTTGACCTTGAAGTGCCTGGCTATCCTCCGGGCGCTGTTCATCTCGCGCTTGTGCTTCTGCCCGTAGTCGAAGGTCAGAGCCGTGATCTCGAAGCCGCGTTCTCTGGCGATGGCGAGCACTGTGGACGAATCAAGACCTCCGGAGAGAAGAACCACAGCTTCCGCCATCGAACACAACCCCGCTCAGAGGTCGGCCGAAGTCCAGGCGCCCTGCCCACGGCCCTCGTCCACGCCGATCTCGATCGTCTTGACATTCTTCGGGAACCTGACCTTCTCCAGCGTGCGCTTGAGCACGAATTCGGCGAGCGTCTCGGCGGATGCCACCTCTATGTCCAACAGAATGCAGTCCGAAAGAGGCAGCCGGAGCTCCTTGTCCCCTACCTTGTAGCTCACATACTCCCTGTTGATCTTGACTCTGTGATCGCGCCTGGGTATCAGAACCCTGTGATCCAGCTCGGCCGCGATGCCTCTCAGGAACTCCTTGACGCTCAAGAAGTCCATGATCACGCCGTCAGGGCCGATGTCGCCGATTATCTTGGCGTTGATGGCATAGTCGTGACCGTGCAGCCGTCCGCACTTCTTGTGCATCGGGATTATGTGCGTGGCGGAGAAGGTTATCTTGGACGACCAGCCGTTTATCTCCAGCCTCATACGCGAAGGGATAGTCCAGGGCAGTATTTGAACTTCAGGCCCGTCCCCGACGACCGCGACTGTGCGCTGCCAGTGCCGCCGCGAGCATGATGGGCTCCGAGAAGTCCTCCTTGGCCCTGGAGGTGTCCACGAAGACCCTTTCGAGGTTCACCACGGGTGCCCCGTAGGCCTTCGCGCCCGCGACGAGGTGCAGGGCCCTGAACATGAGGTTGCCTGAGACGCCGTCGGGGGCCAAGACGAGATCGCAGTCCTTGACCGCCTCCTCGATCAGTATCCCATAGTGCCGGGCCTCGAAGCCTTTGTCGGCCAACGCCTCTGCTATCGAATCGCCGTCGTCTATGCTCCTCTCTATCTCGGAGCCTCGGGAGCGGTCCTCGGGCCTGCCTTTCGAGAGCACTCCGACCCTCAACCTCCAGCCGACATCTGCGAAGTACCCGAGCGTGTGCTCTGCCATGCGCAGCCTGGAGGACGCATCCATGCCCTCATCTATGCCCACGGGGGCCAAGATGAAGTGCTTGCTGGATTCCATGACCGCCGCCCGCATCACCTCATCCGTGCTGAACTCGGTCTTCATCTCAGTGAGCGACGCCAAGGAACTCAAGGTGCCCCTGACAGCAGCGTCCAGATCTTCAGATCTCAACGAGCGGACGAGCTCATGCGCGTCTCCGAACCTCTCGAGCCGGACCGCGCACCCCGAAGACCTGAGCCTGCTCCGGGTCGCCTCAAACGCGTCCTCAGAAAGGCCAATGCCAACCCTCACATCAGAACTGCATCCCCGCGCGAGGAGAGCATCGAGGTCCATCAACCCGAACCCTCCCTCAGACCTCGTCTTCGGTCATCTGGTCGAAGGTGTAGTTCTCCCACTTCCTCACTCCAAGGACTATCTCGAGCTCCTGAGGCGTGAGGAGAGGTTTGTCGTACATGGCTACATCGTCGATCGCGATCCTCGGACAAGCCGTCGAGACGTAGGCATCGAAGGGCAGTGAGCGGAGCTTCTCGGGGTCGAACTTGTCCATCAATATGAGGGCCGCGTCCTTCCGCTTCCACCTGAGAAGCTTCCTGAGCTCTTTCGCCCTCCTCATCCGCCTCTGCCCGATCTTCTCACCGATGATGATGCCGAAGATACGCGCGTTCTCCGCCCTCTCGATGACCGCATGGCGCTGCCTGAGCATCTTGTCCTTGATCTGGTCGATCTCGCGTGGCTCTTCCAGGTTGGGATCGAGCACGACGATCTTCTTCCCGGTCGCCAGATGCACGCCCAGCGCGTGGAACGACCCGCTGCCTATCAGAAGATAGCTGTTGACATCCTTGGCGAGCGCGGTCGCGGCGGTGTAGTTGCAGCCCAGGACCTCTCCCGCGTGGGATATCCTGTTGTCCCCCTCCGAGATCTTCGTCTTGATGCCCATGCTCTCGAGACCCTCGATCACCTCGTCCAGCTGCATCAGGTGCTGAGAAGTGGCGAGGACTCCCACCGGCTCATGGAGCATGCCAACGGATTTCTTGAGCTGGTCCGTGATGGGCACCTTGGAGCGCGCGGCCACGAAGACAACGGGCTTCCCGTACTTGACCGATGGGATGGGCGAGTGGCCGACGTTGACCACCGCATCGACCATCTCGAAGAGCGAGCTGGGAATGTCGCACGCTCCAAAGCACGGCTCCGCGACCACTAGCACCTCAGCGCCGGACTTCTTCTCGATGTCCTCCGCGAACTGATAGGCCCTCTTCTTCAGCCCCTCAGGGACCTGCAGCGCGACGATTCTGGCCTTCAGCCTCTTGATCTCGGATATCGCGCTCGTGAGGTCGATGTCGTACATGTGAAGATGGCCTTCCGTATCGGCTCGGGAACGGCTGAACCAGCCTATGCTAGCCTGACGACTAGAGTAAAGAGTACGATACTAAAAAACATTGCGCGGATTTGTCCAGGCGCTTCGGGGATCACGCGGCCGATGGACTGCCTCGCTCCAGCACGATGTAGCAGGGCGAAGGTATCTTGATCGCCGCCCTCTTGAGCGCGAGCTTGGCCGTGTTGAAGTTCGCCTGGGTCGTCTCCAAGGTCATTATGTCCTGATCGCGCTTGACCCTCGCCGCTGTTCCGATTGGCTTTCCGAACGCGTGTCTCATGCCGTCCGAGATACGGTCTGCGCCTGCACCCGTGGCGATCTTGTTCTCCCTGAGCACGTTGTGCGGAAAGACCCTGATCTTGAGATGATAGCCCGACTGTGGGACCTTCTTCGCGAGGAACCTGTTCGCGGATATGCGCGCGGCCTCGAGCGCGATGTGCCTGATCTGGCACTGCTCGACCACCTTGAGGGTCATCCTGACGGGGTAATCACCCTTCGTGCCGTGCTCGAACTGAGTTATCCTGCTAGGCGGGACGCCCCCCATGTACTCCCTTCGGCAGTAGGACTGCCCTCTGATCTCCCTGTACATGCTTCCTGGCTTACGGGACATTTTCACCACCGAACGCGGTTCCTACCTCAGGTTTGCGGAGATAATGGTCGTCGTATTTAAAGCTCACTGAGTGGCAGGCCAACAACATCCAGCTGGACGACTCCTCGCTCGGAGGTCTGCTGGCAGGCAGAGCCGTTCTCCCCTACGATCCATTCATCTCGCAAGAAGTATAGGCGAGTAAGGAGATGAGCGGCCTCCATGGGCCGAAGGCATGTGGGAAAGCGTGACGCGAAGGACATCGCTAAGGAGCGCATAGAGAGCCTGTTCAAGCTCGCGGAACACGAGGCGCGCTCCGGGGACTTCAGGCGTTCACGCAGGTATGTCTCCCTGGCGCTCAGGATGGGTGAGAGGCACAAGGTCCGCGCCAGCCACAAGAGGACCTACTGCTCCGGATGTCTGGTCTTCTTCGTGCCTCCGAGGAACGTCAGGGTCCGCACGGGAAGAGGCTGGGTCTCGATGACCTGTCTTGAGTGTGGACACATAAGCAGATATCCGATGCGGACGAGGGGGTGAGCGAGCGGACAAGAGGACCGTCAGGGAGCTAAGGGGGAAGGCCCAGTCACTTCCGGCCACGGTCCATATCGGCAAGGACGGCATCACGCCCTCCGTCGCGGAGGAGCTGAGGAAACAGCTCGAGAGGAACAAGCTGGTGAAGGTGCGCGTGCTGCAGTCCTACGAATACCCCGCGGAGGACACGGGCAGGAGACTGGCAGACGCTTCGGGATCGTCCCTGGTCGAGGTCAGGGGCAGGACCGTCGTCCTTGCGAGGGAATGAATTCATGAGCTGGCTGTGACCAGCCTTTATATATGGTCTATGTGATTGACAGAAAAAAGTGAGCGTGGTCTGGAGTGTTGGACGCGAGGTTCATACGGGAGAACGAGGGGCTCGTGCGTCAGTCGTTCGAGAACAGACGCCAAGAGCCCTCCGTCCTAGAGAAGTTCCTTGAACTCGACAGGGATTGGCGCGCGCTCACCGAGGAGGGCAACGCCCTCAGGAGGAAGAGGAATGAGGTCTCCGAGGAGGTCCCAAAGCTCCCGGAGGAGGAGAGGCAGGCCAAGATAGCGGAGATGAAGGTCATCGTAGAGCGCATCAAGGCCATCGACGTTTCTCTGAAGGGCATCGAGTCGGAGAGGGACGAATGCCTGCTCAACATACCGAACATCCCCGACCCGAGCGTGCCGATAGGCGATGCGGACGAGGGAGACGCCTTCCCGAGGCACTGGGGCCAGCAGAGCAAATTCGACTTCAAGCCGTTGACGCACTGGGAGATCGGCGAGAAGCTGGACATCATCGATTTCGAACGTGGGATCAAGGTCACGGGAGCGGGCTTCTATGTCCTCAAGGGAGACGGTGCTCGGCTCGAGAGGGCCATGATCAACTTCATGCTCGACCTGCACCACGGGCAGGGCTACGAGGAGATCTTCCCGCCCGCTGTCATAAACAGGAAGAGCTGCGTGGGCACGGCGACGCTGCCGAAGATGAAGGACGACATGTACTGGTGCGAGAGGGACGACTTATGGCTCAACCCGACAGCCGAGGTGCCCGTGACCAACCTGTTCGCGGACGAGATACTCGATGCCCGCGATCTCCCGATCAATCTCACGGCATATCTGCCGTCCTTCAGGCGTGAGGCTGGGAAGCACATTGAGACGAAGGGCATAGCGAGGGTCCACCAGTTCAACAAGGTCGAGCTCGTGAAGTTCGTCCTTCCCGAGACATCGCTGCAAGAGCTCGAGACCCTTCTGGGAGACGCAGAGGCGGTCGTGCAGGGCCTGAGGCTGCCCTACCGGATCAGGCTCCTGTGCACGGGCAGCACGGGGTTCCCGTCTTCGAAGACCTACGACATCGAGGCCTACGCCCCGGGCATGGACCAATGGCTCGAGGTGTCCTCCTGCAGCAACTTCAAGGAGTTCCAGGCGAGACGGGCCATGATCAAATTCAGACGCGAGCCGCATCTCAAGAGCGAGTTCGTGCACACTCTGAACGGCTCGGGGATCGCCCTTCCCCGCACGATGGCCTCCGTGCTGGAGAACTACCAGAACAAGGATGGTACGGTCACTGTCCCAGACGTGCTCAGGCCGTACATGAAGGGGACCGAGCTGATCGAGTAGCCGAGCATTGCGTCCGAAGGTTTCTCATGTGTGAGAATCAGGCCTGATTGCCGCTCCCACCCACTATATAACCCCTGGAGCGGAATATTCTAAGACTGAGTAGGTCCGGTATGGAGGCGAACAAGGATTTCGCGTTGCTCGTGGGCAGGGCGTTCCTGCACGAGCTGGACGAGGGCAACACTGAGGCAGCCATGGCGTTCGGCAGGGCCTTCCTTTTGGCGCTGGGCATGAAGGGCCCGGATGCTGCCGAGAAGAACCCGTTCGCCCACAACAGGGACCACGGCGAGCACTGCGCGGTCGCAGGCAGCTGATGCCGCAATCTCGCGGGATGGGCCGGGCTCACAGGTCGATCTTGTGCCCTCCGCGCCTCAGGATCCACTTCAGCACGGACGGGGTGAACACGGCCGTCATCAGGCCCATGAACACCACGACCGAGTACACATCCGGGCCGATTATCTGCTGTGATAGGCCGTAATATGCTATCACGAGCGCTATCTCCAGCCTCGGGACCATCCCCATCCCAACGGCCAGGGAATCCATCTTGGACATGCCGGTCAACCACGCGGGGATGCCGCAGCCAACTATCTTGGTCGCGACCGCCATCGCAGTGAGCACGATGCCGAACCAGATGGTATCCCACATCGCACGCACGTCGACGACGATGCCGAGCGAGACGAAGAATATGGGCACGAAGAGCGCCTCGAGGTACTGCGTGCCCTTCCGGAAACCGTCCCTGAGCACGGAACCGGAGAACGCGGTCCCGGCGACGAAGGCACCCACGATCGCAGAGATGCCGAGTATCTCCGCGACGTTGGCGTACAGGAACGCTATCGCGAGTGCGAGCACGAACCCGCTCATGGGCATCCTCCTCCTGTATCCCGAGACCTGGACGTTGAACACCAGCTTCGCCAGGAAGCGCGAGCCCAGCCAGCCCCCGGCGACCACGAACAGCGCCGCGACGAGGATGAGGTATGACAGCTCCAGGACTTCGACGCCGCCGGTGGTGCGGCCTGATATCGCGAGCACGACCATGCCCAGGATGTCGTCCACGACGGCAGCGCCGACGATCGCGTAGGTCACCTGCGTGCCCACAAGCCCTATCTCGTTCAGCACGCTCGCGGTCACTGCGACGCTCGTGGCGACCAGGGTCGCGCCTATGAAAACGGCGTCGGCCCCGTAGCCGAACATGTGCGCGATCAGGAAGCCGCCGCCCCAGGGGACGAGGACGCCGCCGAGCGCGATGGAGATCGACCGCCTGGTGTATATCTCCTTCAGGTCGCACTCCAGCCCGATCATGAACAGGAGGACAATCGCTCCCAGCTGCGCCAGGAACTCGAGCGTTTCCGGGAAGCCTGAGGCATCTGTGTCCCCTGTCCCCGCCGTCCCTATTATGCCGAAGTATCCAAGTATCACACCGATGACTATGTACGCGATGACCTTGGGCTGGCCGAACCTGGTGAATATGAAGCTGGCGAAGAGCGCGATGACTAGTAGGAAGGTGAGCTCGAACCAGACCTCATCCCCGCGCAGCTGGTCGAAGAAGCCTGAGAGGTCTATCGCCATCGCGTATCGTTCAATGGATGCGTCAAGCACATTTATTTGTTTCTGAGGCTCGGTTTTGGCACAATTCGGGTGATGGAGGCTAGCTGGCAGCGGTCGAGCCTCAGTGTCCATCGGGATGCTACTTCTAATGGCACGTGACTTGTACTCTAGCCAGTGTAGACCGCGGGACGCTGGTCAAGGGGGTGGTCTTCCGTCTCGAATCCGAGCTCCCTCCAGAGGCGAAGGCCCTGCTCCAGGACTTCAGGCTGGCTGTGAACTGCGGGATAAGAGCAGGCCTCCAGGCTCGGGTCAGCTCCAGGAACGCCCTCACCAAGCTTGCCTACAGGGACTTCCGAAGCGACTTCCCGAACATGTATGCCAAACACTCAGTCTGCTCGTTCGAGGTCGCCGCGAGCGCTCTCAAGAACTACCGCAGGAGGTGCCGGAACGGGGCGACGGCAAGGACCCCCTATGTCAAGCGCCTGATGATGAAAGCGGAGAACCAGGCGTACAGGCTCGACAGGGAGAAGGGTGTCATCGACCTCCCGATCAAGGCAAGGCAGCATGTCGCGCTGAAGCTGGTCGTCAGCCAGTACCACCGGAAGTACCTGGATGACGACTCACTCTCCCTAGGCTCCGTGATCGTACTCCCAGACCGAGTCATAGTGGCCTTCAGGAAGGAGAACCGGAAGCCATGCACACCTGGATCGGTCGTATCGTTGGATACCAACGAGAGGAGCCTGGGCGGCGTCTTCGTAACCCGAGAGGCGTCGAGGCCGGTCAAGGCCGCCTTCCCCGAATGGGCGCGGTGTTCGAGTGCGGATGGCGCCTGGACAGGCACATCAACGCAAGCCTGAACCTGCTGCATACAGCCGTCTCCAAGGGATCGGAGGTGGCGGGGGGTCTGCGGTTCGACCCCGGCGCGTTCCAGCATGACGCGATGATGGCCCTATACGAGCCAGCGATGGCCGCACGGTCGGAGCCGAATGGGACGAGTTGCGTTGGAGAGGCGGCCCCTTGACGGCCACCACCCGCTGATGCAACAGAACC
>CAZHTV010000015.1:3996-20246 GCA_964535775.1 uncultured Thermoplasmata archaeon | reverse complement strand
ATCCTCGTCTCTGAGCTTCCCAGGTAGCCTCCCGTCGATCGAATTGAGCATGAACAGGACCTGGTCTCTGACCGGCATGTCCCTCCTCTTCCCCCACACCAAGCGCAGGAAATGCCCGGTCTTCTCATGGGCGGTCATGATCTCCTCAGGGGTGTGGGACAGGCCTGCCGCGGATAGCACCGACCCTATCCTCGCCACTCTGATCCGTGCCACCCTATCCGACCCCCCTGGACGCTCTTGGATCAGTGTGTCCCAGAGGTCGAAAGTCACTGCTGCGATCTTCTTCATACTCAGCCTTTGGGCCTACTGCCCGGCTGGTATTGAAATCCTCCGTTCTACCACGTCTCTCTGTGTTGCCCGGCGATCGGGGCACAATGCGCGGGCTCCCATGAACAACCCTTAAATAGGGCATCGATATTAATCGGCTCTACAGAGAGGTTTGACGGCCAAAGTGGCGGGGCCACACCTGGTCTCTTTCCGAACCCAGAAGTTAAGCCCGCCTACGTTCTTCCCGGTACTGAGGTGCGCGAGCCCTCGGGAAGGGTAAGGCCCTTCGGGGCTTCTTGGCTGTAGCGGCTAGGTGCACTAGCCAGGTACCTTCGGGTACAGGGTGAACTGCACTGCTTGAAACCGCTACGGACTTGGTAAGCCGTCAGCCACTCTACTTTTCCTCATTTCCCTCATTTTCCGAGCCTGCGGGCGAGTGGTACTCACCACGAAGGGTTTATAAGAATCCAGATAGCTTGACGACGCGGAGCTGGCCCCCGTGGCTCTGTCCGAACAGGAGAAACTGATTCTGGTAGCTGTACTTGCGGCTGCCATGCTATTCGTCGTCTTCTTCGAGCTCAGGGTGATGCGCAACCGGTCCAAGGAGGCAAGACGGACGTCGCAGAGGAAGGACGAGGCGTTCAACGCGATCCTCACGACACGGTCAGTGATAGGCGTCATGCAGCGACAGGGCGGGGATACGAGCGCTGCGGAGTCGCTTGTTTCGTCGGCCAAGAAGGCCATGGAGAAAGGGGACCACGACAAGTGCATGGACCTCTGCGACCAGGCCAGGTCCGAGCTGACCAATCCGTCCAAACGCAGGCCGGAGGTGTCTCCTCCGCCTCCAAACGATGCGGAGAGGGACAGGCTAGAGCGAGTCGCTGAGAACATACTCTCCGCCAGGATGACCTCGTCGGCGGACTCGTACAAGGGAACGAAGCTGTCCGCGGACCAGGACGGGAACTACCTGAGTGCGAAGTTCGAGATGAACACAGCCAGGTCGGACATCAAGAAGGCCTTGGACGCTGGAGCGGACGCGTCCAAGGCCCAGGACCTGATGACGGATGCCGAGGCCGCTTTCGTGACGGCCAACTATGCACGCGCACTGTCGCTCGCTGTGAAGGCCCGGAAGTCTGTAAGCTCTGATGCCGCTGCTGAGACAATACGCCTGAAGGCGGCCACTGAACCCGTTGAGCCGTCGGTAGAAGCGGGATCTGAGGAGAGGCCGGACGAACAACCCGGGCTTGCGTGCGGCAATTGCGAGGCCCCCCTCAACCTTGACGACAAGTTCTGCCCCAAGTGCGGGACCAAGGTCTTGCGGGAGAGGGTGTGCAAAGCGTGTGGTTCGAAGCCCAAACCGTCGGACATGTTCTGTCGCAGGTGCGGTGCTAGAGTAGACTAGTGTTTTGGGTGTTTGTTCTTGATTATGACTGCGGCGAGCGCGCCTGCCCCGTAGCCGTTGTCTATGTTGACCACGCCTATGCCCGCAGAGCAACTCGAGAGCATCCCCAGGAGCGCGGCCATTCCGCTGAAGCTCGCGCCGTAGCCGACGCTCGTGGGAACTGCGATCACCGGTCTCGCGGTGAGTCCGGCGACCACGCTGGGGAGGGCGCCCTCCATGCCTGCGAGCACTATTATCACATCCGCCTTCTCGAACTCCTTGAGGTTCGAGGTAAGCCTGTGGATGCCCGCCACTCCGACGTCGTACAACCTCTTCACGCTGCATCCCAGGAGCTGGCTGGTGGTAGCCGCCTCCTCAGCAACCGGTATGTCGGAAGTGCCTGCAGTGACGACCAGGACCTTGCCAACCCTGTCCCTGGGCTGGACGTTGATCGCGACCATCTTCGCTTCGGGATACAGTCTCGCCTTCCCTCCCAGCCTCGCTTTCATCGCCTTCATGAGCTCCTCCGGGACCCTCGTGAAGACCGCCTCGTCACCTCTCGAGATTGTCCGTGAGGCGATCTCCAGGATCTGCTTCTCGGTCTTTCCCGGAGCGTATATCGCCTCGGGGATGCCCTTGCGCAGCTCCCTGTGTCGGTCGATCTTCGCGAACCGGAGGTCGTCGTACGGAAGAGTGCGCAGCTCCTGCATTGCCTCCGAAACCGAGATCGAGCCTTCCGAGAGCCTTCTGAGAATGCGCTCGATTTTCTTCGGGGTCAAGGCTCGAGCACCTCGTTCATGCTTCCCGTCCTGTACCCCATGAGATCCGCCGTCACATAGGTGAATCCCAGCGCTTTGAGCCTTCTCGACACCGACTCCCTGACCTTCTCCGAGGACAGCCTGGCGATGTCCTTCCGGCTGACCTCGATTCTCGCCACGGACCCGTGCATCCTGACCCGGGCGCCCTCGAAACCCTTCGCGGTGAGGAACTCCTCGGCCCGTTCGATCATGGCCAGTTTCTCGGAGGTTATCTCCTCACCGTAGGGTATGCGGGATGCCAGACATGCGCTCGAGCTCTTCGCTGAAGTAGGGAGCTTGAGTATTTTCGAGAGCGTCCTTATCTCAGCTTTCGTGAGGCCGGCCTCGGCGAGTGGGCTCCTCACCCCAAGCTCCCTATTCGCTCTCGCGCCGGGCCTGTAGTCGCCTCTGTCATCGGCGTTCGTGCCGTCCAAGACCGCCTTGAGGCCACGGTTGTCCGCCAGCCTTCTGATGCGTGAGAGGTCATCCAGCTTGCAGATGTAGCACCTGTCTACGGGATTGTGTGTGAAGTTCTCGTCAGCCAAGGGGTTCGCCTCGACCACCATATGCCCAATGCCGATTGTCTTCGCCAGCTTCTTCGCCGCTTTCAGCTCGGATGAGGGGTAAAGGGGCGAACTTATGGTCACGGCCAAAGCCTTCGGACCGAGTTCGTCCCTGGCGACCTTGGCCACGAGCGCCGAATCCGTCCCGCCCGAGAAAGCCACGGCAGCCGACTTCATCGAGCGCACCAGTTCCCTGAGATCGCGAGCCTTACGGTCCAGCGCCTTCATGGCCTCCTGGCTATCGAAGGGCGGTTATTTCTATTTTGGCGGGCCCGGGCGACATCTTCTCCTCCCTCGGCGAAGGTCGAAGTCCTCTCATCCGATGAGCTCATGTCCGGCTGTCCAGCGCCTCTCTGACAATACTAATATATAACTTCCAAAGCCCTTTGACTAAGCCCAGCCGAGCCTCGGAGGAAGCAATGGCAGAGGAGAACACAATCTACATCGGAAAGAAGGCAACGATGAACTACGTTCTCGCCGTTGTATCGCAGCTCAATTCGGGCTGCGAAGGTGTCTGCATAAAGGCGAGAGGACGTGCGATAAGCAGGGCTGTGGACGTTGCGGAGATAGTTCGGAACCGATTCGCGCAAGGGCTCAACTATCACGACGTGAAGATAGCAACCGAGTCCCTGCCAGGACACAACGGGACCAACGCGAACGTCTCTTCGATCGAGATATATCTCTCCAGATAGGCGCCCAAGAGAACTCAGACCATAGTCCAGGCTGCGGCAGCATCAGAGACCTCTTTTGTCCCGCCGGTTTTATGATGGGATATGGCAATCGGTCAAGGCTGATGTCCGCGGTCTCAGCGGTGAACGGATGATACTGGTCAAGCTTGGCGGAAGCGTCATCACGGACAAGGGAAGGCTCAGGTCTTTCAGGAGCTCCGCGACTGAGAGGCTCTCCCGCGAGCTGAGGCGATCGCCAGATTCCCTGACCATCGTCCACGGTGCCGGTTCGTTCGGTCACATCGAGGCCAAGAGACACGGCCTGCACCTCGGCCTGAGGTCCGATAGCCAGCTCAGGCATGTGGCCTCTGTCCAGAGGGATGTCAGGGAACTGAACCTCAAGGTCCTCGAGGCGCTGATAGACAGCGGCATCCGCGCGGTCTCCGTCCCTCCAGCGGCATCCGCATCATTCAAGGGCGGGGCGATCAGATCTTTCTCGAAGGAGGTCTTCGGCCGCATACTCGCCATCAACCTGACGCCCGTGACCTTCGGAGACGTCGTGCCAGACTCGAGCATGGGCTTCTCTATATGTTCAGGGGACTTGATGATGATGGCACTAGCACAGGCCTTCAGGCCGCGTCTTGCGGTGTTCTGCGCCGACGTTGATGGAGTCTTCGATAAGGACCCGAAGCGCAGCAGAGGCGCCAAGCTGATACCCGTGCTGGACAGGAATGCGCTCCGGGGCCTCAGCCGGACTGCGGCAAGGAGCGCAGATGTCACGGGCAGCATGCACGGCAAGCTGAAGCGCATGCTGGCCATCGCCGAGCACTGCGAAAAGTGTATGATAGTGAACGGCAATGTGCCGGGGAGACTGGAGAGGGCCTTGTCAGGTAGACAGGTGCTCTCCACCGTAGTGGTTCCCGAGTAGGTGCGCACATGTCTGAAGACAAGGGCGGGCCGGCCAGGCTGATCGAACGCAGGAAAGGGGACCACGTCGATATCTGCGTCAACGAGGACCTTTCGCAGGACTATGTTTACTGGGACGACATCAAGTTGGTACACAACCCGCTCCCTGAGATCGACCTCGAGGAGATCGACACCTCCACGACGATCTTCGGCCGGAAGCTGAGAGCGCCACTCATAATATCCGCCATGACCGGCGGGTACGGGAAGGCGGAGGAGATCAACAGGAACCTCGCGGCGGCTGCGGAGAAGTTCGGAGTGGGCATGGGTGTGGGCAGCCAGAGGGCGGCTCTCGAGAACCAGGAGGTCGCGAGGACCTACTCAGTCATCAAGGAGTACGAAGTACCTCTGAGGATCGGCAACCTCGGTGTGCCTCAGCTGATATCACAAGGGGAGGTCGCGCCGCTGGACATCGAACACGGAAGAGCTGCCATGGAGATGGTCGACGCTCACATACTCGCGATGCACATGAACTACCTCCAGGAGATAGTGCAGCCGGAAGGCGATACCAGGAGCAGGGGAGGACTCAAGGCGCTCGAGAGGTTCGCCTCCGCGTTGCCCGTCCTGGCTAAGGAGACGGGCGCGGGCATCCCGCGCGAGGCGGCGCTCAAGCTGAAGAAGGTCAGGGTGAAGGGCCTGGATGTTGGCGGACTCGGAGGGACCAGCTTCGCTGCGGTCGAGTACTACCGTGCCAAGAGCGCCGGCGACTCCGCGAGAGCGAACATCGGGAAGACCTTCTGGGACTGGGGCATACCCACGCCGGTCGCGGTGGTCATCGCCAACGTCGGCCTGCCCGTGATCGCCACGGGAGGCGTCAGGAGCGGTCTTGATGCTGCGCGGGCGATCAGCATAGGCGCGAGTTGTGCGGGCATGGCAGGGAGGCTCCTGCCGGCAGCTCTTGAGGGCAAGGATTCCCTCGAGAGGGAGTTGCAGATGCTCATAGACGAGCTCAGGGCAGTCATGTTCCTGGTCGGAGCGAAGGACGTCAAGGAGCTCGCGTCGTCCAAGGCCATCGTGACGGGCCGCTCCAAAGAATGGCTGGACCAGCTGGAGGAGTGACTGCGTTGGCGTTCCCGGATGATCACGAGGACAGGGTCAGGAAGATCAACGAGTACCTGATGCGGTCGCTGGGCATAATCGAGAACAAGACCCTGAAGGCCGCGATGTCGCACTACCCCGCTGCTGGGGGCAAGCGGCTGCGGCCTCTGCTCGCGACGATGGCGTCTGAGGCTGTCGGCGGCAAGTGCGATGCGGCCATACCTTTCGGGGTCGCCCTCGAGATCGTGCACAACTTCACGCTCGTCCATGACGACGTCATGGACGAGGACGACACCAGGAGAGGCATCAAGACGGTGCACTCCACCTATGGAATACCGGAGGCGATCCTGTCGGGAGACGCGCTCTTTGCGAGGGCGTTCGAGGTCGTGCTCGATTCCGAGGTGGATGACACGGACCTCGTACGATTGGTCGACATCCTTGCCAGGTCCGTCAGACTCTTGGCCGAGGGACAGCAGATGGATATGGACTTCGAGAACGCCAAGAGGGTCGCATCGAACGACTACATGAAGATGGTGGAGTACAAGACCGCGGTGCTCTACTCCGCCGCCGCAAGGGGAGGCGCTATCATTGGCAAAGGGAGCGACGTTCAAGAGGAGGCCCTTGCCGAATTCGGGAGGCTGATTGGGCTCGGATTCCAGATCTGGGACGACGTCCTGGACCTGAGGTCTGACAAGGAGACCTTCGGGAAGCCAGTCCTGAACGACATCAGGAATGGCAAGAAGACGCTGATAGTTGTACAAGCGCTCGAGGATCTCAGAGGTCCCGAGAGGGCGGAGTTCCTTTCTGTGCTCGGCAAGAAGGATTCCCAGCCGGGCGAGCTGATCAGGGCGCGGGACATGCTCGAGAGGGTCGGGGCGATCGACCACGCGACAAGAGTCGCCGACGAGCTCATCAAGGAGGCGAAGAAGGCCCTGAAGGTAGTCAAGAATCCTGCGCACAAGAAGGCCCTCTCCGAGTTCGCCGACTACATGGTGAAGAGGAAGAACTAGGCCACGCCGGTCTTCGTGATCCTGAAATCCGTCCTGCGGCCCTCTTCCAGGTGCCGGTGCTTGACGATGATCGCGCGTCTCGTGCCCGTGCTGACTTTCTCCAGGCGCAGTATCGCCTTCGCGTTGTGCAGCAGGACATGTCCGCCCAGGGGCTCGAAGGTGCCCTTCTCGATGTCCGTGTACACCTGTGATGTGACCAGTATCGGCATGTCCTTGGTCCTCCCGACCGCGAGCAGTTTTGCGAGTTGCGGGCTCAGAGTCTTCCTCGCACCCCTCTCCTCGTCGTTCCGCGTCAGCCTGTAGTGTATGGTGGCGGAATCAAGGATTATGACGCCTACCTCGAGAGAGCTCTCCGCGAGTTTGACCGCCTTGTCGACGAACCTCTCCTGCTCCTCGAACGAGTGCGGCTCGAAGAACAGTATGTTCTTCATGACATCCTCGTATCCCTCGCCAGCAATCTGTTTCAGTCGTTCGAGGGAGACACCCTCGGTGTCGATGTAGATCACCTTCTTCCCCATCTGAGCCACTATGCTCGCGATCTGGAGGCATACGTTGGTCTTGCCTGAGCCGGCCTCTCCGAACAACAGAGTGATAGCTCCGCCCTCTAGGCCTCCCTCTAGGAGGTCGTCCAAACTCTTCGAGCCAGTGGTCAGGTGCGCCACGGCCGAAGAACGGAATCGTTGCTGATATACGTTGCGAATGCCTGTCAGCGATTTCAGTTGGAGGAGACCAGACATCCTTATTACCGCAGAGCACTTTCTCGCGTCTGTGTCAGTCCACAGAGTCGGCGCGGAGGCTAAGCTGGACTCCTCGACCTGGATGGGCAGGGATGTCGTTCTCAAGCAGCGGGTCGTGAAGGGCTATAGGCATCCCGCTCTGGACAGGTCGCTCCAGACCTTCAGGATCAAGAACGAGGTCAGGCTGATGTTCGAGGCCAGGAGCGCGGGCATAGCCGTGCCGATCATCTACTCGGTCGACCTAATCGAGAACAGGATAGTGATGGAGGAGGTCAAGGGTATGCGCGTCAAGGACGCCCTTGAAGAGCTCCCCAGGGAGAAGGCCGAGGAGGTCGCGAGGAAGATAGGCGAGATCGCGGGCAGACTCCACGCAGCGGACATCGTCCACGGTGACCTCACCACCAGCAACATGCTCCTGGAGGGAGACAGGATAGTCACGATCGACTTCTCGCTCGGCTCGAAGACGTCAGAGCTGGAGGACAAAGGGGTCGACATGCACCTCCTCGAGGAGGCCTTCCATTCGACCCACTACCGCAGGAGCGAGCTCCTCGAGCTCGTCAAGGAATCCTATGTCAAGACCTACTCCGCGGGAGCGGATGTCCTCAAGAAGGTGAAGGAGATCGAGAAGAGGGGGAGATACACACGAAAGGAATAGCGTTCGTCACCAGCAACTATGGCAAGTTCCAGGAGATCTCCGCCCAGATGAGGAAGCACGGTTACGAGCTCGAACACATCAGGACGACATACCCCGAGATACAGGCGGAGACGCTCGAAGACACCATCAAGCCAGGCCTCGAATGGCTCATGCAGAGGCACAACGTGCCTCTGATGATCGACGATTCAGGGCTGTTCATCGACTCGCTCAGGGGATTCCCAGGTGTGTACTCATCGTATGTGTTCAAGACCATCGGTTGCGACGGCGTTTTGAAGTTGATGGAGGGCGTGGTGGATCGGTCGGCCAGGTTCGAGTGCTGCATAGGTTTCATGGTGCCAGGCGGTGAACCGCACATCTCAAAGGGCGTGGCCAAAGGTTCCATCTCCATGAGCAAGGCCGGGACGGGCGGGTTCGGGTACGACCCCATATTTGTTCCCGAAGGCCGTTCGAAGACCTACGCTCAGATCGATGTTGTCGAGAAGAACAGTATATCCCATCGGGGGAGGGCCATAGCACGGTTCCTGGAGGAGCTTCCCAGGCTCCTTCCGTGATGGGGCAGAATGCTTTTATCGGGGACGGCGATAATCCCGTCTCAGAGCCGGCCATGGGGTAGTGGTCTAGCTTGGTATGATACGTGCTTTGGGAGCATGAGGTCATCGGTTCAAATCCGATCTACCCCACTTTTGACTTTCTGGCTACTTCCTAATCAGTGAGGATTGGAATTCGAGGAGAATGCCCCAAACCTCTAGATCTAGGAGGCGAGCCGGCCTCCTCCCATTCTTCTGCCAGCTTCCCCGATTGGGTTGCCTTCTCCACCTGGTCAGGGCCGTTTATCAACCAATCTAGGGGACCGGGATTCGATTAGGGGCATAGTGAGCCGGAATTGAACCGGTTTTGCCAGCTCGTACCTAACAGATGGTCATAGAATTCGCAGGAGGCAAAACCCCTTCTCGTTGCCTTCTTCATGCCCACTCTATTTCTGTGAGCCCTTCCAAAGCAGGTAAGCTAGAGCTGCTGCTCCCAACCCGAGTACAAATCCCATTGTAAGGTCATCTGAAGAATCGTCTTCGTCGTCCACGGGCACATCAACGATATTTTGTCGTCTGAGCTCCTGCAGATCAATGGAATCGGTTCCTTTTCTGCGAAGGTATCTCTTCAATTCTTTTATCTTCTGATACTCATCCTCTTTGAGCCTGAGAGTCTTGTATTTCACTATTGAATTCATCGATTCTTCCCTTCAATATTCCTGCATGCAATTGCATGCATATGTATGCAAAATCATATAATTCTTTGTATGCTTTCTACAATCAAATCTGTGAATAATCCATTGTTCTATGATAATCCTAGAGAAAAGTATATGTAGTGTTGGTCATAATATCCCAATAAATGGGATATTGTGACTACTAAGAGCGCAAAAAGAATATGGCAAGTTCTTCTGACAAGGGATAGCAAACTAGTGACATCCGAGACTATTCACAGACTTGCTGATCAGACAGATAAAGATCCCACTCGCAGCATTAGATATCTTCAGGAACATAGGTACATAACCAGAATTCTCAGGGGAGTGTTCTATGTCAACAGCCCTATCGAACGGGAGACAGGATCTTTCGATAAGTCAATCTATGAGATCGTTGCAGAAGCACTAACACTCAAAGGGGTCACGAATTGGTACATTGCTCTTGAGACCGCTCTTAGGATAAACGGACTGACTCATGAGTACTTCACTGTGAATTTCATAATGACAGACAGCTTCAGAACCACGAAAGCCATCAAAATTGCCGACGCGAAGTTCAGGTTCTTCAGGCGGTCCAAGAAGTATTTCTCATTCGGCATTCTGAAGAAGTTCGATTTGAAGTACTCGGACAAGGAGAAGACCGTTCTTGACTTGGTGTACAAGAGATATCTGGACAGTCATGATGACCTTTTCGCTATCTCTCAGTATGTGGAGCTGAGAGATCGACTCGATCATGAGAAGACCTTATTGTATGTCAAGAACTACCCTATCAAGATTCAAGAAATGGTGGACAGAGTCTCATGAAGGAGTTTTTCGGAAGACTGGCAAAGGCAAAAGGCTGCGGATCAGCAGACATTGTCGAACTAGACTACCAGCTGCACAGACTGCTACACAGAGCGTCAAAGAACAACTATCTGAACAAGAATCTGGTTTTCAAAGGAGGAACATGCCTTATCAAGGCATACACAGGGTACTTTCGCTTCTCACAGGATGTCGACTTCACATGGGGAGATGACACCAACTGGAACGGATTGTCCGGCGACAGACTCAATAAGCGCTGCTCTTCTGAGATTTCGAACATCATAGATGAATTCAAGGAAACGACAGATGAACTTGGACTATCGTTTTCAGGCAAGAAGAAGAACAGTGATGAAGTCCACATAAGTAGCGGCGGAAAGATGGCTGAACTCAGACTCAAATACAAGTCTGAGGTCTTGGGTGTCCCGAGTGAGCTTAAGGTTCAGGTCAACATGGTAGACATGATTTCATTTCCCGTCGTCACACACACTCTCTCGAGTTATGTCGACGGTGTTGATCTTTCGGAAGTGAAGTTATTCTATCCGGAGCCATGCAGCCAGTACTGCACAACGGTCGATTTGGCCTGCTACGATTCGCGGGAGATATATGCTGAGAAGTGCAGAGCTGCAATGACTAGAATGGCGTACAAACCTCGAGATATTCTTGACATCATCAAAATGGAGAAAGAGTTCGGTTACTCGATCGACGGCTTGCGCAAGCCTATCATCGAGAAGACTCGATTCGTATTGGACAAGTATGAGAGATATGGGACGAACATGAAGCAGAGAGTATTCCCTAAGAACTTCAGCATAACTAGCTTCGAGGAGAAGCTCCTGCTAGAACCAGTCACAGAAGATATAGACGTCAAGGCACGGAGGATACATAGCGAATTGACAGAAGTAATTGACGAAGTCCTGAAGAACTAGTCCGACTCCTCGGCTCTTCCTGAGAGCGCCATTGACAAATAGGGAAGCAACCCAATTCGCCCCTTCCTCAACGAGTTCCATATCCAGCATTGTGCGGGCAATCCACTGCACCTTGGTGTCTTCCGCATCAATCTTCCTTGCCACGAAGGGCGTTCTCACACCTGGGAGCCACCGCGATGGGAGAGCAATAAGACAGAAGCCGATCTACCCCACTTTCGATTTACTGGCATTCTCCAATCATGCCGGATTGACATCTCGGAATCGAGGGGCCTCCATGCCTTCCAAGCTAGGGATGCCGCAAAGACTATGATGGTCGATGCAACTGAACGGCTGCGAATTAACGTCTCGTCTGCGGGAGATCCCCAATGAACAGGAAGACAGCTTTCAGGAAGTTCCCCGAGATCAGGACGAAGCGCTTGATTCTCCGGCAGCCGACGATGAGGGATGCCGAATGGTATTTTGAACACTTCTCGAGGCCCGAGGTTGTCTGGGGAGGGGGAGGCCCTGCTCCGAGGGACATGAGGGCCGCCCGGGAAGAGCTCAGGAAGTACTTGGTCGACCTGTACCGGAAGAGGCTGGGGTTCCGATGGATCATAACAATCAAGGGAGAAGGCCGGCCAATCGGTTCGCTTGGCTTCTACAAGTGGGCCCCTTCCGCGGGCTATCAGGCCGAGATGGGCTACGACCTGGCAAGAGAGCACTGGGGCAAGGGCATAATGACCGAGGCGATGAAGGCTGTTATCGACTTCGGTTTCGAGAAGATGGAGCTGAACAGGATAGAGATCTTCATCATGCCTCGGAACAAGCGTTCAATCAAGTTGGTCAAGAAACTCGGGTTCAAGAGAGAGGGTCTGCTCAGGCAACGTTATTTTGACGAGTTCGGGCACTTCACCGACGATGTCCTCTTCTCGATGCTGAGAACCGACTGGAAAGAGGGAGACACACTGCCTCCTTCGCGCACATACGAGAAGAGATGATTCTCGGAGGTTCGGCCCTTGCTGATGACCCTGTTGTTCACCAGTATCTTGTGCCAAAGCCAGTAGGACCCTCTTGACTCGTTTTGCCACACACCGGCCCCTCAGGGGCTCGAATCCCCCTAGGTCTGCGTTTCTTGTACTTATTGAGATTAGAAAGAGAAAAGGGTCTGACGCATTCTCCCTGATCCACAAATGCTAAGATTGGATTCCGCGCCAGTGTGCCCGAAAGTGAATCCGATCTACTACACTCATCCGGCGTCATTTCGCCGCATGGAAACCAGCTGAGAAGGCTTATCATCCTCCCGGCGAATCATGGCCGGGAGTCACATGGCTAACTGTCCGGCATGCGGGACTCAGTTGGTGGCGGATGCATCATTCTGCAGCGTCTGCGGGAGGCCCGTTCTTCCACAGGCCACGCCTCAGCAGTCAGGCATCTGGCACCAGAACTATTACCGCATCAGGAAGAAGGTCGTCGCGATAGCAAACCAGTACTGGATCGAGGACTCTCAGGGGCGAGTCCTCGGCTATGCGAGGCAGAAGATAGTCCGCATCAAGGAGAAGATACCGGTCTTCTCCGACGACAGCATGAAGCAGGAGATATTCAGGATACAGCAGGAGCAGATCGCGGACATGTGGGGCACCTTCGCTGTCCTCGACTCCGCGACGAACGCATGCGTGGGCAAGATCCGGAGGCGCGCGCTGTCCTCCGGCGTATTCGTCGATGAGTACATACTCCTGGACGCGGCCGGCCAGCAGATCGGCCGGGTCGTTGAGCGGGGTGGTAGAGGCCTTGCGAGGAAATACCTCCCAGGGGGGTCGCTTGTCCCCGAGCAGGTCATGGTGGAATTCTATGGCCAGCTGGTGGCGGAGATCAAGCAGCAGTTCAAGGTCATCGGGGACATATGGGAAGTCGATTGCAGCCGTGTGCCGCCACACCTCGACAGACGCATCCTTTTGGCTTGCATGCTTCTGATGGGCATGATCGAGCGGGACAGGAAGTGATTCTTACCTCCCGGTCACCCGCCCATTGGCTGAGGCCGCGGCTCGTCAAAGCGCTAGCAGGTCGTCAACGATTCCCGAGAGTGCAATGATTCGGTTCCTGGAGCTGGAAATGGCAGAGTTCCCCTGGATGTGAGAATATCCGGGAGTTCGGGTGCCGAGGCGTTCCTCGAAGAGCTCATCATACTAAGGGAGCTGAGCGTTGCCGCTGCGCCTACTCTATATAGGGGAAGCCTATACCGTTTTCATCAGCAGCCTTTTCCGGAGGCCTGACGGAAATGAGACGATGGAAGGACATACCGCTCTGGAAGGACGTCAGCACCAAGGAGTGGACTGACTGGAAGTGGCAGGTCAGGAACAGAGTCATGGACGTGGATACCCTGGCCGAGGTCATCAACCTGACCGACGAGGAAGAGGCCGAGATAAGGGGCTCCATGAAGTACCTCCGCATGGCCATCACGCCATACTATGCGTCCCTCATGGACCCCGACGACGCGCATGACCCCGTCAGGAAGCAGGCGGTCCCGACCTCGAACGAGATACGTTTCAAGAACTACGAGATGACCGATACGGTCTGGGAGACGGTGGACTCACCCCACGAGGGCCTGACCCACAGGTACCCGGACAGGGTGCTCTTTCTGCTCACGGACCAGTGCAGCATGTACTGCAGGCACTGCTGCCGGAGGAGGATCGTGGGGCAGACTGACCACCAGAGGAGCTGGGAGGAGATCAAGGAGGGCATAGACTACATCAGGGGGACGCCCGAGGTCAGGGACGTCCTTCTGTCGGGTGGCGACCCGCTCATGGTCTCCGATGAGTTCCTGGAGAAGGTCGTCCGTGAGATCAGGAAGATCAAGCATGTCCAGATTGTCAGGCTGGGCACGAGGACGCCCGTCGTGCTTCCGTACAGGATCACTCCGAAGCTCGTGAAGATGCTCAGGAAATACCATCCCATCTGGCTCAACACGCACTTCAACCACCCGAACGAGATCACCTCTCAGTCCAAACGGGCAGTGGAGACCCTGGTCGATGCGGGCATACCGGTCGGCAACCAGAGCGTGCTGCTGAAGGGGGTGAACGACTGCCCGACCATCATGACGAAGCTCTGCCAGGACCTGACCTGGATCAGGTGCAGGCCGTACTACATATACCAGTGCGACATCGCGAAGGGTCTCGAGCACTTCAGGACCTCCACTGCGAAGGGCGTCGAGATAATCGAATCCATGAGGGGGCACACCTCCGGCTTCGCGGTCCCAGAGTTCATCATAGACGCCCCGACGGGCGGAGGCAAGATACCGGTGGGGCCGAACTACGTTGTGTCGATGTCCGACAAGAAGATAGTGCTGAGGAACTACGAGGGCGGCATATTCTCGTTCCCCGAGGTCGAGGGGGACCGGACGAGCGTATGTCCTCCCAGCTGCAAGATGTGCGAGGACTACCCGCAGCTCGAGCCCAAGGAGGGCGTCGCTGGCGTTCTGGCTGGCAAGAAGATGTGCCTCATCCCCGAGGGCACGCTGAGAGAGGCCAGGCGCAAGGCTTACCGAAAGGAGAAGAAGCACGCTGGCAGATGCAGCGAGTAAGGCGAAAACGCCTCCTATGAGGAGGGCACGCTACCCGCTCGCCTTCTCCTCGAGCACCGCCTGGGTTATCGTGTAGTTCCCAGAGTGCCTGCTCCAGTTCGCATGAGCCTCCTCGACTCGTATCGCCTTCGAGAAGTTCGGCCCGTCGAGGACAAAAGTCTCGAGCTCCCCGCCCTCTCCCGAGACGCTGATCCTGTACTTGTCCCTCAGAGCCTTCAGCTCAGCGATTGACTTCGATGTGATGACCTTGCCAAGCCAGCCCTCGTCAAAGCCTTCCGCGTAGACGCCGGCGATCATGAACTTGAACCCCGCATGCACCATGTCCTCCAGAAGCGTCAGCTGGTCCTTTCGCCACAGGGGTGCATGCAGCGGTCTGCCGAGGCGATGGGCGATCTCGTTCAGTCGGGACCACTGATAGTCGGAAGCTATCGCGCCGCAGACGAAACCCCCGGCCTCCTTCTCTTTCCTCATCAGGGCCTCGATGTCCTTCAGTTCTTCCTCCTTGAGGCCGGAGCTGTCCCTGTACCGGATCGGGATTCCGAGGGCCTCTGCCTGCAGCCTGGTCCACCTGATGTTGGGATGGTGAAACATGTACGAGTCGGACGCCTTCGGGACCACAGTGAGAAGGCTGACGACCTCCCAGCCCTGCTGCTGGACAAGGTAGAGTGAATATGCGGAATCCTTCCCTCCTGAGAAGAGCGCGGACACCTTCATCTTATATCGACGAAGTATGGCCTTGCCTGTCTATAAGCATGACCTGACGAGCCACCTAACTCTGCTTATATCATGACAGCGTTATCGACGGGTCGTGTACTACTGCCCGAGGTGCGATCGCAAGATATCCAAGGAACGTATCGAGGAAGCCGACCGCGAGCTCAGGGAGAGATTCGGCGTGACGAAGCTATCCAGCCTGAGATGTCCGGTCTGCGACTGCGAGTACATCGACCTCGACAAGGTGAAGCAGGGGGGAGGGAGATATGCCGGCAATGCGAAGCAGGAAGCCGATGCTCCTTGAGGAGCTCACGAGCACCCAGTTCGCGAAGCTGGTGAGGAGAAAGCCCGTGGCCATACTGCCCTTCGGGGCGGTCGAGGAGCACGGCTCGCACCTCCCTCTGTGCACTGACGCGTTCCAGGCGGAGGAGGTCGCCCGTCGGGTGGCCGTGGAGCTGGGGGCCATCCTGTGTCCTCCTATCAGGTACGGCGAGTGCAGGTCGACTCGCAACTTCCCAGGGACCATAACGCTGACCTATGAGACCGTACAATCGCTCGCCTTTGAGATCGTATCCGAGCTCGGGAGGAACGGGATCGACAAGATACTCATCATCACGGGACATGCGGGCTCTGGACACATGGCCGCTCTCCGCTTGGGCGCGCTCAGGGCGGTCGAGCGCATCCCTGAACTGAAAGTCATGGTGCTGTCCGACTTCGACATAGCCTATGACCTTAGGGGGAAGGAGTTTCCGGTCGAGGACGGACACGGGGGCGAGATAGAGACTTCGAGGATGCTGCATGTGCGCCCGGACCTGGTCGGCAAGTCCAGGCCGAGAGGCACGAGCAGGCCCCCTGAGTACATGGTACTGCCCGACCCGGAGAGATACATCCCAACCGGGATATACGGCGACACCTCATATGCATCCGCTGCGAAGGGCGGGCGCAT
>CAZHTV010000015.1:0-3896 GCA_964535775.1 uncultured Thermoplasmata archaeon | reverse complement strand
CAGGATAGACGACCCGGCTGCCATGGAGCGCGAGATAAACAACCTGCCTGGGGTGGTCGATAACGGCCTCTTCGTGGGCCTCGCCCACAAGGTCATAGTCGCGTCCAAAGACGGCGTCAGAACGATGCAGAGGCGCTGAGCTACTTCGCTAGCTCCTTGAGCTGCTTTATGTTGTTCTCGACGGACTCGATCTTCTTCTTCTCCTCGGCCTCTATGGTCTCGATGATCTTGTCGAAGGGCAGCGCGAGCTTGTTGGAGTGCACGGGCCTTCCCTTGCCTTCCTTCTTGATGTCGCGCTTAGAAACCCACTTCCGCCTGCGCAGGTCCTGCATGGCTATGGAAACCTCGGGCTGTCTGAGGCTGGTGGCGCTCTCTATCTCGACCGAGGTCGTCTCCTCCTTCTTGCGGAGGAAAACCAGGGTCTTGGCGATGTTCTTGGAGAGGCCTGTCCTCATCAGAAGTTCGACGAGCATCTCGTCCTTCTTCGTGAGGCCCTTGTCCGTCATATTATGTGCCTAGCCATTTATTAATTAGGCGATATTTATCTCTTTCCATTTGAATCCTATTATATTTACCAAGCCAATAGCAAAAGGTCCGAGTCTGACGAGGGTGGTGGATCTCTCCGGCTTCCCTCGTGGATTCCAACAATGCTTTAATACAAGTTCCCGCTTACTCTGCCCCTGCTCTGAGGAACGCTGATTCGGATGAAGATGCCTAGGGTCACCAGGGAATACTGTCCCAAGTGCAAGAAGCACACCGAGCACGAGGTCGAGAGGGTCAAGGCTAGGCCCAGGTCCGAGCTCAAGTGGGGTCAGAGGAGATACAGGAGGGCGACCGCGGGGTACGGAGGCTTCCCGAGGCCGAAGTACGAGGGCAGGCAGAAGCCGACCGTCAAGGTCGCACTCAGGTACAGGTGCAAGGCCTGCAAGAAGGCCCACCAGAGGACATGCTTCAGGGCCAAGGTCTTCGAGCTGAAGGAGGCCTGAGCGGCATGTCGGGCGTACCCACCCCCAAGAGCAGGTTTCTTACTATCAAGTGCCAGGACTGTGGAAACGAGCAGATCGCGTTCAACAAGCCCGCGACCCAGGTGAAGTGCAACGTCTGCGGCGCGACATTGGTCAAGCCGACCGGAGGCAAGGGCGCGGTCAGAGGGCAGATGCTCGGAGAGGTCCAGTGATGGTGCACAAGTCCGAGTTCCCGGAAGTCGGAGACCTGGTGGTCTGCAGCGTGCAGAGCGTCAAGAACTTCGGCGCCTTCTGCACGTTGGATGAGTACGAAGGCAGGGAGGGCTTCATACACGTACGCGACGTGGCCACCGGCTGGGTCAAGTACATAAGGGACCACGTCAGAGAAGGCCAGAAGATAGTCTGCAAGGTCCTGCACGTCGACTGGGACAAGGGCCACATCGATATGTCGCTCAAGCAGGTGAACGAGCACCAGAAGCGGGAGAAGATCCAGGAGTGGAAGAACGAGAAGAAGGCGGAGAAGCTCCTGGAGATTGTGGCGACGAAGATGGGGAAGGACATCGCGCAGGCGTATGCGGAGATAGGCGACAAGCTCGTCTCCGAGTTCGGCACCCTGTACGGCGCTTTTGAGCAGGTCACCGCGGGCGAGGAGTCGCTGAAGGAGCTGGGTATCGACAAGAAGTGGGCGGCCGCGTTCGTCGAGGTGGCCAAGGAGAACATCCAAGCGCCGACCGTGACCATCGACGGCGTCCTCGAGATAACGAACCCCAAGCCCGACGGCATCGACCACATCAAGAAGGCCCTGCTCGCAGGGACGGACTCCGAGGAGGCAGAGATCAGCATCGCCTACATCGGTGCGCCGAGATACAAGGTCACTGTTACCGCAAGCGACTACAAGACCGCCGAGCAGGAGATGAAGGGTTCGGTCGACCAGATCACGGCCTCCGTTCACAAGTCGGGCGGCTTGGCCAACTTCAAAAGGAAGGAAGAGAAGTGAAGACGCTCCTCAGGAAATGCCCGTCGTGTAGGGAATACACCCTTCGCGAGCAATGCCCTAAGTGCGGAGGGACAACTTTGATGCCCATCCCCGCCAAGTACTCCCCGGACGACAGGTACGGCGAGTACCGGAGACGGCTGAAGAGGGAGATGGAAGGTGAGGCCTAGATGGAGGACATCTTGGTAGTTTTCAAAGAGAAGCCCCGCCTGAGGGATCCGGTCTTCATCGAAGGCCTTCCCGGTGTGGGCAACGTCGGGAAGCTGGCGGCAGAGCATCTAGTGGACCAGCTGAAGGCGGTCAAGTTCGCGGAGATATTCTCGAAGTACTTCCCGCCCCAGGTCCTCGTGAACGACTCAGGCGTGATAAGGCTGGTCAGCAACGAGATGTACTACGTCCTCAGGCCAGATGCGGCGAACGACCTCGTCATCATGACAGGGGACTACCAGGGGCTCACGCCTGAAGGGCAGTACGAGCTCTCCGACAGGACCCTCGAGGTCATCAAGGAGCTCGGCGTGAAGCGCATGTACACGCTCGGGGGCTACGGCCTCGGGCGGATGATCGAGAAGCCCCGAGTGCTGGGAGCGGCCAGCGATCCTGCTCTTGTCGAGGAGATGAAGAAGCACGGGGTGACCTTCTCCAAGGGGGAACCCGGGAGCGGCATCGTCGGCGCGAGCGGTCTGCTGCTCGGCCTCGGGAACATATACGGCATGGGCAGCGTGTGCTTGATGGGCGAGACCTCGGGCTACTTCGTCGACCCCAAGGGCGCACAGGCGGTCCTCGAGGTGCTGGCGAAGATACTGGGCGTCAAGATAGACTTCGCCGAACTCGAAGAGAAGGCGCTTCAGATCGACCAGATCACATCGAAACTCAGGGAGACCGAGCCAGAACCTCAAGCGAAACGAGAGGACCTCGGTTACATCGGCTAATCAGAAGGCCAGCATAGCTCACGCGGCTCATGGAAAAATAAAAAAAGGGGGGAGGTAATCCTAATCCCGTGAGTCGCCGTCTAAGTAGTTAGAGTGCATCCCATCCCGCTTCCGACTACTTCTTCAGGAACTTCTCTTCGTATGTATTGACTGCGGCGAGCGTTTGTTCCGCATGCTCGAACTTGTTGAGTTTGTCGACGACCAGCTCGAGTCTGGCATAGATCGTGTCCCTGATCGCCGCCCTTATCGCCTCGGACCGCGACGGGAAATCGTCGATCTCCACGAGGAAGTCCAGGGCCCTGAGGTGCCTTCGAGGAATGCGGATGGTGATCTTCTCAGTGTCTGGCCCCATTTCGAATCGCCCCGCGTTCTCCGGACTCCCCGCGACGCCTTTTGTACATCTTATGCCATACGAGCGTCGGACAGGCCCCTTATATAGGTCTGAAATATATAAATCTTCGGTTTTTGTGCTCAGTGATCTCGCTGACTCTGATGTATCTCTGTTCCAGATCCCCTGTGGTGGCCTCTAAGGCTACATACCTTGCCGGCCGGGGCAGCTCAATCTAGATGCGATCAGCCCTCGACAATGGAGCCCAAGACGGGCTTGAAGATCCATCCGTTCGGGTTCTCCACAATCGACTTCGAGAGATCGATGTCCACGGTCAGCTTGGTGGTCTCGTCCTCCTCGATGGTGAACGGCTTGTTGATCTTGAGGACGCCTGAAGGCACTTTGAACTCGACCTGAGTTCCATCGACCAAGGTCCCCGTGACGTTCTCCACGACGATGCGGATCTGCGTGTACTTCCCCGCGCTGATGTTGCCTGAAGCCAGCAGGGCCGAGATGTTCACGTAGGCCCTGAGGTCTACCGTCTGCTGCTCAAGGGCGATGGTGATCCACTCTCCGCCGTCATCTTCGGTCTCGTTGTCATCATCGGCGCCGGCCTGGTGGATCGCGACTGCTGAGAACGTGACATTCACGTGCTTCCAATCGGCAGGCGCATCTTTGAC
>CAZHTV010000014.1:0-21273 GCA_964535775.1 uncultured Thermoplasmata archaeon | reverse complement strand
CCGACCCGACACCGAGGTCCCCTGTCTTCTTGTCCCGCGCGACTATGGAAAAGGTTCCCAGCTCCGCAGTCTCCGTCATGCTCGTGACAACCTCCGCTCAGTCTCTGTACCTCACCACGTACTCCGATAGGTCCTCGGCGACCTTCGAATTACTGAATATGGACCTGGCTTCCTCCTCGAGCACATCGTGGCTCTCGTACCTGGGGCTGAGGTGCACGAGGAACAGCATGCCGACGCCCGCCTCCTTCGCGACCCTTGCTGCCTCGGCCGCCGTGGAGTGCCCGAAGTCGGACGCGAGGGTCGAGTGCGATGAATCCAGAGTGCAGTCGTGTATCAGGACGTCCGCGTCTCTGGCCAGCTCGACTATCCTCGGGCTCGGCTTCGTGTCTCCGCTGTAGACGACCTTCCTGCCGGCCCTCACGGGACCGAGGACGTCTCTGGGCTCTATCCTCCGCCCCCTGATCGTCACAGGCCTGCCCTGCTGGAGCCTCCGGAACATGGGTCCTTCGGGAATCCCAAGCGCCCTTGCCCTCTGTACATAGAACCTGCCCGGCCGAGATGTCTCCTGCAGGGCGTACGCAAGCGACGGGACCGTGTGTTCGGCCTCGACGCATCGCACGGCGTATGAGGAGAAGTCCAGCTCCACACCGGGCTCTATGTCCTTCGAGACGACCTCGAAGCCGCTCTTGAAGTATCCCAGCCTCAACATCGCTTTCACGTTCGACGAAGTGCCTTTCGGTCCGAACACCTCCAATGACTCCTCCCGGCCGTTGAGGCTCATGCTCTGGATCAGTCCTGGAATGCCGAGGAAGTGGTCCGCGTGGAGGTGCGATATGAATATCTTCCGTATCTTCATGAAGGAGACCGATGACTGCATCAGCTGTCTCTGGGTGCCCTCGCCGCAGTCGAACATGACAACCTCGCCCGGCATCTGGACCGCGACGGAGGTCACATTTCTCAGCTTCGAGGGGTATGTCCCCCCTGTCCCGAGAAACACTATCTTCATGCCAGGCCCCTTGAAAGCACTCTGATGCGATAAAGCTCACCCGAGCGCATGAGGTCGTATACGAATATCGCCAGAGCCACCAGCGCCATGACCGTGGCTATGCTGATGGTGCCCTTGAAGCCAACTGCGGTGGCCGCGATGCCACCGAACACGGGGCCCAGTATGCCGGAAAGGCTCATGGTGCTCGAGAGCAGCCCCGTTACCGTGGCCTTCTCCTTGTTGCGGTCCATGACGTACCTGAGGCTGCCCACGTACAGGCACCCCCAGGCCGTCGCCAGCAGTATCTGGGCGGGTATGATCTGCCAGTAGCTCCCGACGAGCGTGAATGCGAAGAAGGTCGCGGCCGAGCTGCCGAGGCCCACCGCGACCAGGAGGGCAGGGTCAAAGGAGTCGAGGAGGTTCATCACGAAGAACTGCCCGAAGGCGTTGACCGCGTATATGATCCCGATCCACCGGGCATCGGCGCCTATGCTTGCCAGGAAGAGCGGGTAGGTCACCCATATCATGTTCGCCCCTGTGTGCCTGATCAGCATCGCGCTGTAGACGGGAGCGTTGCTCTTGATGAGCGCTGTGGGGAACAGCGGGATCTCCATCCTCGCCTCTTGCGTGAAGGGCAGTCTGAGCGCGACCGCGAAGGACACGAAGAGTATCGCGGCGCAGTAGAGATAGGCGGCCTCATAGAACGTCCCGAAGAGGCCGACGGTTAGGTTACCGAAGCCCCATCCGGCGGCACCCCAGGCGCTGAACTTCCCCATCTTGCTTTTCGCTTCGTATGCGTATGCCAAGAGCGCGGCCGGGAATATGCCCCCGCAGAACCCGAGCATGACCCTGACGCCCGCGAAGAAGGCGAACCCGCCCCATACGAGAGAGGCGGCCTGGACTATGGTCATGAGCGCTGAGAGCAGCAGCCCGAGGAGGAGGATCCTCCTCCTGCCGTGCATGTCGGAAGCTCTCCCAAAGAGATAGGACGATATGAACCCGAACGCGGCAAAGGCACCCGCGATGAGGCCTATGACATCCTTGGTGGCGCCGAAGTCCTCTTGGAGAATGACGGGGACGAGGATCACCGGGCCGAACAGGCCTGCGTTCGACAGGAGCTGAATGGCCTCGGGTTTCATGTCAGCGGAGAACCTGAGAGGAGTATATCGTCCTTTTGCACCGAAATCCGGCCCGGTACTGGCCCTGACCAGTTACCAGCCGAGCCGCTCCAGGGTCCTGTCCTTCTTGCTCTTCTTCTTGAACTCCCGGTAGTGCTTCCTGCAAAGGTGCGCATTCTTGGACGGGTCTGATGCGATGCTGAGACCGGCCTTCTCGACCTT
The DNA here is from genome assembly GCA_964535775.1 of uncultured Thermoplasmata archaeon. Taxonomy (GTDB): domain Archaea; phylum Thermoplasmatota; class Thermoplasmata; order UBA10834; family UBA10834; genus COMBO-56-21. The sequence continues at coordinate 18,948 of CAZHTV010000014.1, read as the reverse complement.
CTTGCCCGACACGGACCTCTCCGCCTCGGCGCCGCAGCCTTCGACGTCGCACTTCTTCACGCTCTCGACGGCATGTTTCGGTTCGGGCATGCTCTGCGAATCCCCATGGGATATTAAAAAGGCTCGGGACACCTGCTGTGACACATAGCTAGCCCGCCATCGCAGCAAGTTCCTGCTCAACCTCCTCGTTCGCCACCGCCAGGACGTTCAATATGAGAATCCTCACCCAGACCTCCCTGCGCCGCATCGTCCCGACGCGGCTCCTGATGGATGAGCCGAACCGCCTCTTCATCTTCGAGAAGAACGCCTCGGCTCTCCTCTGCTGGTTGTACTCGCTCAGGAACGCCCCTTGATCCTGGCGGTACCTGAAGTGCATGTGCCTCCAGGCGAACCTGCCCTTGCTCTCCAGTGTCGAGGAGGACTTGGGCTTGAGGTAGGGGGTCGCGCCCATGTCCTCGACCATCTGGACGTTGTCCCTGGAGAGATAGCCCTTGTCGGCGCGGACGACGCCGACGGGGGCGTCGACATCGCCGATCAGGTAGGGGAACACGATGGAATCGTTCGTTGTTCCGTCGGTCATGGCTATCGCGTGAGCCGCCCCTCGATTGTCGATGGCGGCATGGAGTTTGACGAAGTCCTTGGACCTGTCTGTCGGATGGGAGAGCCAGCGGTCGAAAAGCGTGGTGCCCACGCCGGTGGAGTCAGAGGTTATTTTGAGCCGACGTTTTTCTCAGCTCTGCGAGGATGCGTTTGTTGAGTCGGCGGAGGTAGGACTCGTCCAGGTAGAACATCGCTCGGCGAATCGTCTCGTACGCTGGCCATTCGTCGCCGAGGCCGGCCTCGTGTCTGAACTCGCGGTTTCCTTCGAGGTAGCCCTCCATCTAGCGGTAGGACTTGCCCGAGTAGATCCTCCAGAGGCACAGCATGACCAGTGGTCTCGCCATGAACTCCGGAGGGCGTCCCACCCTGCGTTTGTCGTCGACGTACTTCGGCTTCCAGACCCACGGTTCCGGTTCTTCCCAGACGACCTTCTTGGCTATCTTGAAGAACCTTGCGGGTTCACCAGCCAGCACCATACCTATCTTCCGCCAGTCTCTCTTGGAGAGACAGAGACCGCCCATTAATGCATCCCATCCTGAATGAGCGAAAGCTCATTCAGCCAGAACATATGGGCTCCGGACGTTAAGAATTGTGTGTCACAGTACGGGACACCGAAACCCATAATACGTCCTTCGTGTTCTATGTGTCCGATGCCGAAGGTGGCGCCCTCAATACTTGCCGGGGACTTCTCTAGGCTGGGCGATGAGGTGAGGAAGGTCACCGAGGCCGGGGCGGACTACATCCACATCGATGTCATGGACGGCTTCTTCGTGCCGAACATAACCATCGGCCCCTCGATGGTGAGGAGCCTGCGGCCGCACACGCGCCTCCCGTTCATATCCCACCTGATGATAACGCACCCAGAAAGGCACGTGAAGGCCTTCGCTGACAGCGGTTCGGACATAATCGAGGTGCATGTCGAGGCCGAGCAGGACCTTGGGCACACGCTCAAGCTCATAAGGGACCTTGGCAAGCAAGCGGGCCTCGCGATCAACCCGCCGACGCCGATCGAGGATGCATATCCGCACCTCCGCGACATAGACCTCCTGCTGGTCATGTCGGTCAACCCGGGCTTCGGAGGGCAGAAGTTCATCCCTGAAGTGCTCCCGAAGATCGGCCTGGCCCTCGCGGAGATGGAGAGGCAGGGTGTGCGCGTGCCCGTCGAGATAGACGGTGGTATCACTCAGGAGACGGGGGAGCTGGCGGCGCGAGCGGGGGCGGACATATTGGCCGCGGGCACATCCGTGTTCAAGGCCGAGGACATGAGGGCCGCCATAGATGCGCTCAGGCGGTGCGGTTCCTCGAAGGATTAATATGCCAGGTGGCGCTCACGGGGTCGATAGGATGTCGGAGAATCTGAGGGAACACCCGCTCATAGTGTACCTCGCGTTCGTACTGCCCGCACTGCTGTTCGTCTCCGCCATTGTGCTGCGGGCGAACGTGCTGATATTCCTGGTGATATTGGCCTGGATAGGCATCTCGTTCATGATGCTCTTCCTGCCTGTCTCGAACGACATTGGCTCGTCCCAGTGAGCTCCTCCGCCCTACCTGGTGGTCCGGAACGACATGGGCGTCGACATATCCGATCTTGTCAAGGGAAAACCGATCGAGATCGAGGACCTCTCCGGCAGGTCGGTCGCCATCGACGCGTTCAACACGCTCTATCAGTTTCTCTCAATGATCCGCCAGCCCGACGGAACGCCCCTCATGGACAGGGATGGGCATGTGACCTCTCACCTCTCCGGGCTCTTCCACCGAACCGCCGCGCTGCTCGAGTTCGGCATAAGGCCAGTCTACGTCTTCGATGGAAAACCGCCCGAGCTCAAGAAGAAGACCATCGAGGACAGGAGAGCGGCGAAGGAGGAGGCCGAGCGCGAGTGGAAGAAGGCGCTCGAAGAGGGCGACCTCAAACGCGCGCTCTCGAAGGCCACCCGTACCTCCAGGCTCGATTCCGACATGATCGAGGAGTCGCTGGCGCTCCTGGACGCCCTTGGGGTCCCTTGGATGAAGGCACCCAGCGAGGGGGAGGCGCAGATGGGCTTCATGGTCAGAAGGGGCGATGTGTGGGCCGGCGCTTCGCAGGACTTCGACGCCCTGCTGTTCGGCACGCCCAACCTCGTGAGGAACCTGACCCTCGCATCGAAGAGGAGGCTGCCCTCGGGCAGGACTGTGGAGGTTGTCCCCGAGGTGGTGACGCTGGCCGAGGTGCTCTCGGCCCTCGGGCTCACCTACAGGCAGCTTGTGGACATGGCTGTACTCATTGGCACCGACTTCAACGAGGGCGTCAGGGGGATAGGCCCCAAGAAGGCCCTCGCTCTGATGAAGCGTCTAGGAGACCTCGAAGGCATTCAAAGGGAGGGCAAGGTCGCGGTCCCTGAGGAAGCCTACGAGGTACGGCGGATTTTCCTGGAGCCCGAGGTGTCGGAGGACTATTCGCTGGAATGGAGAAAGGTCGATCCCGAGCAGGTCAGGAGGATCATGTGCGACAGGCACAGCTTCTCCGTCGACAGGGTCGATTCCGTGCTCTCGAGGATCTCCGCCAAGGAAGGCGTGAGGACTCAGAGGAGTCTAGACGGGTGGTCGTGAGCGCTCCTCGGGCCCATGCGATGTATGCTGGCGTTTGACGTACCGATGATTCCGTGCTCAATATCTTTAAAATACCAGCCAGCAATATGGCCTACGGACGAGTCCTTATGCGACAAGTCGATGAGAACTACTCCCCCGTCCAGTTAGAGAAAGACATGAGGGCGTTTTGGGAGAAGAACCGGATCTACGAGAAGACCAAGAAGGCTCGGGAGTCCGGGAAACCGTACTACTTCGTCGATGGGCCGCCTTACACGACCGGTTCCATCCACGTGGGCACCGCCTGGAACAAGATACTCAAGGACACGGTCGTGAGGTACAGGCGCATGCAGGGCCTGAGGGTGAGGGACCAGCCGGGATTCGACATGCACGGCCTGCCGATCGAGGTGAAGGTCGAGCAGACGCTGGGCATCAAGACCAAGCGGGAGATCGAGGACCGCGGGATCGACAAGTTCGTCTCCACCTGCAGGGAGTTCGCGCTCAAGTTCAAGGCGAAGATGACCGAGGAGTTCCGGTTGCTGGGCGTCTGGATGGACTGGGACGGTCCTTACCTGACGGTCGACCCGAGCTACATCGCATCTGTCTGGTGGACGCTCAGACAAGCGTATGACAAGAATCTGCTCGTGATGGACCACAGGGTGCTTCCCTGGTGCCCCAGATGTGAGACCGCCCTCGCGGAGGCGGAGATAGAATACTGGGACGAGACCGACCCGTCCATATATGTCAAGTTCCCGATCGAGGGTGAGCCCAACTCGTATCTGCTGATATGGACCACGACGCCTTGGACCATCCCTGGGAATCTGGCAGCGGCGGTGCACCCCGAGTTCACCTATGTCGTTGCGCGGGTCAGGAGAGGCATGATCGAGGAGAACCTCATCTTGCTGAAAGAGAAGCTCGAGGAGCTCAGGAATGTCGCCGGGATCGAGGAGATGACGGTGATTGAGACCGCAAAGGGCTCGGAGCTCGTTGGCATGAAGTACAGGCATCCGCTCGAAGACCTGGTGCCGTACCAGAAGGAGGTCCGCGGGGCGCATGTCCACTCGGTCCTCTCCGCCGGCTCGGTGACGAACGAGAGCACAGGCATCGTGCACATCGCACCCGGACACGGCCCTGAGGATCACGAGATAGGCAAGCTGCACGGCCTCGAGGCTTTCTCTCCTGTGGACGAGCGGGGTTGCTACACCGATGCTGCGGGGCCCAGATATGCCGGCAGGAACGTGAGGGAGGCGAACCCCGTCGTCTCCAAGGACCTGGTCGAGCAAGGGGCCATGTTTCACGAGGGGACGGTGACCCACAGATACGGCCACTGCTGGAGATGCAGGAAGCCGATCATATACCGCATAACGGACCAGTGGTTCCTCAAGGTCACGCAGTTCAAGGACGACCTGGTGGCCGCTAACGACCAGGTCAGGTGGTTCCCCGGTTGGGCCGGCTCGAGCCGCGAGAAGGACTGGATCGAGAACGCCAGGGACTGGTGCATAAGCAGACAGAGGTACTGGGGCACGCCTCTGCCCATATGGCGCTGCCAGTGCGGCAACTTCAGAGTCGTGTCTTCCATAGATGAGCTCAGGACCGCGAAGGGCTATGTAGAGGGCATGGACGTCCACAGGCCCTGGATCGACAATCTCACCTTCGAATGCGACAAGTGCAGGAAGACCATGAACAGGGTGCCCGATGTGCTCGATGTGTGGTTCGACGCGGGCGTTTGCTCATGGGCCTCCTTGGGTTATCCTGCGCGCAAGGAGGAGTTCGAGACCTGGTGGCCGGGCAAGTGGATCACTGAGGCGCACGACCAGACCAGGGGCTGGTTCTACTCCCAGCTCGTGACCGGTGTGCTCGCGTTCCGCAGGTCGCCCTACGAGTCGGTGCTCATGCACGGCTGGGCCCTCACGCCCGAGGGCCAAGCGATGTCCAAGAGCGACGGGACCGCAATGGATCCCATCTCGATAGCGAACACGTTGGGCGCGGACTCGCTGAGGCTGTATCTGCTCAAGGCCAACGCGCCCTGGGACGACCTCTCGTTCCAGCCAGATGGAGTCAAGGCCGCGAACAGGACGCTGAACATACTCTGGAACGTCTACAAGTTCGCCACGCTGTACATGTCCATAGACAAGTTCGACCCCGCGTCGTTCAAGCTCGAGAGCCTGAGCGAACACCTGAGGCCGGAAGACCGGTGGATGCTCTCCAGGACCGAATCCCTGAAGGCCCTGGTCTCCGAGGCCATGGAGCACTACGAGCTCCACACTGCAGCCAGGGCGGTCGAGAACTTCGTGGTCGAGGACCTGTCCAGGTGGTATGTGAAGCTGGTCAGGGACAGGCTCTGGAAGGAGGGCGAGGACAAGGACAAGTACGCGGCTTTCAAGGTCCTACACGAGTCACTGATGGCCTCCATAACCATGATGGCGCCCATGGCGCCCTATGTGACAGAGGCGATACACTCCAATCTCGGGGGCAAGGCGGAGAGCGTGCACATGCTGGACTGGCCCTCGTCCGACCCGAGGGCGATCGATGAGAAGCTCGAGGAGGGCATGTCCCTCGTGAGGGAGATATCAGAGCTCGTCGCCAGGGTGAGGCAGGAGTCGAACATCAACCTCAGATGGCCTCTGAAGCGTATAGTCATCAAGGCGCAGTCAGACGATGTCGGAGACTCCATCCTCACGCTCAAGGACTCGCTCCTGTCCCAGAACAACGTGAAGGACCTCCAGATGGTCGCCGTCGGGGAGGAGTGGGACGAGATGATACTGAGCGTCGTCCCGAACCCGAACGCGATAGGGAAGGTCTACAGGCAGTGGTCCAGCAAGATAGCCGTCCTCCTGAAGAACCGGCCTGCGAAGGTGATCAAGGCAGGCATAGACAAGGGGGAGTACTCGCTCGGCATAGAGGGCCAGCTGGTGAAGATCCTGCCGAACATGGTCTCCTTCGCGTCCACGCTGCCGCCGGAGGTCGTCAGCGCGGAGTTCTCCAAGGGCATCATCTACCTGGACCTCGAGCAGACGCCCACCCTGGAGGCAGAGGGCTTCTCACGGGAGGTCATCCGGCGCGTCCAGCAGATGCGGAAGGACATGAAGCTCGATGTCGAGGAGTTCATCAGAATTGAGATCGAGTGCAGCAAGCGCGTCGATGGATTCCTGGACGCCTGGAAGGACAGGATCGGGCGTGAGACCAGGGCGACGAAGTTCGACATCGTCGACCAGCCCAAAGGGGATTACATAGTCGAGTGGAACGTCGAGTCGGAATCACTCATCATAGGCGTCTCGTCCATGAAGACGAGGAAGGTCTTGGAGGACATATCAGGCGTGCCCGGGGTAACCAGCGAGAAGGCGATGAAGCTCTACGAAGCAGGCTACACGTCCTCGGAGCACCTAAGCACCGCCACGATCGAGGACCTCGCTGCCGTGGCTGGGGTCACGAGGCTCGACGCCAAGGGCATATACGATCACTATCACAAGGCCGGGGCCGTGCCTGCGCCGACAGCACCTGTGCCCACGACCCCGCCGCCCGAGCCTGTACCTTCGTCCGTCACGTCCGTGCAGGCTCCGGAGCAGCCCCCGGCGAAGGCTCCTGAGCCGGCACCTGCGCCCGAGCCGCAAGAGAAGGCCCAAGAGCCCTTCCTGGAGGTCCTGAGGAAGGTCGAGGGGCTTGGCCCGGGCGTCGCAAAGGCGGTCTACGAAGCTGGCTATCAGAGCCCGCAGTCGTTGAGGAACTCCTCAGTGGCGGACCTGATGAGGTCGAGTGGCATCGCCGAACCCGCTGCGACCGTGTTGGTCGAGTACTTCATGGGCGAGGCAGCCCCGGCTGCGCCTGCGCCCGCGGCTCCGAGGCCAGTCAAGGCCGAGGTAGTCGAAGCGCCGCGGGTGAGAGAGCTCGAGAGGTCGTTCTCCTACCTGGTAGAGGAGGACAAGCCAGAGGCGTCCTACAATCTGTTCATCACCACCCTAAGCAAGGGCATGAAGGGGTACTGCGTAACGAGGAACTACCCGGCGAAGATCCGCAGCAAATTCGATCTCGGCGACACGCCCGTGGTCTGGCTCTCGAACGTCGGTCGGGAGAACACCATCCGTCCGAAGGACCTGGAGAAGCTGAGCCTTTCGTTCGAGCAGTTCCTGTCCCAGGCGGGAGGGGGCATAGTGCTCCTAGACGGGCTGGAGTACCTGATCACGAACAACAACTTCATCACGGTCCTGAGGCTGATACAGTCCCTCAGGGACCAGGTCGCGATCAACCAGTCCATACTGCTGATGGCCGTGAACCGGTCCACCCTCGAGAGCCACCAGCTGAACCTGCTGGAGCGCGAGGTGGACTACACGATCACCGCCTGAGGCTCATCGTTCCAGGAGCATGCACACTACCTTCTGCAGCCCGGGGACCGTGGGATACCTCCAGACGTCCGCAGGCGACACCCACTCGATCCTCTCGTGCTCCCAGTCGAGCTCCACATCCTGGCAGCCGATATCGAACAGGAACGGATGGACGCACCACACCACGTCCGAATCTCTGAACCGCTGGGTCTCGAGGCGCCTCCTCAGGACGACCTTCTTCATGCCTATCTCCTCCTCCAGCTCTCTCCTGGCTGCGGCTTCGTCGTCCTCGCCTGATTCTATGAAACCCGACACGCCCGCCCACTGGCCTCTGTAGGAGCCGACCCTTTCGCTCCTCTGAAGCAGCAGTATCTTGTCCCCGTATCTGACCACACTCGTCACGACGTGCTTCTCGAGTACGTTGGCTACTTCGAGCCACCCGTTGTCTGCATCCACAGTGAGGTCGTCTCCCGTCCTGAGCATTTCGACATCCACGCCATCGACCATCGGCACGTCGGAGATTATCGCCCCTGTTGCTATGATAGGCTCTGCGCTCCCGTTCACGACCGCTGCAGGGGCCTTTCCGATGAGCTTCAGCTGGTACATCGAATAGGAGCCCACCGTACTCCCCTTCCCGAACGGGAAGCAGAATACCTTTCCCGCCACGCTGAGCCCCTTGGATTCACACTCCGGGTCGAGTATCTTGCCAGTGACCGGGTCGATGCCGCCCAGGAACGACATGGGGCTGGAGCAGACGACAGCCTTTCCCGAAGCCCTCCCAGCCATTATCCTCCTGACCTTTATCAGCGTGATATCGCCTCCAAGAGCGCCCGTGTCGGCCGGAAGGACGCGGACTGCTTCCCGAGGCTGGGCAGGTATACCATAGCCTTGCCAGAGTCCGAGGCCGTCCTCTTGTACATCCTCTCGATCGGAGAAACGACCATGCACGTGTCGCAGAGCACCTGGCCGAACCTCCGGAGGACGGCCACTTCCTTGGGGCATCTCCTGTATACGGCCCTCGAGGTGCAGAACCACACATCGCACGCGTCCTTGGGCTTCCTGCCCTTGAGATACCTGGCCATCGTGCAGATTTCAGTCTCTGAGCAGTGAGGGCAGCCGATCGCAACGAGGTCCCACGCCCGATCGCCCTTCAGCTCCTCGGCGCACTCGCTCAGCTCGGACAATGGCACGTGGACACACTCCTCGACTGCAGAGACGTCGACCTTCTTGCGTGCCCCCGGGTCAGAGAACAAGTACATGGAGACGGCCCCAGTGGCGGCCATCGCGGCCCCGAAGGACTTGTGCTGATCGGGAGTCATCGAGGTTCCTTCGATGTACGGGATACGCTTGCCAGCGATCTTGCCAACAAGATATCCTGCGAGCGGGACGAGCCCCTCGGGTACATCCTCGAACTCTATCTTGACCTTGGGTTTCCTGTTCTCGTCCAAGTGCAAGCCGTACTCCGCCGTCTTTCCGATGATGGCTGCCGCCAAGGCGGACGGACCTCCTTCCCTGTTCGAGCACGCGCCGAGGTAGGAGTTCGCGAAAACAGTCGCTGAGGACTCCGCCCAGGCGAGGTGCTGACCTCTCCTTGGGCGGTTGCCGGCCAGGTATGGCGTGCACGTGTACGATGGCTCGACACCGAGCGATCTGTAGGCGGATACTATTCTGTCCTGCTTCGAGCGGAAGTCGTCGTTGACGCCCATCGTGCGCCATCGTCTCAGGTCGAGCCCAAGGGGGTTCAGCGACGCCCTGACCGTGACCTTGGCGTGCTCCGAGAAGTCCTCGAGGAACTTGATGCCAGCATCACCTATGGTCTTGAACGATGCTCCCGACACCTGCGCGGAGGCTATCGGGATAAGCCTTTCCGCACCGTAGATGTCCCCCAATGCGACGATGAGTTGCATGGCCTTGCTCCTGCCATGCCCCTCCTCGCCAGCAAGTATGCGTTCTTCCTCGGCGGTCAGGTGCATGCTCCTCGGATGAATGGACGCGTATAATAGTGTGATGGATGTGAGAGGCGGGCCTGTCGGGAGTTTCGAGGGCGTTTGCGGCCCTTTTCGAACCCGAGTTTGAGGCTCTCCCCACGCATTCAATGCGCACCGGAGGCCTCAGTGATATCCAAGCTACACTACAGGCCCGAACCCGTTGAAAGCCTAGTCCGTATATCTACCTTGGCCTGGCGCGATTTCGTGGCAGGTCGGATTCAAACGACGGACCGCTCGGACTTACAGTGGCCGATTCAGTTCTCACAGCGGGAGGGTCCGTTCGCGGACCGGGTCGCAGACAGTCTTCAACACAGCGCATCATAGCGTCAGGCCGATCATGACGAGTCCGGCGACCACTATTCCCAGGGCCAGAGCCTGGAGCCATGATATCCGTTCCTTGAGCAGTCCAACGGCGAGAAGCGCGGTCACCAGAGGGTAGGCGCTCGAGATAGGCACGACCAGCGAGGCGGAGCCGCTCTCCAGTGCGAATGAGTACGTCCATGCGCCGACGACGTTCGCCGCCAGCCCGATCGCTCCGAGGGCCCATGCCGACGTCTTCGGATTCAGACCTTGGAGTCCTCTCGGCCTCATGCGCCTGAACCAATAGTACAGCACCGGCGCGGTGAGAGAAGATATGACGTAGAACCCGAACAAGTTGCCGGCGCCCACCCTGTCTATCGCGACCTTCGATGTCAGGCTCCACAGTCCCCAGAGGCCGAATGCCAGAAGCGCGAAGATGATCGACCGCCTCGGGGTCGCGGTCAGCGAACCGGGGTTGGGTTCGTATGACATGGTTACCACGCCCAGGATGATGCCTATCACCCCGAGCGCCTGAATGGCTGAGAGGGTTTCAGACAGGAGCGTGAGCGCTCCCACGACCGTGAGCGCCGGGTATGCCGCGGATATCGTCCCAGCTATCGCCACCTGGCCCTCCATGATCGATTCGAAGAAACATAGGAACCCGGCGACGCCGATCACACACGACCCGAGGGCCAGCGCCCCGTCCGCCAGGGTGATCTCAACGTCCGTCCGCCAGATCAGGAAGGCGCACACATACATGATGCTCTCGACTGTGGCAATGAGCAGCGCGATCCTGGCCACTCCTATCTTAGGGGTGGCCAGTTTGGCGAATATGCCAGCCGAGCCCCAGAAGATCACAGTCGCGGAAGCGAGTGCGAACCATAGCTCCATGATATGCGGTCCTGGCCGTCACAGCGGCCATGAAGGACCCCGAACCGAAGGGAAGTCTTGAACCTTTTGGAGCAATCTGCCTGCTAGCAGATACACCTTGTTCAAGGGCAGTGTCGCCGGCCTCAGGGGTCAGGCACAATGCTCCGCGCCTTTCTGGGGGACGCAAATGGCGAATGTCATGCCGACCCGGCCAGTCCCCTGTCCCCGCGGTCGCCGGCGGCCTCTCTTTGGCACTGGCCGGATGATGTGGAATGTCTTAAATATCGTAGTTGTTCTTTGTGTAGCAACGGATAAGGGGGCGGTCAACAGCGAGCCAGAGGTTTTTTCTGGCCGATTCACTGTTCCGTACCACATCCACCAAGGAGGGGGATAAAGTGGGGAGTTCTTCAGAAGCAGAGAAGAGCGAGATTGTGAAACCCTCGGGCGCACCAACAAGGCCCAAGGGCAAGATGGTCTGGGCAGCGGTCATAATACTGATTCTCGTCGTGGCCGCGGTCTTAGGCGCTTGGGCGGCCGGGTTGATCGGCGGGGAGAAGGAAGAGAAGGTCCTCGTGATTGCGATGAGCTCAGATGTCGAGACGATGAACCCTGCAAGGACGAGCGCGATGTACGGACCGCCGGGGATGATCTACGAGACGCTGATCGGCAGGGACACGACCGGGGCGTACGTTCCCGGCCTGGCTGAATGGTGGAACCTGAACAAGACCGACCCTGCGAACCCGACCCTGGAACTCAGGCTGAAGGAAGGTGTGATGTACCACGACGGGACGCCCTTCAACACCGAATCGGTGAAGAGGACTATCGAGTGGTACTCTCAGAACGACAGCTGGGTCAGCTACGAGTTCTGGTCCATCAAGCACTGCCCTAGCTACTGGGACACGACTGACTTCTCCGGCTGGCCGGACTCGGGCATCTGGTGCAAGGATGACTACAACATGGTGCTCAACCTGAGCTGGGCGGACGTCGCGCTGATATTCAACCTGTCACATCTCTATGGCTCGATGATAGGGCCTGACGCGCTCTGGGATCTCGGATTGGATGGCTACGGGACCGCTCAGAACTGGAGCAGGGTCGTCGGGACTGGGCCCTTCATGATCAGCGAGTGGGTCGCTGGCGACCACATCACGCTGGTCAAGAACGAGAACTACACTTGGGGTGCTTCGTGGTACACGAACAAGGGTCCCGCGAAGATCGACAAGGTCATCTACAGGATAGTGACCGATGCTGCGACGAGATTCGCCGGGTTCGAGAGCGGCGCGATTGACATCCTGCAGCAGGTGCCTCCCAACAAGGTCGGGACCTATCAGATCATGGAAGGCGTAGAGGTCATGACCGGTATAGGCCAGGGCATATACCACGTCGAGTTCAACTGCAACACGACTGCGGACCATGACCCGTGGAACAATAAGGACCTGAGGCTCGCGATGGCCTACTCAATCAACAGGACGCAGATACTGCAGACCGTCTGGGACGGGATCGGTGAGGAGGGCGTGAACCTGCTGTCTCCGATATGCCCTGAGGGCACTGGAATCCCCGCAGAGTACAACCTCACCTACGACCCCGTCAAGGCCGAGGCGCACTTCACGGCCGCCGGTTTCGAGGACACCAATAGCGACGGATGGCTCGAGAACACCACTTCCGGCCAGAAGTTGACCCTGAAGCTGTGGGTGACCAACAAGGCCGAGGACGTCGCCATGGGCGAGATCCTGCTGACCCAGTTCGAGTTGGTCGGGGTCGATGTGACCATGACCCAGTATCAGGAGACCGTGCTCAGGACGAATGCCCAGCAAGGGCTCCACGAGGCGATACTGTTCTGGTTCTCGTGGCCGAGGGCAGAGATACTTGACTGGCACTTTGGCAGCTGGGCTGTCGGCGGTTCGAACACGGCCTACTATGCGGACGCGGTCTTCGACGACTATGTTGCCAACTGGACGCTCGCGGAATCGGAGGAGGCGTTCACCGAGAACGCCACTGCGGCCCACATCAGGCTGCTGGAGAACCCTCCGAGGGCGCCGATCCTGTTCTGGTATCAGATATTTGCGATACACGACTACGTGAAGGGCTGGTACGTGCATCCGCTTGGACAGGAGCAGGTCATCAACATCGTTGATGTTGATATCAAGAAGTAGGCCTCGAAACCTCCAAACCTCTTACGGTTTCATTGCCTTGGCGTCAATGTGACCTGTCCGAAGGAGCGTGCTTTGAGGGGAGCTGATGGGAGCCGTCAGTTGGATGATCCATGGCTGATCTGGTCTCGTACATAATCAGGAAGCTCTTGCTGGCCATACCTGTCATAATCCTTGCGACGTTCATAGTCTTCCTGATGCTCTATCTCACTCCGGGGGATCCAATCACGGCTATCGCCCCTCCCCGCCTCACTCCGGAACAGCTCGAAGCCCTCCGTGACAGGTATGGTTTCAACGACCCATTCATTGTCCAGTATTGGAGGTTCCTGGGACGGTTGTTCCATGGCGACCTCGGAATCTCCGTCGCGCGGGGCACTTTGGGCACCGAGGTCTCATATCTGCTCGCTCAAAGGCTGCCCAAGACACTCCAGCTGATGGGCATTGGGCTGACCATATCGTATTCTATCGGGATTCCACTCGGCGTCTTCGCGGCTCTCAGGCAGGACACCTGGAAGGACAGAGGGGTCATGGTCTTCACTTTGGTCGCCTACGCGATGCCGTCCTTCTGGCTCGGCATACTGCTGATGATGGCATTGGCGGTCTATACGAACATACTCCCAGTTGAGGGAACCGTAGGCGGCTTCAAGAGCATCCTCCTGCCCGCCCTCACGTTAGGGCTAGGTAACGCCGCCCTGACCACGCGAATGATGAGATCCAGCATGCTCGAGGTGAAACGACAGGACTACGTGACCCAGCTCCGCTCTCGCGGGCTTCCTGAGAGGGAGGTCATATTCAAACACGCCCTCAAGAACGCGCTGCTCCCGGTCATAACTGTCGTAGGACTGGACATCGGATGGTTCGTGGCCGGAGCAGTGGTCGTCGAGACAGTCTTCTCGTGGCCTGGCATCGGCATGCTGGTCACGAACTCCATCTCCAACCACGACTTCCCCACGGTTCAGGGGTGTATACTCGTTCTCGCGTTCTTTGTAATAGCGGGCAACTTGATCGCTGACATACTCTACGCATTTGCCGACCCGAGGGTGAGGCTTGGATGAGGTTCCGGAAATCGCTCAACGATACGCTGCTCAGCTGGAGTATGGCCGGGGGCGTCCGACAGTTCGTATTGGACATCATCAACAGGAGCCGACGGAACGCGATGGTCGTCGTGGGCGCCACCATCATCATCGTGATAGTCTCGCTTGCGCTTCTTGCTCCCGTACTGCCGATGGCCGATCCTACGCCTTCGCAACTCGTCCCGGAGGAGAAGCTGCTGCCCCCCTCGGCCAACCACTGGTTCGGCACGGATGAGCTCGGGCGTGACATCTTCAGCCGAGTCATCTGGGGTGCGAGGGTATCACTACTCGTGGCCTCCCTCGCCATCTTCTTCTCGCTGCTCATAGGGGTCATGCTCGGACTCACCGCCGGCTACTTCGGAGGCATACCTGACTACATAATCGCAGGCACAATCGACCTCTTCTGGACCTTTCCTTCGTTCCTCCTGGCGCTCGCGTTCGCAGCCGCGCTGGGACCGAGCCTCACGAACGTCATACTTGCGATATCGATCTCGTACTGGGCTGGCTTCGCAAGGCTCATGAGAGGACAGGCGTTCTCCGTGAGAGAGCGACAGTTCATAGAGGCCAGCAGGGCGCTGGGGGCGAAGAACATCAGGATCATGTTCACGCACGTTCTCCCGAACTGCCTAGCCCCACTGATAGTCTGGGCGTCCATCGGTGTGGCCGACGCGATAACCATTGAGAGCAGCCTGAGCTTCCTCGGCGTGGGGACGCAGCCTCCGACTCCGAGCTGGGGATACATGCTGTACAGAGGTATACCCTACCTGCGCGAGGCTCCTTGGATCGCCACATTCCCTGGCGTCACGCTGCTGATCACAGTGCTCGGCTTCAACCTGCTGGGGGATGGCTTGAGGGACGTGCTGGACCCGCGCATGAAGGGGCTGAGACGATGACATCCGGCAAGAAGCCCCTTTTGGAGATCAAGGGGCTCGTCACCCAGTTCCTTCTCCGAGAGGGAACCGTGACCGCCCTCGACGGGATCGACCTGACTATCTACGAGAACGAATCGTTGGGCATCGTGGGCGAGACCGGCTGCGGGAAGAGCATGACCGCTTTCTCTGTCCTGAGGCTCGTCCCGCATCCGGGGAAGATCATGGCCGGGTCGATCAAGTTCAAAGGGGCGGAGCTGACCCGTCTTACCGAGGAGCAGATGCGCGGCATCAGAGGCAACAGGATATCCATGATCTTTCAGGATCCCTCCACCTCGCTGGACCCGGTCTTCACCATAGGTTCGCAGTTGGGAGAGGTCATCTCGCTACATCAGGGCATCTACGACAAGACCGCCCTCAGGACCAAGATCATCGAGGTTCTGAAGCTGGTGAGAATCGCAGCGCCTGAGAGCGTGCTCAAGCAGTATCCTCACGAGCTAAGCGGGGGCATGAAGCAGAGGGTCATGATAGCGCTCGCCCTGTCCTGCAATCCGTCACTGCTGATAGCGGACGAGCCGACCACGGCCCTCGACGTGACGATTCAGGCGCAGATACTGAACCTCCTGAAGGATGTCGTCAAGGTCGCAGGAAGCTCGATGATGCTGATCACTCACAACCTGGGCGTGGTCGCGGAGACCTGTGACAGGATCTGCATCATGTACGCTGGTCGGATAGTGGAGATAGCCGAGACGTTCGCCCTCTTCGGAAGCCCATTGCACCCGTACACGAAGGGGTTGCTCATGGCATTCCCTAAGCTTGGCGAACAGAAGGAGGAGTTGGCGGTGATAAGGGGGACGGTTCCGAACCTGATGAAGCCGTTCCCTGGGTGTCCATTTGTCGACAGGTGCGCCAACGCCGTCGATGTCTGCAGTCGCGCGAGGCCCACGATGGTCGAGGCCAGGCCGGGGCACTTCGTCGCTTGCCATCTGTACCCGGCGGGAGGTGCGACTTCGGATGGCGCCTGAGCCCGAGCCGCTTGTCAAGGTGGTCGACCTCGAGAAGCTCTTTCCTGTGAAGAGGGGGGCGGTGGGGAAGACCGTCGCCCACGTGCATGCGGTCGACGGAGTGTCTCTGTCCATCAAGAGGGGCGAGACGCTCGGGCTGGTCGGGGAATCGGGTTGCGGGAAGACGACGTTGGGACGGGTGATCCTGCGGCTCGTCGAGCCCACGGGCGGCAGAATAATCTTCGATGGAAAGGATATCACCAGGGCTCCATCCGCGGAGCTCAGGAGGGCCAGGCGGAAGTTCCAGATAGTTTTCCAGGATCCCTATTCCAGCCTGGACCCGAGGATGACGGTCGAGAAGATCGTCGGAGAGGGATTCAAGATACACGGCCCTCCAGCCGACGTCTCTAAGAACGTCAAGTTCGCAGAGAGAGAACGCATACACCAGCTCATCGAGCAGGTGGGCCTCTCCCACGACCACCTCTCGAGGTTGCCGCACGAGTTCAGCGGCGGCCAGAAACAGCGGATAGCCCTTGCCAGGGCTCTGGCGCTGGAGCCGGATTTCATCGTGCTCGATGAGCCGACCTCCGCGCTCGACGTGTCCGTGCAGGCGCAGGCTCTCAACCTGCTGAAACGTCTCCAGGGGAAGCTGGGGCTCACATACCTGTTCATATCGCATGACCTGTCGGTCGTGGCCCACATGAGCGACCGCATAGCCGTCATGTACCTGGGCAAGATCATAGAGCTGGCCCCCACGAAAGAGTTCCTGGGAAACGCCCAGCACCCGTACACGCAGGCGCTCATCGCCTCCATACCGATCCCCGACCCGAAGCTGAGGAAGAAGAGGATGGGGATCGAGGGAGAGGTCCCGAGCCCCATCGACCCGCCCAAGGGGTGCAGGTTCAACCCGAGATGCTCCTACGCGGACAAGACATGCAGGGAGAGAGAACCCCCGCTGGTGGACATCGGCAACGGGCATCTGGTCGCGTGTCACCTTCGCGCGCGGAATTGAGGGGGTCCTCAGCGATCTTGCCAGAGCTCCGAACAGGCCTACTTCTTCTTGAACTCCGTGTACCCGCACTTGCCGCAGGATACCCTGTTCGGATGCTCGGCCATGAACACTCCGGGACCGCACTTGGGGCAGTGCTTCTTGGTCCTGACGAGCTTGCCCTCCTCAAGCTTGTAGAAATCCTTCTTGGCGACTCTAATGGTCTTCTTCTTCTCGCCCTTCTTCTCGTCCGCCATGTGTCTTCACCACCCGGTCATGCTTTCTTCTCAGCTGGTTTCTTGTCAGCGGCGGGTGCCGCAGCCGGCTTCGCCGCAGGTGCAGCGGCAGGAGCCTTCTTCTCGACCTTGGCCTTCTCCTTGAGCTTGTTCCTTATGAGTATGGGCTCGCGCTCGAACTTCATGGCGGCCTCCTTCGTCTTGTACACCTTCGCGTAGCCGACAGTCTCCGTCCTTCCGAACTCGGAGTCCATCGAATCGACTATGACCCTCTCCTTGGACGCCTTCAGCGCCGACGCGATCTTCTCCCGGACAACATCTCTCTGCGGGGTGCCCTCCTTCGCGTGCACTGCCTTGAACCTGACCTCTGTCCTCTCCATCAGCTCGTTCTCTTTCTTAGACAGTATCTCTATCTCCATCTTCTCATCCTGCCATTCTCTTGATGGCTGCTACTGCGAGCGACCTTGACTCCTCGTCCACCTTGACGACCATCAGGCCCTTCTTCGGTATCCCGTAGATCACATGGGCGCCTTCCGGGGCCGTCGCGATGGCGACGAGGGACGCGAGGTCCTCTTCGCCAGAGACCTCTATCTTGATGCGCTCCCTGGAGTTCGCTGCGCTCCTGACCGCATTCCAGAGAGCCCTCGTGATTCTCCCTGCGGGGTTCTCGACTTTGACCAGCTTCCCGCTCATCTTCCCGATGCGCTCCTTGGCCTTGTAGTCTTCGGCCCTCTGCGTCTTGTAGTCGAAAACCGCCACATCGGGCTCCATCCGCATCTGCAAGAGCGTTATGGTAACGACGTCGCCCACGGTTATGGTCCTAGGGCTGCCCTTGAGGTACTTCGGGAGCGCCCACGCCGACACGAACCTGCCGATAGGCCTTGCCAGCTCCTCCCGGAGCTCGTCCGGGAGCACGAGGTCCTTCTCCGGGAACGACTCATCGAACCCTGAGGGCGAACTTGCCGTTGACATGTATGCCCATTCTCCTCGCGATCTCTGACTTCGTGTGGTCGAGGATCACGACATACCCCTGCCACTCCTTGGAGGTCTCGCCGCCGCACACGGGACACTTGTCCTCTTCGGTCACGAGGGAGCACTTCTTGCACGCTCGCTCTATCTTCATCTCTTCTCCTTCTCCTCCCTCTTCTTGCGCTCCTCCTCGAGCCACTCGAGCTTGCCCAGCCCCGGCTGGCGCATCGTGAGCCCTATCTTGCTCTCCCTGGGGCTCCTCTCGTTTATGCTGAGCGACACTATCCGGGCCCTGACGCTGTCCCCCAGCCTCAGCTCCCGCTTCGTGTCCTTGCCTATGAGCCTCCGGCCCTCGACGTCGATGTCTATCCTGTCGTCCATGATCTGGCTTATGTGCAAAAGGCCGTCCAGAGGGCCGAACCTCACGAACGCCCCGAACTTCAGGACCTCGCACACCGTCCCCTCGACCACCTCGTGGAGGGACGGTCTGAACATGAGCGCATCATACTTGACCTTCTGGTAGACCGCGCCGTCGCCGTGGATTATCCTGCCGCCGCCCAGGGTATCTATGTTCTGTACCAGGACCGTGTAGCTCCCGTCCCCATCCACCTTGTTCTGGAATGTGTCCTGTGCCAGCTTCACGACCAGCTTCGTGAAGTCCTCACCCAGCATGTTCGGAGGTATCCTGACAACTTCCTCTTTCGACGCCATCACGTACATCTAGACAGTCCTCTAATGGAATGAACCGCGGGCCTCTCGATGCCCGTGGTCATATATATGGTTTGTTGGTCCCCCAGGGCCTTCAGAGCGCCACGAACAAGCCCACGAAGACCAAGGTGACAGTCGAGAGCAGCTTCACGAGCACATGTATCGACGGGCCCGCGGTGTCCTTGAGCGGGTCGCCGACCGTATCCCCGACGACCGCCGCTGCGTGGGCCGGGGTATTCTTCCCGCCGTAGTTCCCGGCCTCGATGTACTTCTTGCCGTTGTCCCATGCGCCCCCGCCGTTGTTGAACATGTTCG
>CAZHTV010000013.1:0-21790 GCA_964535775.1 uncultured Thermoplasmata archaeon | reverse complement strand
CGGCATGGTATGAGGACTGGAGCTCGGGGAGACAGACCCTCGGGATAATCCCGATCGGTTTCTGGGTGTTAGCGTATCCGTACTTCTCCGCGTTCCTCGGTGGCGAGCTGAAACGTGCGAAGTCGACTGCGTTCATCGGCAACATGGGAGGCGTCATAATCGGCGCGGGCTTCGTCATAGGCCTGTGGCTGGTCGCGGCGAACACCATGAGCCAGGACTTCATAGTCGGCACCTATGGGCAGTACTACGGCTACACAGACAACGAATACCTGATGTTCAGCCAGTGGTTCGACTTCCAGGCGGGGATCATATCCGGCAACCCGATTGTGATCGGCATCATGGGCATAGGCATGATCGGCTGGCTGCTGATGTATCCCGCGCTGTCGTTCCTCGGCCAGACCAGGGCTGCGCTCGCATGGTCCTTCGACAGGGTCATACCGGGCTGGTTCGGGAAGGTGAGCGAGAGGTGGCACACGCCCGTGAACGCCATCATCTTCTTCACCATCATCAACCTGATCTACCTGGCGATCTACGCGAAGACCTTCAGGTACCAGACGAGCTTCTCGGCGGTCGCGGGCCAGCTGATCAGCACCTTCCTGTTCGTCGGGCTGTCGGCGATAGTGCTGCCGTTCAGGAAGAAGACCAAGCCGATATACGAGGCGTCGGGCGTCAAACGGGACATCGCAGGGATACCCATTGTGAGTATCTGCGGCGTCGTCTGGGTGGCGTTCCTCGTGGTGAACATGTACTTCTTCTTCGTAGACCCGAACATCGGAGCGCTGGACTACTGGAGCGAGGTCTGGGCGTCCACCGAGACTGCGAAGTGGGGCTTCGGCTTCTCGATCATCCTGACCGCAGTCATATTCGTATCCGGGTTCTCGCTCTGGTGGGTCGCGAGATGGTACAGGAAGAGGCAGGGCATCAACGTCGACCTGGCCTACAGAGAGCTCCCGCCTGAATAGACGCGCGACGAGGGCCTCGACAAACCCCTTCCATCGTTTGTCTTCTCAACACCCCATGCGCTGTTCCGGAATAACCTTGATATTGCACATATGCGATTTGGATTCCGGGCATCAAACCGGTTACAACCGGGGGCACGAAGATGGACGTCAAGGAGCCTGTAGGCGGTCAGCTGGAGATACTCTCAAAGAGCGATGTCGAGAAGATCCACGGGGCCACGATGGAAGCCATGCGGAGACTGGGGATTAAGGTGTGGTCCCCGGCCGCGCTCAAGCTATTCAAAGACGCAGGCGCGGATGTCGACATGAAGAGCATGATGGTCAGACCTAGCGAGAAGCTGGTGAAGGAGACAATAAGGAAAGCTCCGCGCGAGTTCGCATACTACGGCAGAGACCCGGCATACAAGCTGAACATGGGAGGCAAGAGGGTACACTTCTCACTGTGCGGCCAGGGAGTCAAGGTCGAGGACCTCGATGGGAAGATCAGACTCGGCACCCAGAAGGATTTGGAGAACATGACCGTACTTGGCGACAATCTTGAGAACATCCACCACATCGCGATGATGACGACCCCTATGGACGTCCCGCCCGAGACTATGCACATACATGCCCTCTGGGGGATTCTGAAGAACTCGGTCAAGACTCCCGACGGATACGTCCATGGCGCTCGCTGGGCGGAGGAGACGGTGAAGCTAGGGGCGATAGTGAGGGGCGGCGAGGATGAGCTGATAAAGAAACCCCTTCTGCTCGGGTTCACGAACCCCGTCAGCCCAATGCAGCTCTCTAAGGAACTCATCGAGGGGTCTATCCTGTACGCGAAGTACAACCAGCCGGTACTGTACGCCCCAGAGGCGCTCTCAGGGGGCACCGCGCCCGCGACTCTTGCTGGCCTCCTCGTGCAGCAGAACGCCGAGGTGCTGTCCGGAATAATGGTCTCTCAACTGGCGAAAGCCGGGGCACCCGTTTTCTACGGCACCGTATCAGCGGCCCTCGACATGAGGACGGGCGCGACCGCTCTCGGTGGGCCCGAGGTCGGGCTGCTGAACCTCGCGTCCGCGCAGCTCGCGCGACACTATGGGATTCCTTGCAGAGGCACCGGGGGCAATTCGGACTCGAAAATCGTCGACTACCAGGCAGGAGTTGAGACGAGCATGAACCTTCTGATGGCCGGGCTGGCGGGCATGAACTTCATATACGACACTGCAGGGTCCCTGGACGGCAGCATCACCACCTCATATGCCAAGATCGTTGCCGACAACGAAGCCTGCGGCATGGTCGCCAGAATCCTGGGCGGCATCAGGATCACCGAGGAGACGCTCGCAGTTGACGAGATAGTCAAGGTCGGGCCCGCGGCCAGCTTCCTGGGGACCCCGTTCACTCTCAGGCACTTCAGGTCCGAGCACTTCGTGCCCCAGCTCCTCGACAGAAGGTCCAGGGAGGCATGGGAGAAGGGCGGGCGGAAGAGTATGGAGCAGGCTGCCCGCGAGAAGGCAAAACAAATTCTGAAGGAGCACGTGCCGAAGCCGCTCGAGAAAGACGTCCTCGCTGAGGGCGAGGCCTTCGTCAAGAAGGTGATGAAGGGCTACGGTCACTGATTCAGCGTGATCTTGCCAACTCGGTCAGGGGTGTCGTACCACACCATCCTGTCCCCGATCTTTGCGCGCATCTTCCAGCCAACGCCCTTTGGCTCCTTCTCGATGCGGGCCAGAAGGGCATCTATCCTCGAGACTATCAGCTGCTTCTTGTCGTCCTCCATCTCGAGCTTGGGGGCGAACTCCTTCACCCACTGGAGGTTCCTGGTTATCGTCCGCCAGGTGCCCCAATCACCGGCACAGAGCTCAGCTATGTATGCAGCGTTGATGCCCTCCCTGTCATCCTTCTCGGAGATCGGGTGGTCCAAGAAGAGGCACATCACATCCTTGTAGTCCTTCTCGTTGATCTCGATTATCTGAAGTTTGGTCAGGAGCAGATCCGCGAGAGGCAGAGTCTTCTCGTCGAGAGGCATCCGCTTGATGAAATCGAACTTGTGGCACATCTCGAACACGTCGAGGAACACATCGACCTGCCTGTTGCTGCCCTGGTCGTTGAATAGCAGCCGCCTGTCACCGTGGAGCGCGTTGAACATACGCACGGGCGTGAGGCCCAGCTCCGAGAACAGGTCCGAGAGTGCCTTAGAGTGCTTCTTCCTTGTTATCAGGTCGATATCCGGTATCTTGCGGAAGAGCGCAGGATGCCTGGCGGCCTCGGGGCACCTCATCCTTATCGCCATACCGCCCAGGAGGCGGAGTTCTATGCCCTTTCTCTTCGCCCCCTCGATTATCTGCTCCGCGTCCGAGCCTATGTCCTCGTGCATCTGAGCCAACGTCACGGTGAATTGGTGAATACCGTTCATCTACTTATCGCCGGCTGGCCAGCACACGCTGCTCCCTTATGAGGGAAAGAAATTAAGCGGATAAGCGCCCTTTTCCGATGGCCTGAGAGCGGCGCACTCCCGACCTGGCAGAGAGGGGCTGTAATTGACACTGGTGTTCTTCACAACGGACCTACACGGCTCTGAGAGATGCTTCATGAAGTTCGTCAACAGCGCTGCGTTCTATGATGCGGACGTCCTGATCCTGGGCGGTGATGTCACCGGCAAGATGATCGTGCCCATCGTGGACCAGGGCGACGGCACTCATGTCGCAGACTACGTCGGTGACATCAGAACAGTCAAAGCCGGCGCCGATCTCGAGAACCTGATCAAGAACGTGAGATACTCCGGCTACTACCCCCATGTGACCGATAAGGCTGAGATGGCCGAGCTCAATGCTTCCAAGGAGAAGGTCGACCGCCTGTTCACGAGACTGATGGGAGAGACCATGGAGCGCTGGCTGGCCATCGCTGAGGAGAGGCTGCGGCCGAGGGGCACGAAGGTGTTCATCACTCCTGGCAACGACGACAGATTCGTTATCGACGAGGTCTTGGGGAAATCCAAGTTCGTCGTCAACCCGGAGGGCAAGGTCGTGCATGTCGACGACCAGCACGAGATGATAAGCATGGGCTGGAGCAACAGGACCCCCTGGAACAGCCCCAGGGAGACCTCCGAGGAGGACCTGGAGAAGAGGATAGAGGCGATGGCGTCCAAGGTCAAGAGCATGGATAACTGCATATTCAACATGCACGTGCCGCCGATCGACACGCCGCTCGACCCGGCCCCTGAGCTGGACAAGTCCATGAAGCCTGTCACCTCGGGCGGGCAGTTCATAATGAAGTCTGCGGGCAGCAGGGCTGTGAGGAACGCGATCATGAAGTATCAACCCCTACTGGGGCTGCACGGACACATCCACGAATCGAAAGCGTTCTGCTGTCTCGGACGCACACTCGCGCTTAACCCCGGGAGCGAGTACGGCGAGGGTGTGCTCCGAGGCGTCCTGATAAAACTCTCGAAGAAGGGATACGAGAACTACATGTTCACCCAGGGCTGACGGCGTGCGCCAAAGAACCATATCAATTTATAGATGTCCGCCGATGAACGCGCCGTGCCAACACACTCCTCTGGCCGGCGCAGGAAATCGAAGAGACTTAGCTCAGCGCTCCTGTTCGCAAGAGATGCGGGCGTAGCACTGCTCCTGGTCGTCCTGATCCTCCTCATGATGTACGGGTACACAGGGCTATGGCCTCCTCTGGTGGTTGTGGAATCCAACAGCATGATGCACGGGGACGAGAACATCAGTCACATCGGGACAATAGACACCGGAGATCTGGTCCTGGTGCGCAAGACCACGAGGGCTTCCGAGATCGCGACCTACATGGACGGGATCGTCTCTGGATACAGGTCATATGGCGATTACGGAGATGTCGTGATCTACAAGCCCGGCGGGACCGATGCGCGGACACCTATCATTCACAGAGCCATCATATACCTGCAGTTCGACCCCGCGAACAACTGTTACCGGTCCGCATCCTTGAGCGGTGCCCCATCCGACAAGTGGGTGGCGACCGACCAAGATGACACCTGGGACCGATTGACGAGCGTGCTGAGGATCTTCCATGTTGGATGGAACGACCTGACGGTAGTCATCGACGTAGCTGGGCTGATCCCGACTCAGAAGGACGGGTTCATCACCAAAGGAGACCGCAACGTCAACACTGACCAGATGCTCGCAAGCGGGGGGCTTGTCGAGGTGGAGTGGATCGTGGGCAAGGCGCGCGGGGAAATCCCTTGGTTCGGGCTTCTCAAACTGTGGACAACCGACTCCCTGGGGAGTGCTGCTCCTGAGAACAGCGTAAGGAACCTGTGGGTCTCGATGATCCTAATAGTCATCACCCCGGTCGTGATCGACATAGGCCTCACATACAAGGAGAAGAGGGCCATATCGAAGAGGATCTCGAAGAAATCCGACTCCGATACCCCCTACTACAAGACCGTGCGACAAGAAGAGATGCGGGTGGAAGCGGAGCCCTCTGCCGGGGAGACGGAGGAACCGCCGAAGCAACCTACATGAGAGTCGTCTGATACCTCAGCTTGTAGTTCCTCAGCTGGCTGAGAATCTCGTCCTCCTCCAGGATCTTCCTAGCTTCCACCACAGAAACGCTGGGCTGGATCTCCTTCGTTCTCCCCCCTCTCCCGAAGGACTTCACCCGAGCGTGGATAATGCCGAGCATGTCCAGCTCCGATATGAGGTCGGTTATCCTGCGCTGAGTCAAGATGGCCATCGATGTGCACTGGCATATCTCCTTATAAGTCTCGTAGAGGTCCCCGGTCGTGAGCTTGGAATCGCCTCTCTCATTGTTCAGGAAGACGCCCATGAGCACCAGCTTCGACTGGACGGGCAGTGTCCTTATCGCCTCCGTAACACAATCCAGCTCTATCTTGTTCTTCGCGCGGACGACATCTGATTCTGTGACGATGGGCATGTGGTTCCGCTCCGCGATCTCCGCGGCGACTCTCAGCAGATCCAGCGCACGCCTTGCGTCCCCGTGCTCCTGGGCAGCTAGGGCGGCGCACAATGGTATGACTGAGGACTCGAGCACTCCGTCCTCCAGGACCAGGGCGGCTCTCTGCTCTAGGATGTCCTTGAGTTGCTCTGCATTGTAGGGTGGGAAGACCATCTTCTCCTCACTGAGAGAGCTCTTGACCCGCGGGTCCAGGAACTCCATGAACCTCAGGTCGTTGGAGATACCGATGACGCTGACCTTGGCGTTCTTGAGATCGTCGTTGATCCTGCACAGGTGGTAGAGCACGTCGTCCCCGCTCTTGGAGACGAGCTGGTCGATCTCGTCGAGCGCGATGACGATGACCCGCCTCTCCTCGTCTATCTTCTCCCTGAGTATGTTGTAGACGCGTTCCGTGCTCCAGCCCGTGAAAGGGATCCGCCCTTCGAAGTCCGTGATGAACTTGTTGCCGATGTTCTGCAGAACACCGTATTGCGTGTCGATGACCTCGCAGTTCATGTAGATGAAATTGACCTTGTTCAGGCCGGAGTCCGCGCGCTCGATCTCCTTGCCTATGTACTTCATACACGCGGTCTTCCCCGTGCCCGTCTTGCCGAAGAGCAGCACATTGGAGGGTCTCTGTCCCTCCAGCGCAGTGACCAGTATCCTGGCCAGTTCTTGGATCTGCTGCTCCCTGTGCGGGAGTGTGCTTGGGATGTACGAAGACCTGAGAACATCTCTGTCCCCTCTGAATATGGTCTTCGACTTGATGTACTGCTGGAATATCGTATCCTGCATCTAGTTCCCCCGCAGAAGCAAAAGCTCCTTCCCTCCCCATCGTTTCCTGTGGAAGCCGCTCTCGGAATCCATGCGAAACTGAGGGAAAGGACGAATACAGTAGAAGCTACTTAAGTGTTAATTTTATCGCGAGAAATCATTTTTTACGCAGCGTGAGAATTTCGGTGATTCGTGCGAGCCAGCATTCATATGTAATTGTGCTTTCAGAATAAAAGGATTATACGTTCTGATGAGCGGGCGATTAGGGGGGGACCCCTTTGCTTCCTGTGGAACTCAAGACAGGGGTCCATGCTCTGATCTCCCGGACTGCTGTCCAACGGAAACTGTGGTTGCAGGGCCGTCTGGAGCCGTTTTTCGTCGGCAAACATCATTATCCCACATACCCACTTGACTCCTTGAGATGAAGAAAGCTGCGATACTCAGTCTTGATGCGGATCTCGAGGAGCTGAAATCGCTTCTTGACACTCTCGAGATCGAAGTCGTGAAGGAATTCATCCAGAGAATGAGATATCCGCATAAGACAAGCTTTCTCGGCCCTGGTAAGATCGATGAAGTGAGTGAAGAGATAAGAGACTTGAATCTCGACGTCATCATCATCAACGGAATCCTCCGACCAGCACAGCATCATTTCCTCGAGATGAAATTCCAGATGGAATGTATCGATAGACCAGGCGTCATTCTCAAGATATTCGCCAATCACGCACACTCACCAGAAGCGATCGCACAGGTGACCTTGGCAAAACTGAGATACGAGCAACCCTTTCTACGTGAGTGGATTCACAAAGCGAAGAGAGGAGATCGTCCTGGGTTTCTAGCTGGAGGAGCCTACGCTACCGACGTCTACTACGAGCACGCGAAAACTCATTCGAGAAAGATAGAGAAGAGCCTTCAACAGCTAGCAGAGAGAAGAAGGACAATCCGTTTGAAGAGAAGAGAGAAGGGATATTTGCTCGTTTCTCTGGCCGGCCATACCAACGTTGGGAAGTCTGCCTTGCTGAACGCTCTGTCCGGATCGCAAGTAGAAGTTGATAGCAGGATGTTCTCCACCCTATCCACAACCACGCGCTGTCTTCCCGGCTCAGAGAAGCAACTCCTTCTGACGGACACCGTCGGATTCATCAGAAAGCTCCCTCCTGATCTAATCGATGCGTTCAATTCGACTCTAGAGGAGATCTTCCAGGCAGACTTGGTCCTTCTCGTTTTCGATGCGAGCGAGAAAGAAGATATCATCAGGGAGAAACTGCGCTCCTCCCTGGACATCCTCCTTCCTGAGGTGGACTCGAGCGCTCTCCTGCTCGTTGGGAACAAAATCGATCTCCTATCAGATGTGAGAAGAAGCAATGTGAGGTTTCTTGTCGATAAGCAATTCGGAGGAAGAGAACTCCTTCTAGTATCAGCAAAGACAGGAGAGGGCTTCGATGAGCTCATAAGCAGGATTGCCAAATCACAGGATTACTCATGCATACTCGATGTCACTGCTCCACAGACAGATGAAGTCTATAGCCTGCTGTCTAAGCTAAGATCGACAGCCAGAATACAACAAACATCAGACGGACCGATATTGCGGATCCGAATCCTATGTAAGCAGGATGACCGACAGAAGCTAGAGGGATGGATTAGAGCCGTGGGAGGGGAAATCGTTTCCGCGTCCAGAAGCGGCTCGGAGAACCGCCCCAAGGAATACCAGCTTCCACAGGAAGGGAAGGGGCCCCTCTCTTCTATACGATCCCCTTAGAGCTTGAACTCCTTCTTCTTCACCAAGACCTTGTCTTCAAACCTCTGAGGCAACGACCATGCGAGGAACTCAATCTCATCCAGGTTCCTTACGAATTTCGCCTTACTCGGCGTGTCGATGAGCTCAGCGAGTTCCCTGGTCTTCCTCACATAGTCGTAGAACCACCATACGCACACTATGAACGCGATCGGCCCGATGACCACCAACCAAGCAACCCAATTGCCGAACGGATCTGCCAGATCCTCGAGGAAGGACAAGCTCGGTGGGAGATGGTTGTTTTCGCCCATATCCAAGTAGATTCCAACAACGCCTATGACTGTGACCACAGCGAAGAGGAGGCTCAGCATAGAGCTGAGCTCGAGGCGGTACTCCGTTAGGAGGCTCTTTGGCAACTGTCATCACCCGAGCCCGGATGATTTCACACTGCATAAAATGGTTTTCTATGCCGAGGCCCTATTCGCTACATGTAGCGGAAGACGCCTTCACCCCTTTGACCCGATGTCCCAGGCGTGCGGTCGTCGACGCCCCGGCTCGAGTTCCTTGCCGCAGTCATGCTGATGTTGCTTTCGTCTATCACTTGTCTTGGGCTGGGGGCAGAAGTGCCGACCGTTGAACTGGCGGCGATAGGCTTTGTTGATGACGGCCAGGAGGTCGTCACAAGAGGCCTGCTCGTCGATCTGCGGAGGTACGACAGCGGATTCGAATCGCTGGTCATCGCTACGCCAGATGGCCAAGCCACCTTGAGGGTCCAGGTGTCCCAAGGGTTCCGGCCACAGCCCAGCGCATATGCCAGATACGGAGACATTCTGCGGGTTCTCGGGCGGGTCTCCAACTCCGGCTCGGACACGGCGCTCCACTGCGACGGGGATTCGGTCTCTGTGGAGGAGCGGGCTGAGACGGCGCTAACTGTCGGCACGCTCTCGAGAGCCTGGCAGCTATTCCTGGGCGACGAGGTCCGCATAAGAGGGGTTCTGCTCTCCCCTATGGCTTCGGAGGGCTACCGTCTCTTCGATCTCGATCTCCAATGCAGTATCATGCTCATGGTCGCATGTGACACCATGGATGTCGGCTTCGCTCTGGAAGCCGTCGTCGTGGGCATCCTCGGCATGGACGCGTCGTCCATGAGCCTCTTCCTCGAGGTGGTCGATGTTACCCCCACCGGATGAGATGGCAACGCTTTTGTCCAGGGCACGCCATCGGCACGGACGTGCCCAAGACATACCTAGCGTTTGACGATACCGATTCTCCGGACGGTATGTGCACCACCTATCTCGCGGCGCTGGTCATCAGGGAGCTAGACGGTTACGACCTGATCGGCCTCCCAAGGTTGGTGAGGTTGAACCCGAACGTCCCTTGGAAGACCCGAGGCAACGCTGCCATATGCCTCGGCTTCGGCAGAGGGAAGGGCAGGAGCAGCCTCTGTGGCTCAGTCGGGGGCCGGGAGGTCAGGTGCTTCGAATCGGGCAAGGCCGTCGAGCCAGAAGCCCTCGTCAAGAGGGCGTCACATGTGCTGGAGCGCGTCTCGCGGTTCGACTGCGAACAGACCAACCCCGGCGTGGTGGCGACCGTCGCACGGCCCCCCCCATCGCTTTATCTCAGGGCAGTCCGGGAGATAGTTGCCCTTGACGAGGTCGAGACGATGCTCACCGGGTTGGGAGCGGCCTGGAGGAAATACAAGGAGGGAAGAGGTCTGATTGGCGCCAGTGCGGCCATCGCATGGCGGCCTAGGGACAGGACCTGGGAGGTCATCGCGTACAGGCACCCTGAGAGGCTTGGCACCGATCGGGCCATCGACCCGGCGAGCGTCATCCAGATGGATAAGGCAACCAAGGCCACTTTCAACAACTACGACTACGAGAACGGCCATGTGGCGATCACCCCCGGCTCTCCGTGCCCAATCCTGTATGGCATCAGGGGAGACTCAGCAGACGAGCTTCTGATGGCCAAGGGGATGATCAGGGGCGAAGAGCCGGACATGTGGTTATTGTTCCTCACGAACCAGGCGACCGAGGACCACATAGTGGACAGAAGAGTCCAATCTATCAGGCCAAGAGATTCGGCAAGGATACGCGTCCGGGTCGTATCGAAGCCCGTCACCATCCCCGGAAAGCACGTGATAGTCAGAGTCTCCGATGGCGAAGAGATCGATGCGGCGTTCTACGAGCCCTCCCGCTCCTTGAGGGCGGTGGCCCGGGAGCTCTTGCCCGGCGACGACATCACCCTCTACGGTTCTGTTAGGGAGTCCCCGAGGAGCCTCAATGTGGAGAAGATGCGCATCATGGGTCTTGTCGAGACCAAGCGAAAACTGCACAACCCGATGTGTCAGAAATGCGGCAAGAGGATGGGGTCACTGGGGGCTGGGCATGGCTTCAGGTGCAAGAGGTGCGGGGCGAAAGCGCCTTCTGAGTCCGCTGAATTCGCAGCCGTCCCCAGGAGAATCAAACCAGGTTGGTACGAGCCACCAGTGGCATCCAGGCGTCATCTTCACAAGCCACTTCGGCGGATGTCGAGGGCAGACATAGACAATCTATAAGTACGCTCATGGGAATCAACGAGCAGGACTTCGGCACGAACGCGACTGGCGTGCTGGGATGCGTGATTGGTCATGAAAGAAGCGGTCATCGTGAGCGCCACGCGAACTGCCGTGGGCAAGTTCGGCGGCGGCCTGAAGGATATGAGCGCCCCTAAGTTCGGCGCTCTGGCGGTCAAGGAGGCGGTCAGGAGAGCCGCCCTGGACGCAAAGGATGTCGATGAGTGCATCATGGGCAATGTCATATCCGCGGGCCTGGGCCAGAACCCTGCCAGACAGGCGGCCCTCTGGGGCGGGCTCTCAGACGAAATTGCCGCCCTCACCATCAACAAGGTGTGCGGCTCCGGGTTGAAGGCAGTCATGCTGGCTTCAGACGCTATTCTGGCTGGGAAGGAGCGGGTGGTTGTCGCAGGCGGCATGGAGAGCATGACCAACGCTCCATATCTGCTCGAGAAAGCTCGGTTCGGCTACAAGCTCTGGGACGCGGCTCTAATAGATTCCATGGTGAGGGACGGGCTCTGGGAGATCTACAACAACTTCCACATGGGCAACACCGGGGAGATAGTGGCCGAGAGGAACGGGATCACGAGGGAGGAAGCGGACAGGTTCGCACTCTGGAGTCACCAGAAGTCGGTCGCGGCCATCAAGAGCGGGGCCTTCAAGGCTGAGATAGTGCCCGTCGAGTTGCCTTCCAAGAAGGAGAAAGTCATCTTTTCGGTGGACGAGGGGCCTAGGGAGGACAGCACCCTCGAAGCACTGGCCAAGCTCAAGCCGGTGTTCAAAGAGAACGGCATTCTGACCGCTGGGAACTCCTCCAGCATAAACGACGGCGCATCGGCGCTCGTGGTCATGGACTCGGACTTGGCGAAGGAGAAGGGCATCAGAACCATGGTGAGAGTCGTCGACTACATCACCACGGGAGTGAAGCCAGAGCTCATCATGGAGGCCCCAATCGGCGCAACGAAGAAGCTTCTCCAGAGGAACTCACTCAGCATGTCGGACATCGACCTGTTCGAGCACAACGAGGCGTTCTCTACGGCATCGATTGCGACGATGCGAGCCTTGGAAGTCCCGGAGTCCAAGTTCAACGTGAACGGGGGTGCCGTCGCACTTGGACACCCCATAGGCTGCAGCGGCGCCAGGGTGCTCACCACATTGATTTACGCAATGCAGGCGAAGGGAGCCAGGCGAGGCATCGCCACCCTGTGCCTGGGCGGGGGGAATGCGGTGGCGATGCTCATCGAAAGCCCATAGCCGCATCTCGATCACGACGTCAAGAACTTATCCGAGAAGTGAATACCCAGTGGCGACGATGCGGAGTGGATCTCATGGAGGTTGATGCACTGAAGAAGGCGATATCCCAAGAGAGGGGGCTCATTGTCGAGAGCATGTGCGGTATGCTCAGGATAAGCGCCGTGGGCCCAGAGAACGGAGGACCCGGCGAGGCGGAGCGGGGCAAGTACCTGGTCGCCCTCGCGGAGAAGCTCGGGTTCACAGCCGCTGAGGTCTTGGAGTCCAGCGATCCGAGAGTGCCCGCGGGAAAACGCCCGAACATAATCCTCAGACTGCCCGGCACCGGGAAGAAGCGCATCTGGGTCATAACGCACATGGACACGGTCCCGGAGGGCGACATCAACGCATGGAAGTACCCACCGTTCGACCCCATAGTCGTCGATGGGAAGATCTACGGCAGGGGAGCGGAGGACAACGGACAGGAGCTGATGGCTTCCCTGTTCGGTGCGCACGCCCTGCTCAGGCTCGGCATCAAGCCAGAGCTGAATGTGGGGCTCGTGTTTGTCTCCGACGAAGAGCACGGTAACGTACACGGTATCGACTTCCTTCTGGCAAAGGGACTCTTCAAGAAAGGCGACCTCGTGGTCGTTCCAGATCACGGCCAGCCAGACGGGGCGGCGATATCCGTTGTTGAGAAGAGCAGCGCCTGGATACAAGTTGAGGTCTTGGGGCGACAGACGCACGCGAGCACTCCTGAGAAAGGAGTGAACGCCCTTGAGGCGGCAGCGCGGTACATCGCACTGTCCGTGGACAGGCTCAGGAGGAAGTTCTCCACAAAGGACCCGCTCTTCGAGCCGCCCGTAAGCACCTTCGAACCGACGAGGTGCGAGGCGAACGGCCCCAACGTCAACACGGTCCCTGGCCGCCAGGTGTTCGCATTCGACTTCCGAGTGCTGCCCGAGCACAGCCTCGACGACATCATGAGGGAACTGCAGAAGTCGGCCAAAGAGATCGAGAGGTCCTCTGGCGCGAAGATAAGACTCTCCTATCTTCAGCGCTCCGATGCTGCCCCCAAGACCTCGGTGGACTCAGAGGTCGTCAGGAGGCTCGCTTCGGCAATCGAGGCCGTCAGGGGGGTGAAGGTGCATCCGATCGGCATCGGCGGCGGCACATGCGCCGCCCCGTTCAGGCGCCGAGGCATCGAGGCGGCCGTGTGGTCGACGATACCGGAGACCGCGCACAATGCCAACGAATACGCCAACATATCAGACATCGTGAGCGACGCCCAGGTCTACGCGGTGCTCTTCGCTGGGAATAACATCGACTGAGCTCAGAGACCGGTCTTGTCCTTCGACACTTTGTCGCCGAAGATCCGTGCCACCATCCAGTCGGGGTCGAACTTGCCCAACTTCTCGTATTCCTGACCGTAGCTGATGTAGGCTATCGGCTTCCCGATCGTCTTCGCGATGGACAGTGCGGCCCCTCCCTTGGCATCAGCGTCGACCTTAGTGAGTATGACCCCGTCTATTCCGACCGCCCCATCAAACCTCTTGGCCTGCTCGACTGCGTCGGAGCCTGCGAGCGCATCCCCGACGAAGAAGACGAGGTCGGGCTTCGCGACGCGTCTTATCTTCTTCATCTCGTCCATCAGGTTCGTGTTGGTCTGCATCCTGCCAGCGGTGTCTATCAGGACCACGTCCTTCTTCCTCGCCCGTGCATGCTCTATCGCGTCGTACGCAACCGCCGCTGGGTCGCTCCCTTCCTGATGTTTGATGATCTTGCAGCCCAGCTTCTCAGAGTGAAGGGTCAGCTGTTCGATCGCGCCTGCCCTGAAGGTGTCACCTGCTGCTAACACACATGAGATGCCGTGCCTCTGCATCCTGTGGGCGAGCTTGGCAATCGCAGTCGTCTTGCCGCCGCCGTTGATGCCAACGAACATGAGCACGAACGGTGGAGGCTTCGCCTTGATGAGCTTGGTGAGATCAAGCGGCCGTTGTGCGAGGACCTCCTTGACAGCCGCCTTGAGAGCCAGCTTGACCGCATCGTCCATGCCGAACGACCGGTCTATCCTCCTCCCTGCGAGATTGTCCCTGACGAGTCTGGTCAGCTCCTCCGCGAC
This sequence comes from uncultured Thermoplasmata archaeon, assembly GCA_964535775.1. GTDB lineage: Archaea > Thermoplasmatota > Thermoplasmata > UBA10834 > UBA10834 > COMBO-56-21. The sequence continues at coordinate 7,502 of CAZHTV010000013.1, read as the reverse complement.
AGGGAGCGCAACATCTGCCTCCAGAAGCCCGAGCTCGAGGTCGTGTAGGATGTCGTCGAGCGCGCTTTCCTTCAACCTCCGGCCAGAGTCATCGATTACCTCCGAGATGTCTTCGACGGACTTGGCCTTGGCCTCCTTTGAGGCCTTCGAGAACTTGTCTATGAGCCCCTTGAACATGTCCCGACCTCAGGGCCGCTCGGAGCCACCGTCGGACTGCAGCGCCTCTATCTGGGCCTGGACCTTCTCGGTGAGTTCCTGGATTGCGGCCTCCGTCTGAGCCGCTCTATCCGTTATCGATTTGAAGGCTCGCGACAGCTCGTCTATCTTAGAGTCGAGGATGTCCTCCGCATCCTTCGCGGTCCGCTTGACCGAGACGCCCGAGCCGACGCCTACCACGGCATCCCGGTCTTGCGATATCCTGGCATGTATGTAGGAGTCTGCTCCGATTGGTACGAGCATCTCCTCCCCAGGCTCCCTGCTGGCCATCTGCTTGATCGTCTCCCGCGCCCTCACATGCTCCTCCACGGCGAGCTGTATCAGCTGCTGCTGCTTGGCCAAGCCCTCCAACTGCGCCTTTGCGGCCTCCAGTGTGTCGTAGTCCTCCCTCAGCTGTCTCTCGTCCACGGCCGGCATTACTTGTTCGCCCCCAGCAGGTGCTTCACAAGGTGGTCAGTGACCTCATCAGGCTTGAGACCCTTCACGCCCCCAATTTGCACAAACTTCCTCTTGACCTTGTGCCTGCTCCCGAGAAGTGCTAGGGTCTTCTCCCTGGCGGCGTTCTCATCCGCCGCTGCGACCTCCATGGCGAACGGCTGCCATTTCCTGTGTGATATCATGAACTGTCCGCTGACTTCGAAGGCTTTCATGGTGACCAGTACCGGCCCTAGAGAGGGAGCTGCTGATAAAGCTTTTGGCAGGTCCTGAGGACCACGAAGCCACCCTTCACAACATTCATTATCAGCGGCCACAATGAGAACAGAACGTGCAGCGTACGGTCGAGTGCTTCTACCCTGGCAGAAGCTTCCCTGCCATTTCCGTGACCGGGAGAGCATGCGCGCTCAACTGCAAGCACTGCGCTGGCAAGTATCTCGAAGGGATGATCCCCGCGACTACGCCTGGGGATCTGCTGGCGATTGCAGAGGCGCTGGCCGAGCGGGGTGCGAACGGATTCCTGCTGAGCGGGGGTAACGACCCCACAGGCAAAGTGGAGTTCACCGACTTCTGCGAGGCAATAAAGGAGGTCAAGGCGACGACCGACCTGAAGATCAACGCGCACATCGGCCTGTCGTCGACAGGAGAGATCGCGAGGCTGGTGGGGAGCGGTATCGATTCCTTCTCGGTCGATGTGTATGGCTCGGACGAGACCGTCCGTGAGGTCCTGGGCCTCGAGGCGTCCTCAGAGGAGTATCTCAGGGTCGTGGAGGACCTTCAAAAGGCGGGGGCGGAGGTGATTGCGCCGCACATCTGCGTAGGCATCCACAGGGGAGAGATGAGAGGCGAGCTGAAGGCCATATCCAGGCTTGCGAGCCTCGCCCCCAAGGTTCTGGTGCTCATTTCTCTGATACCCACGAAGGGGACCGAGTACGAGGCAGTCCCTCCACCCTCAGACGAATCCATGATGTCTGTCATCAAGAGTGCTAGGAAGGAGCTCCCGGGGACGAAGGTCATGCTCGGCTGTATGCGCTCAAAGCTGGACAGGCGCTCGGAAGCCGATCTCGTGACGGCGGGCCTGGACGGCATCGTGCTTCCCGCACCTTCCACCGTTCATCAGCTCCAATCGGAGGGCTTCACACTTAAGAAGCGTTCTGTCTGCTGCTCGATGATGTGAGCCTACTTGTATATCGAACCCGAGGAGTACTTGCGCTCTATCGGTATGAGGTATGCAAACCAAGCGATGTTCGCTACCACGAAGGACAAGAGGAGAAGTGAGGTGAGCCCAGTCAGCGTCCCCGAAACCTCCTTAACTATCGTCGCCCTGGCACTTACGCCGTATCCGAAGTCGTTCAGGACAATGTGATATCGCATGAACCCCTGGTTGGGGACTTTGATGACCAGCGCGGTGCCGGGTTCGACGAGGTAGTCGTCGGTGTTGAGCCTGTAGGCGAACATCGCCACGAGGAACTCGGAGGTTGGAATACCGGTGTAGTGTTGGTTGAAGACCTCGTCATCCATGAGGTATACCTCCACCTGTCTCGAGGTCGCAATCTCGACCTTCACAGAGTTGACCAGGTCGAACGCGTCGGATGAGTAGAAGGCAGTCGGCGCGTTAGGGCTCACATCGAGAGTTTTTCCAGCCGAGTCCTCCATGGCCGTCAGGACCGGCGGCACGACGAGGATGGCACTCACTGCGCCTGCCACGATGGCCGAAATGAACGCTCTCTTCATGGAGTTCTTCGCCATCAGGTGCCTCGCGCTGGAACTCCGCGCGAACTTGATCTCGAGTATCCTGAAGAAGAAGCTCTCGAGGGATATGATCAGCAACAGAAGCATCAGGACCGCCAGGAACGAGTCCATCGGTACGTAAACGTGAGGCGTGAACGTCGCACCACCGAAGACAACTATGAGCGCTATGCCGAGGATGACAAGCGTCGCGGCCTGGACCAGATAAAGCGATTGCTTTATCCTCCGTATTCTGCTGAGCCGGATGGAGTCCTCTAGCATCTTGCCCGAAGCTGGCATTGTCTGGAAAAATGAGCGGATTGCGATAAATAGTTTTGCTAGTGCGATTCCACCGTTGCCAGTTGCCTGCACGTGAGGAACACGGCCGCGAACTCAGGCACCTCGGATACGCCCGCATCGAGCGAGAACAGATGGTCTCTCAGACGGAACTCGACGGGTTTCTCCAGACGGACTGAGACCTCTCTCTTGCCGAAAGCCTTCGGCACAGCATCGGAGAATGGATCGAAGCCCTCGAGCTCATCCCTCTTGAGAGGTACGACCTCGAACCCCGTCTTTCCGTGCAGAGAGCTTGGCAGGCGGATCAGCCTCTTGATGTCGGATGTCACGGGCTCGTCGGTCTCGCCCTTCATTCTGCCCTTGACACGCAGTTCGACGAGCTCCACGAACGCGTCCGCATGTCGTTTCACTGAGAACACCTCGAAGGTGTTCTCCGAGCGCATCCTGTCGACGCCTCTCGCCCCAGCCTTTCCTGCGAAGAGGTCTCTGTAGAGACCTACCAGGGTCTTCTCACCGATCTCCTTCTTCGACTCCGAGACCATCCGCTTCAGGCACTCCGCAGCTTCTTTCTCCGGCAGTCCTTCGAGCTCGTCGAGCAGCCCGTCTATCCCCATGCGGATGCGCGCCCTCCAGCCACCGTCCCTCCGTGAGGGCATGCCTCTCTTCCTCTCCGAGAGGGGGATGCCCCTGAACCTGCCGATCTGGAAAGGCGTGGGCGGAAAGACCCAGTCCATGTCCAGGTCGGTGCCAGTGATGTAATCGACTATCTCACGCCTCTCATGGCTGGAGAGCTTCAGCACCTTCGGGTCGCTGATGTGGACATGATAGCCCCTGCCTCCGGAGAAGACTATCTTCATCTCTCCTGGCTCGAACCCAAGATCCCCGAGCAGGAAATCGTCAATGAGCCTGATCACCTCTGCCTTCACCCGCTCCAGCATCTTGTCATAAGGCAGGTTCTGTGCGCCCTCCACATGGTCCGCGTCGAGGTCGAATATCAGGTCTGCTCCCTGCCAATTCTTCTCCTGCATGGTGGGTGCGTCCGGCCTCTCGTAGTAGGCGCACGAGTAGTAAGCATGCGCGGGTGCCTGCTCCGCAAGATACTTCTTGAGCGATGCCCTTGTGGGGAACCCTGTGTGCCGGACCATCCCCCGCCTGTCGAAGAACATGAATCCGAACTCGCGCTTGGAGAACCGGTCTGGCATTTGGAGCGCCGCCTCCCTGTAGTGCTTTGAGAACATGTTCTTGACGAACCGAACGGAGTCGTCAGAAGGCATCGAATCGAGTCATGCGAGTGCCCTCTATATTAACCTCACATCTGCCTGACAGTTACAGCTAGCCCTCAATCAGAAACAATAAAAAGGGGGCATCGCAATCATCGTCGTCATCGGGCAGGGACCAATGATTAAGACTTTCATCAGGGTCGAACTGAGCAGCGAGGGGGAGTCGCCAAGGCAAGTGATTGAGCGAATGAGGAGGATAGGCGCAGTCCCCTTGGTCGGCGACTACGACTTCGAGCTCAGCCTCTCGGAAGACGTGAGGCTGTTCGACAAGCTCGAAGACATCCACCGCGCGCTCAGGGGCGCCAATGTGAGATACACGGTCACCACTCGTACCGATGCGGAGGCCGCGTCCATAGCACAGAGAAGGCACGAGGTGACCCACTACGTCGGGGACAAACCCGTGGAGCTCAAGAAGGCCGTGTACAAGGCCAAGCTCGAGCGCTGGAAGGAGATGGGCCTGGACGTCGGCGAACTGGAGCAGCTCCTCGAAGCAGATATCGATAGGTTCAAGGAGGTCAGCAAGGAGTTCCTCAGGACCCACCTGGACGAGATGTCGGTGGTCAAGGACAGGCGCTCCGAGGACAACCTGGTGGACGGGAAGGTGCTTGAGCTCCTGGATGAGGACGGGAAGACGCTCGAGGACATCATCGGCAGGACGGGTTTCTCGGAGGAACAGATCATGCTGTCCCTCGGTAGGCTCATCTCGTCCGAGAGTGCGAGGAGGGTTGCCAAGGACTCCGCGGAGTTGTACTGCCTTGTTCCCCCGCCGGCCCCGGTCGTGAGGAAGCCCCTACAGCTGAGCCCAGCGAAAGACGACTCGGACGCTGAGAGGCGGCTCCTCGAGGCCATCCCCGACAACGGCATTTCATCAAAGGAGGTCATCCGCACCTCGAGGATGCCCCGTGAGCAGGTTGAGAAGGCTGCTATGTCCTTGAAGGCCAGCGGCAAGATCAGGATAGTCGTGAAGGGCCGGAAAGTGGTCTACTACCGCATTTGAACGACCCAGGACCTTCCATAGGCTGGCCATTCCGACAAAGGTTTATTAGAGAACCGCCCGATTGAGCGGCGCCTCCAGGAAGCGTCTCTGATGCGCGCACTCGAGTTCAATGACGTCAGTTTCACATACAAGGGCTCCGGCTCGAAAGCCCTCGAGGGGGTCTCGCTCGCAGTGGACAAGGGCGAGTTCATCACGCTTCTTGGCCGTAACGGCTCCGGCAAGTCGACCATCTGTCTCATGTCCAACGGGCTGATACCTCACGCCCTCCCCGGAGCGCTCGAAGGCGCCGTCAGGATATTCGGGCAGGAGGTCAGGGAGCGTAGCGTCGCCGAGTTCTCGAAGAGTGTGGGCATGGTCTTCCAGGAGCCCGAGAGCCAGCTGTTCTGCATGAGCGTCGAGGAGGAGGTGGCCTTCGGGCCGGAGAACCTCGCGGTGCCCCGGGAGGAGATCAGGGAGCGCGTCGAGTGGGCGCTCGAGCTGGTCAGGATGAAGGGGTTCAACGACCGTTCGCCCTTCAGCCTCTCGGGAGGGGAGAAGCAGCGAGTCGCGATAGCGGCGGCACTTTCCATGCGCCCCGAGATGCTGGTCCTCGACGAACCGGCATATGCGCTCGACCCTGTCGGCCGGCTTGAGCTGTACTCCGTGCTCAAGGAGCTCAAGCAGAAGCACGGCATGACTGTGGTGCTGGCAGAGAGAGACGCCGAGGAGGCTGCGGCCTTCTCCGACAGGATTGTCCTGATGGATGACGGGAAGGTGGTCGAGGCAGGGCCGCCGAGGTTCGTGCTCAGGGATCCCGCCCGGCTGAGGCGCATCGGGGTCCTCCCGCCGCAGGTATCGGAGATAGCCTCCCTGCTGAACGCACGGCTGGGCACATCCGAGTTCTCCTTTCTATCCATTCAGGAGGCCGAGGAGGCGATCCTATCGAAGGTGCTGGGTGGCAGGGGCGTGGGTGGCAGATGATCCCAGTCCCGACCGTTCCTGGGTCGAAGGATCATGTCATCTCCGTCGAGGGCGTGAGGTACGTCTACGAGAACGGTGTGCAGGCGCTGAACGGCGTCAACCTGAGGGTGTCAAGAAGGGAGTATCTGGCGATCGTCGGCGGGAACGGCTCGGGGAAGACGACGCTTGCGAAGACATTCAACGGCCTTCTGAAACCCACAAGCGGCATCGTCCGCGTCGCGGGAAGGCCGACCTCAGAGATGCGCGTCGCAGAGCTCGCGCGCATCGTCGGCTACGCCTTCCAGAACCCGGACCATCAGCTGTTCTGCTCGACGGTCGAGGAAGAGGTGAGGTTCGGCCCGACAAACCTCGGATACCCCGATGAGGTCGTCTCGGCCAAGGCGGAGAGCGCGATCGCGTCGATGGAGCTGGGCCCGCTCAGGAAATCGCCGCCCCTCTCGCTGCGGCTCGGTGAGAGGCGCAGGGTCTCAATCGCCTCCGTCCTGGCAATGGACACGGAGGTGCTCATCCTCGACGAACCGACCACAGGCCTCGACGCCGAGGAGTCGGCCGAACTCATGGGCAGGCTGAGGCTCTTCAACGAGGACGGGAAGACGGTCATACTTATCACGCACGACATGAAGCTGGTTGCGGAGCACGCGAAGAGGGTGGTCGTGATGTCCAACAACGGCCGCGTCTCGCTCGACTCCGACCCCAGAGGCGCGTTCTCCGACCTTGATCTGATACGCCAGAGCAACCTCGAGGCGCCGGCCGTCACCCTGCTCTCCCACAGGCTCGCGGAGCACGGGATGCCCCAGGACGTCATCTCGCCTGAGGAGTTCGTCTTTCATCTGCTGCGTAACAGAGGTGGGAAGTGATGACGTTGTTCGTCGACCTGTACACGGAGGCCGATACATTCCTCCACCGGATGGACCCGCGGATCAAGGTGGTGGCGGTCCTCCTCCTCAGCCTTCTCGCGTTCGTGGTGACGACCGCCTACTCGCTCCTCGTGCTCCTGGCGTTCATATTCCTTCTCGTCTACCTGTCCCGGGCGACTCTCTCGAAGACGATGTTCGCCCTGAAGTTCGTCCTCCGGTTCATGGTCCTCATAGCCATCTTGTGGCCGCTGTTCGACCCTACTGGTACCCCCGTCCTGGCGTCCCTCGGCCCCGTGAAGATCACAGAGCCGGCGGTCTGGAGGGGCGTCGTGTCCGCGCTCAGGGTCGGATGCCTCGCGACGGTGTGGTACATCCTGATGTTCACAACGTCGCAGAGGGATCTGGTGCGTGCGCTCGTAAAGATGGGTGTGCGGTTCGACTTCGGGCTCACGCTCGCCATCTCGCTCCGATTCCTGCCCACCTTCGGCGCCCTGATAGAGTCGATCAAGGACGCGCAGAGGGCGAGGGGCCTCGAGCTGGGGAAGGGCGGGCTCCTGAGGAGATCGAGGAACTACGTCGCGGTGCTGGTCCCGACAATCGTGTCAGCGCTCAAGACGGCCGACACGTTGGCGCTCGCCCTCCAGTCGAGGGCGTACGGCGCGAGGGCCGACAGGACATACCTGACGGAGCTCAGGATGAGGAGGGCCGACTACGCATCGCTCTGCGTGCTCT
>CAZHTV010000012.1:15635-22025 GCA_964535775.1 uncultured Thermoplasmata archaeon | reverse complement strand
TGGCGGGCAGACGATTACGACTCGCGTATAAATACCTCTCCCGGCACGCAGTGAGCCACATCGCCAGTTCAGATGCCCTGAATCCACTTCTTGGCTCAAGCAAGAGGAGTCATTGGCTTATCCAGTCTGGTAATCCATCCGAAACGAAGATAACCCCCACACCCCATTCCATCCGTCTGGATATTATGTCAGAGGACCCCCTCCGAGCCTCCATGGATCAGGCCCCTGCCTGTGCGAAGTACATCAAACCCGTGCTCGACCGTTCTGAGATCGAATCCCCCTCGTCTCTGTCGCCCCAAGTCAGGCGCATCCGGAGCTTCTTGGTGGCCAACTTCGCGCTGCTCGTCTGCATCCTGCTCATATCGGGGACCATGATATTCGCCATCTCCTCCCTTCCTGCCAAGACGGAGGCCTACACGGTCAGGGGACCGATAGTCATCACGAGCGACAGCGATTTCACGCCCGCGAATGGGGTTGTGGGAGGCACGGGGGCGCCTGCAGATCCGTACATCATCTCCGGGTGGCATATCATACTGAGCTCAGGGACGGGCATATCGATAAGCGACACGACCGCTTACTTCATACTAGTCGATGTGCGCATCAACGGCACTGCCACGCTCACCGGCTCCGCCACTGGCATATCATTCTCCAGCGTCGAGAACGGGCAGATAAAGAACTCCCTGATAAACGACACGAATCTGGCTGTCGATATCCAATGGTCCTATGACGGCTCTGTGCACGGGAACGAGTTTCTCGGAGCCGTTGGCTGGGCGATGAACATCCAGAACTCCAACAGGGTGCACGTGGTCGACAACTACTTCCATGGCCAGAACGGCATCCAGTCGTACAGGTGGAGGTATTCGAATGTGATGCTCAACGAGTTCCTCTGGAACGAGATGTGCATCAGTGGTTCGGATGCGAACACACTCGTGATCAATGAGAATATCGTGACCGATTGTGGATACCCTGTATCGTTTTCCTCTTCGACCAATTTGCAGGTGTTGAACAACTTGTTCGTCGACTGCATGTACGGTGTCGACCTCAGCGCTGTGTCATACTCGGACATAAGCGGGAACGTCATCGAGAGGGCGTCCGCGACCGGGATCAACATATGGAGCAGCTCGTACGAGATAACCATCAGAGACAACCTCGTGAACGGCACGGTAGTCTTCGGTGGAGTGGTAGTGGAAAACTCATGGGATATGGAGATCACGCGCAACATGATATCGAACAACACGATAGGCTACGGGTACACCGGGGGCGGTATCGCGCTCCTCCTTGGCTGCTCTGATATCCTTGTATACAACAACAGCTTCGTACACAACATGCCCCAACTGGCACAGGACAGGGGCGGGCCTGAGAACCGCTGGAACGGGACTTATCCTGTCGGAGGGAACTACTGGTCCAACTACACGGGTGTAGACCTCATGCAGGGGCCGAATCAGGACGTCCCGGGCCCAGACGGCTTCGGCGACACGCCATTGGTCCTAGATGCGGACAGCAGGGACTACTACCCGCTGATGACCCTACGCCCCAAGACCATGGGGCCCATAGCTGAGTTCACAATCGACCCGGTCCTCGGCGACGTGACCATGACTATCACGTTCGACGGTACTTCTTCGTATCACCCTGAACCCAAGAAGAACATAACGGGCTACAGGTGGGATTTCGACTGCGATGGCAAGTTCGACACCAGCTTGTCCCCCAACCCAGTCGCGACGCGTATGTTCTCCGTGTCGGGCAACTACACGGTCATACTCGAGGTCGAGGACGAGGACGGGATGACGGACATGACGACACAAGTCATCACCATCCTCGAGGAAGGGATAATACCTGAGTTCGGCACGGTCCTCGCGCCCGTGCTCGCTATGATCGCCCTTGTCGCATTCGCCCTCAGGCGGAGGACTCCTGAACGCTGACGGCAAGACCGAAGGTCGGGGTGAAGTGCCCAGGCAGCCCATTCATCGCATCTTCTTCGTTGCTGATGCTGATCGATGCATCGGTCCTGATGGGAGAAGAAAAGGAAGATGAAATACCCAAGATGTTTGAGAGAATCGAAGAAGGGTTTGGGCCAGGGTTTGGGAAGAGGTAGGCGTGTGCCTACTTCTTCATTATCTTCATCCAGCCGCCGCTCTCGTAGACCGCTAGTCTCCTTTTCGAGAGCGTCGTCTTGAACTCGGCCCAGTCGATTACCTCGAGCCGGGAGTTCCTGCCCTTCGTGAACTGAATGCCATTCGTGCCCTTCACGCGGCCTGGCTTTATGCCCTTCTTCTTGGCAATTTCCATTGCCTTCTCGACGCTTATCGGTTCCATGACCATGTTTTTCATCCCTCCGACTTGCTCTGGCCATGCCCTCCAGGCATAGGCCAGCGGATGTATCTTATTGGTCAGTATTTAATGATTTGCGTATGCTGGCTATGTTTTTCTGTATATCTGGCTATTGCCGGGACAACCCGAGCGGCGTCGGAGCCAGCTAGTCTGGCTCATTTCTCAGGCAGTCGAGCATCCTCGTTCCCAGAGCGAGCCAGTCCTCGCCGAAAGAGTCTTAGCGATGCCAAATGTTGCCGGTTTCGATGGCATCCAAGCCTTTCGGAAGGAGGCCGCTGAACGAAATCCCAGATGAGCAGGTCTCCATCGCCTGCGAGCGGAACTACATCGACTATTGGGCGTGCGCGGGCGCGCATCCGCATGCCGAGTTCTCGGAGGACTACGGGATCACGAGAGTCATAACAGGTCTGCCGAACGAGATCTTCAACATCGTCCTGAAGTGCAGGCTCGATCCCAACGACATCGAAGAGGCGATAGACGCAGTCATGGATGACCTGAGGACGCGGAGGATACCCCTGATCTGGCATGTGGGGATGCTCACCGAGCCGAGCAACGTCGGAACATATCTCGAGGCTCGCGGGTTCCCGCGCGACTACGACCTGAGAGCCATGGCCATCGATCTCGATTCGGTCGAGGAGTCCTCACGCCCGTCGCAAGGCGTTAAGGTCGAGGCAGTAACCACCGAAACGCAGAACGGGCAATGGATAGAATGCCTCGCGAAGTCCTGGCACCTTCCGAGAGAGGTTCCAGAATGGATGACCAGGAACCCGTGCTTCAACATCGCCGTGAGACCGAAGGACGGCATTGCGTTGCCTCGCCGACTCTACCTCGGCTATCTCCGAGACGAACCTGTCAGTGCTGCCATGCTGTTCTGGAGCGACGAGATTGCTGGCCTTCAAACCGTTGGCACGGTCCCGCCTGCGCAGAGCCGAGGAGTCGGGGGCGCAGCGGTGAAGGCAGCGCTCATGGATGCGCGCGCGATGGGCTTCAGGTCAGTGGTCGTCCTTTCGACGATCGAGGGGGAAAGGCTGTACGAGAGGATGGGCTTCAGGATCTTCGGGAAACTGCCAGAGCACTCGATTCGGTTCGACCGAGAAGGGCAGTGATTGCGCCTCCTGGGATGCAATGGAATATAATGGTGCAGCGCAATCTTAGGGTCAGAGGTCTATTCGGATGTCTCTTTTCGGTTCCTCGGGAGTCAGGGGCGTAGTGAACCAGGAGTTCACGCCCGAGCTCGCTGCTATGATCGGCATGGCAGTCGGGTCGACGGCTCGGAAGGCAGTGACCGGCATGGACTCAAGGACCTCGGGTCCGATGGTGGAGGCCGCGGTTGCCAGCGGCCTCATGGCCGCTGGATGCGATGTCTTCAGCGCCGGCCTCGTGACAACTCCTACGCTCGCGGAGGCCTCTCGGTGCATGAACTGTGGGGTCATGATCACGGCGAGTCACAACCCGCCCGAGTACGCAGGCGTCAAGCTCTGGAACCCGGACGGATCCGGGTTCAGCGTCGAGCAGTCTCGGGCTGTCGAGAAGATGCTCGATTCTAAGAAGTTCAAGCTCAAGCCGTGGGACAAGGTCGGTGCGCGGCACGTCATGCAGGATGCAGTGGAATGCCACGCGATGCGCATCCTCTCAGGCATCGGCAGGTCGAAGCTCAAGGTGGTTGTCGATTGCGCCAACGGCCCCGCATCGAACATCACCCCCATCGTGCTCCAGAGGATGGGGTGCAAGGTCATCTCGCTCAACTCCAACCCGGACGGACACTTCCCGGGCAGGCCCCCGGAGCCGGTCGAAGAGAACCTGGCAGATCTCAAGAGCGCAGTTGTGTCCATGAAGGCCGACCTGGGCATAGCCCACGACGGCGATGCCGACAGGATGGTATCCGTGGACGACAAGGGCCAGTTCCTGGGCGGGGACCAGCTCCTTGCGCTCTTCGCCAAGCGCTATGCGAAGAAGAAGGTCGTCGTCACCGTGGACGCGTCGATGGCGATAGACGACTACATCGATGCGAAGGTCGTGAGGACCAGGGTAGGGGACGTGTTCGTCAGCGAGGAGGTCAAGAGAACCAAGGCAGACTTCGGGGGCGAGCCGTCAGGCACATGGATATTCCCCGACCAGACCTACTGCCCGGACGGCGTACTCGCAGCCGCGAGGCTGGTGGAGCTGGTCGGCAAGAAGCGCCTCTCGGATCTGAGGAAGAGCATCCCGAGGTATCCGATCCTCAGGGATGCGGTCAAGTTCGGGTCGAACAACAAAGCGAAGGTACTCGAGCGCCTCGAGAAAGAGCTCAAGGCCGTGGAATGCGAGGAGCTGCTGACCAAGGACGGCTTCAGACTGCAGTTCGAGGACGGCTGGGCCCTCGTGAGGCCTTCGGGCACCGAGCCGAAGATCAGGGTTCTTGCGGAGGCGCGGTCGGAGAAACGTGCCGCGGAGGTCATGAAGCTCATGTTGTCGTCTGTCAAGAGGTGCGTGAAGTGAAGGGCTACATCCTCGCCGCGGGGGAGGGCACCCGGATGCGCCCCCTGACGGCCAACATACCGAAGCCCCTCCTGCCCGTGGCCGGCAGGCCGTTCCTGGAGCACAACATCGAGGCGCTCAAGGACGCTGGCATCAAGGATATCATCATGCTCGTGGGCTGGAGGGCCCAGAGGATTAGGGAGCACTTCGGGGACGGCAAGGGGTTCGGCGTGCGGATAGAGTACATGGAGCAGGAGGAGCGTCTCGGGACGGCGCACGCGATAGGCATGGTCAAGAGCATGGTCGACTCGCCGTTCTTCTGCCTCTACGGCGATGTTGTGCTCACCAAGGAGAGCGTCAAGGGCCTCGTGGAGCATCACAAGAAGGTCAAGGGGAGCGTAATGGCCCTGACGACGGTGGATGATCCGAAGCGCTACGGAGTTATCGTAGTCCGGGACGGGGTCGTCACCGGCATTTCTGAAAAGCCTGAGATCCCGGAGACGAGCACCATCAACGCGGGAGCGTACATCCTCGACCCCAGTGTGTTCGACGCCATCGCTGAGACCAAGAAGTCCCCGAGGGGAGAGTACGAGATAACCGATACGTTCAGGCTCATGATGGCCAAGTCACACCTGTACGCCTATGTCATCAAGGGCGAGTGGATAGACGTCGCAAGGCCCTGGGACCTCCTGGAGGCCAACAGGATACTGATGGAGGGCCTCGAGGCCGATATACAGGGCGAGCTCTCGGAGAAGGCCACTGTCATAGGCAACATACAGGTGGGCAAGGGCACACGCGTGCTACCAGGGAGCTACATCGTCGGCCCTGTCATCATAGGCGAGAGGTGCGAGATAGGCCCCAACGCGTACATCCGTCCGAGCACATCGATAGGGGACAGCTGCAAGGTGGGCAACGCTGTCGAGGTCAAGAACTCGATCATCATGAACGACACCAAGGTGCCGCACCTCAGCTATGTCGGTGACAGCGTCGTAGGCGAGAGGTGCAACCTCGGCGCGGGGACCAAGGTGGCCAACCTGCGCCTGGACGAGAGAGAAGTCCATGTGGTCATAGACGGCAGGAGGACCGGCTCTGGCAGGAGGAAGCTCGGGGTGATCATGGGGGACGACGTCAAGACAGGCATCAACGCAACGATCGATGTCGGGGCGGTCATAGGCGAGGGCACGTTGGTCGGGATGGGCGCGGTCGTTCGTGGCACCGTCGCCCCTAGAAGCCGGATATTCTGACCACAACTACTGGAACACCTCCACCCTTGTCGAGTACTGGTGGGGCGGCGTGCTCCACACGGCCCCTCTGGGCAACTACTGATCCGACTACCTCGGCGCCGACGCGGACAACAACGGCGTGGGCGACACACCCTACTCGTTCTTGAACGAGCAGGACGAATACCCGCTGATGGAAGACAACTCGTTTGTGATAGCGGAGTGCAACGGCCTGGTGCTACCGGTGATCGGCCTTCTGTCGATGATTGCTGTGCTGATGTTCGTGAGACGGCCTGTCGGACTCGGTTAGCTGTTCTGTGTCTTTGGCGGCGACCACGGTCGCTCGGTGGAAGGAATCACTCAACAGCCATCTTCCTCCGAAAGA
>CAZHTV010000012.1:0-15535 GCA_964535775.1 uncultured Thermoplasmata archaeon | reverse complement strand
CGACCACGGTCGCTCGGTGGAAGGAATCACTCAACAGCCATCTTCCTCCGAAAGACAGAAGCAGGACAAGTGCCATCTAGTTGCTGGCGAAATGGTGTGAAATGCCCTGAATGCGGCTCACAGAACGCCCCAAGGGCAGAGACCTGCCGCAGCTGTGGGAAGGAACTCAGAGCCGCCCTGACATCGAAGGCCTCTGAGGAGCTCGATGCCAGGGTGGGCAGGATACTGGACAGAACGCCCCCTAGGGGCAAGGTCGATCCCCGGGATGTCGGCCAGAGGCTGCGGATGGATTACACCGCCGTGCACAGGGAGCCGAACGCGAAGACAATCGAGGCGCTCTGCAGTCTCATTGCGAACTTCCACAGGGCCCAGATAAACGTCCGTGGGATGATGGAGGAGGCCGCTGGACTCATCCAGAAGCAGTTCGCCATACGCGAGGTCGCCATAGGCCTAAAGAGCGCCTCGGATGGTATATACAGGTATGAGGTTCTGAGGGGGCTCAGATCAGACGCCGAAGCAGCCATGAGACGGATACAGTACACCGAATCGGATTTCTGGGACGACAAGAAATACAAGTGCACCACCGTCAGCAGACTCACCAGGCTGTTCCTCGCGGAGGACAACCCCTATACGAGCGACGAGAAGGACTCCTACAGCCGCCCGTTCATGCTCGAGTTCAAGCGGAGCGCTTTGGACGAGTCCGTTGAGGGCGACTACGTCGACGTGGTCATACCCGGGCCCGCGGGCGAGGCTCTAGGCTGGGTTGAGATCTCAGGGACTCGTGCTGGGAGGCTACCTGACCCGATGACCATCAGGTGGATAGAGGCCATCGCGACCATCCTGGGCACGGCCATCGTGTGCAACGACATCCGAAGGATCATGGCCAGGGAAAGCGCCAAGAAGCCCATTTGACAGATTGATGGGGCTCAAGAAGGCCTACCTTGCCTAGTGTGATTGCCAGCGGTATTCTGTCCGCCTTTCTTGGGTGAGTGTTGATGACTGCTCACTACTCATTAATAGCGTCCAGTTGATACGGGCACTGACCTTTGGCAGCCATCGGGGGAGGTCTTGGAGATGAAGGCGCAAGGAGTGCTAGTGGCTTCTGTGGTATTCGTGCTCATCATGAGCATGGTCGTTGTGCAGGGTTCGAAAACACCCGTGTCCGAGGAGATGCAGCCTGAGGCGGATCAAACCGCGCAGTGGAGGTTCCTGATATACCTAGGCGCGGACAACAACCTAGATGTGAAGGCGGGGAGGTTCCACGTCCCGGTCGTGGAAGACGACTTTCGGGAGCTGATGTCGGTAGGCTCGACAGATCAGGTCGTGTGCTATGTGTTCGTGGACAGGTGGAAGGCGCCAGCGAACCTGTTCAAGATACACGAGGGCTGGATGGAGGAGGTCGTGGACTTCCCGCTCAACGGTGTGGAGGCCAACATGGGAGACCCGGCCACCCTCAGGAGTTTCATGGAGTACACCTTCGAGGTGATACCGGCCGAGCACACGGTGCTCATGTTCTGGGACCACGGCTCTCCTAACATCATCTGCTGGGACGACAACGGTCCGGAGCTCGGCGTGGGAGACGCTCTTACGCATCATGAGGTCATCGAGGCCCTGGAAGGCTACAAGATCGACGTCATGGGGGCGGACGAGTGCCTCGTCGGGCAGATAGAGGTGGCCTACGAATACGCCATCAGCGGGCTCGAGATCGACTTCCTGCTGGCGAGCCAGACATACACGGGCTGGAGGGGATATCCGTACGACCAGATCTTCAGGGAGCTGGTCGAGAACCCGCTCATGACGCCCAGGGAGTGCGCTGTCATGTTCGTTGAGCAGGTGGACATACTGCTCAGCCAGAGGCCGTACATGTCAGAGGTCGTCAACTGTCACGCGGCGATCGACCTCGCGATGACGAGGACGTTGGTCGCGGACTTCCAGGAGGTCACCTCGCTCATCTATCCGGACATGGGGGACTTCGTCCAGGCGCTTGCGAGGGCCAGGGGCACCTCGATGTTCCAGTACGGCGCAGCCGCGGTCGGGATAGTGGACTTCAGGAACTTCGTGGAGACGCTCATGCTCAGCTCACCTTCACCTGAGGTGAGCGACATGTGCGCCCAGGTGCTCGAGGACTTCGACCTGACCGTGATCGCGCTCCAGGATACGCAGGCGCTCGAGGGCTTCGTGAACGGCCTCGGGCTGCAGTTCCCGCAGCATGAGTTCAAGCTCCCCGGCTACTATGCGGACTACGCCTTTGGTAGAGAGGGCTGGATCGATTTCATGCAGCTCTTCTGGAACATGCGTGGTCCAGGCAAGGCCGCCTAGCCCACGACCTCGAGTTCGATGGGCTGACCCGTGCCGTCGAAGGCCGCCCAGCTCTCCATGTCGAAGGGCATGGCGGAGATGATGTGGACCCAGCCGTACTTGCGGAACAGCGTGAGGTCCGCGTCGGAGGGGTAGCAGTCGCCTGACGGATGCGAGTGCACCGTCCCGACGACTGTGAAGTCTATCGGCAGGTTGTGGAAATGGAATATGGCGTGCGTCTGGCCCGATATGGTCCCCGGCAGTAGCATGAGCTCGTTGATCACCCCGCCCTCAGCCCTCAGCATTGCCCCGAACTCCTCCGGGTACTGGGACTTCGAAGCGGCCATGATCATCCTGAGGGTGCGCTTCTTGATGCTCCTGACGCGCGCCCTGGGGTCCTTGGAGAAGTCGAACAGCGGCAACTCTAGCTGCCCTCCTTGGCTCCTATCTTGGAACGCATGACCTCCATGAAGCGCGTGAGGTTGCTGACGCTCAGGACTATGTCCTCCACCTTCCTCTTCCGGAGCCGGCCGAATTCGTGTTCCTCGTCCAGCTTGAGCAGCACGACGCTTGTGAACCCCGAGGTGACGAACAGCAGCTTTGATATCGGGAAGTGCCTCACGCCTATCCCGACCCTCAGGCCTCCACGGTTCACGGAGGTCTCCTTCACCTCGTTGATCCAATCATATGGTACTGATTGGTTGATCAGGAGTCCCATGCGGATCCTGATAGCTTTCTCACCTGCCAGATGGTTCGTCATGATCGGAGGTACGAGGAACAGGAAGAGCAGCGCGGTGACAATCGGACAGAAGACCAGCCAGAACTCGCGGAGGACCGTGTCGCGGTCCAGCAGGACCGTTGCGAAGAGGTACAGCAGCACGGATTCGAAGATGACTGCGAGGACTGCGAACCAGTGCTTGGGATATCGGATGACCTCAGCCTCTATCTTCCTGGTAGTCATGTCATGATCCCTGCTGTTCCTCAGTGCCTCTGCGCCGCGAAGGGCGCGGAGGAAATGAGTTTCTCCTCGAGGTTCTTGTAGAAATCGCTCTTGAAGCTAACGAACCTCGCCTTCTTTTCGGACGCTGTGAACACCAGCCGCTCATCGCCTCTGATCGTGAACTCGCACTGGCCGTCGATGACCATTATGCACTCCTTCGGCTCCCTCAAGGTCACGGCGATTCTGCTCTTTGCCGCCACGACGAGAGGCCTCGCCGCGAGCCTGAAGGGCGCGATGGGCGCGATCACGAACGCCTCCACCCTGGGGTCTATGATGGACGAGCCGACGCTCATGGCGTACGACGTCGAGCCGGTCGGTGTGGCCACTATTATCCCGTCCGCGCGCACTTCCGTCGCGCGCGTGCCGTCTATAGATATTGCGAAGTCGCGCATCTTCGCGATGTGCGCCGTGTGTATGACGGTCTCGTTGGTCGCGTCGGCCAACCTCTTGCCGTTGAGATCGGTCTTGAGCTTCAGCCTCTCATCTATGTGGTACTTGCCCGTCTTGAGCCGTCTGACAGCCTGCTTTGCCTCGTCTGCCTGCACTTCCGTCAGGAACCCGAGCACTCCCGCATTGACGCCCATGATGGGTGCATCGTTCGCCTGCAGCGTCCTGAGGATTGTCCCGTCCCCCCCGACGGTGATGAGGATGTCGACATTCATCTTCCTCAGCGGGACACCGCCCCTCATCTTGAGAGCATCTGCGACCGCGCTGTCGAGGACATAGTCCTCGCCCTTGAGGGCTTCAAGGACCTTCCTCGTCGCAGGCCCGAACTTGCTCAGTTGAGGTGTGCCTGTCACTCCGAACCTCGTAATACCAACTCCTTCACCTTGGGGTCGCCATAGGCCAGGAAGTTCTTCCTGTCCTTCAGGTCGAACGCCATATCGAGCTTGTCACCTTTGAGATCCACGACCTCGCCTCCAGCCTCCCTCAGTATGAGGCAACTGGCAGCTATGTCCACGATCCTGATCATCCTGTCGAAGTTAGTGCAGTTCATGTAGTGCGCCTCGACCGCCCCCTGGGCCACGAGACACATCTCCAGGGAGGCGCATCCCATGGTCCTCAACCTGCTGGGGATCAGCTTCACTCTCTCGGCCTCGGATGCGACGTCCTTGCCGTCGAACACGATGAAGACCGAGTTGTCTCTTGCATACTTCGAGACCGCGATCCTGTGGCCGTTCAACTCGGCCCCTCCACCTCTCCTCGCGTAGTAGATGTCGCCCGTGTACAGGTTCTTCACCAGGGCGGATTCGCAGTCCCCCAGGCGGCTGCTGCCCACGGCCAGGGACACGGAGAAGAACGGGATCCCCTTGGTGCAGTTCAGGGTACCGTCTATGGGGTCGACCACGAGCGTCTTCTTGCCGCCCCTGTCGACGAACCCCGCCTCCTCACTGAGGACGTTGAGCCGGACGTCATGGGCGTCGAGATAGGCCAGGATCGCATCCTCTGCGAACTTGTCTATCTTCGAGGTCGCGGAGCCGCTCGCGCCCCTGCCGACCTCTATGTGCCCGTCGAAATCCTTGGGCAGCTCCTTGTAGGCCGCATAGACCTCGTTCGCTATCTTGGTCAGCTCTGATTTCACGGGCGAAGTATTGGGCGCGCGGTGTATATTACTTTCCTGCTGACTGCCGTTCGTGTGTAGCTGCTCTTGACGTCCCAAGCCCGCCTATGAACCTCTTGATGCTGAGGTCGACCGCGTACTTGTCCGAGAGCTGGCGGGCGACCTCAGGAGGCATCCCGCCCCTGATCAATCCCTCCATGAAGTGCTGCGAGCTCCTCTGGGCCCTCTTCCTCATCCTGAGGTATGCGAATCCGCTCCTCAGCGCCAGCCCAGGGGACGTCCACATTATGGTGGCGATGACCTTGGGCATGTCCTCCCGGTCAGTCATCGTCATCGCCTAGCGATTTCGCGATCTTCTTCTTCATCCGCTCCTTGACCATCTTCTCGATATCGTCATCGTCGCTGCTATGTCCGTGGCCGTGTCCCAGCGGGCCGATGACCTGCTCGATGACCTTGCCGATGCTGAAATTGGCCATGAAAGCCTCGGTCAGCTTCGCGGCCTGCTCGTCGCTCATCCCTGCGTCCTTCAGCTTCTTGTAGAAGGCGGCCGTCTGCTCCCCCAGCTTCTCTGCGTTCTCAGGGCTGTATATCGTCTTGCTGATGGCGTCCAGGATCTTGGGTATCTCCGTGGACACCACATTGAGCACTTCCTTCAGTTTGTCGATGTCCTTGTCGTCGTCCATGAAGTCGTTCATCTCCTTCACCTTGGAACTACCTATTGGGGGTATGTGTACATAAGCCGAGCGAGCAAAAGTGGCCGACAGGAGGCTATCGCCTGTCCTCTTCTGAATCCTCACGCCTCTTGGCCATCCCCAGCCCGAGGAGGTCGTACCACTTGTCCACGTACTCCTCGGTGAGCCAGTACACCTTGGACCTCGACGACCCCTTGGGCTTGACCACGCCCTTCTCGGCCAGTAGGGCCATCCTTTCCCTCACTATCCTCCTGGAGGCGGTGCCCCTCATGGCCTTCAGCTTCTCCGTTATCTGCGATATGTTCTGGCCGTCCCTCTCGAACAGGACCTTGACGATGTCCCTCGAGATGGAGTCCTTGACGCCGGGAATGAGCAGGTCGGGCGATATCGCCCCGTAGCGCTGGTACAGCCCGAGCATCTTGAAGTAGCTGCTCGATATCTTCTGGAAGCGCTCCACGTACTCGAGGAGCTGGGAGTACGGCGCGGCGACCTTGCTCATGGTCTCCTCGACGTTCTCCATCTTCTCAGAGAGGGCCTTGATCTGCTTCTCCAGCTCCTCCTCGGCCATCGGCGATGCAATCGACTTCGTCGTATAATTCTTTATTCCGGACTTCCTTGGCCTATGTGCTATGAAGAAGAAGCTTCTGTCCCTCGTCGGCGACATGCCAGGGGTTTTCACGGACGGCTCGAGGCTGCTCACGGCCAACGCCGCCCCTGGAAAGGACGTCTACGGCGAGGAGCTCGTGGAGATCGGGGGGACAGAGTATCGCGTTTGGGATCCGTACAGGTCGAAGCTAGCAGCTGCGATACTCCTCGGCGCGAAGGACATGGGCATCGACAGGAGCACCAAGGTCCTGTACCTGGGCGCCGCCTCGGGCACCACTGCATCGCATTTCAGTGACATAGTGGTCCATGGGATGGTGCACTGCGTCGAGTTCTCCGAGCGCTCGTTCAGGGACCTGGTGAGGGTCTGCGAGACAAGGAAGAACATGATACCCTTCCTCGCCGACGCCAACGAGCCCGAGGAGTACGTGCACATGATCGAGGGCGTCGAGTTCGTGTACCAGGACATCGCCCAGAGGAACCAGGTGGACATCTTCGTCAGGAACATGGCCGCGTTCGAGGCGGAGAGGGGAGTGCTCATGCTCAAGTCGAGGAGCATCGATGTGAACCGGCCCCCTAGGGAGGTGTTCTCAGATGTCAGAAAGGCCCTGGTCTCAAAGGGCTTCCGGATCAAGGGCATGGTCCTGCTCGAGAAGTACTCCAGGGACCACGCGTGCTTCGTGGTGGAGGCGTGAGTCTGGAGCGGTTCGTGTACGTCATCGCCTTCGAGGGTGACAAGTTCGTCATGGTGAAGCACAGGTCGCGCGCTTGGGAGATGCCCGGCGGGAGGCTGCTCA
The DNA here is from genome assembly GCA_964535775.1 of uncultured Thermoplasmata archaeon. Lineage (GTDB taxonomy): Archaea > Thermoplasmatota > Thermoplasmata > UBA10834 > UBA10834 > COMBO-56-21. The sequence goes on along the minus strand of CAZHTV010000012.1, from coordinate 8,584 downwards.
AAGGCGAGACCTACGGGCAGGCCGCGATCAGGGAGTTCTTCGAGGAGACGGGCATGAGCCTGCAGCTCATAGGCGAGATAGGGATAGATGTGAAGGGGGGCAAGGTGTTCGTGGGCCTGGTCAATGGTCGCCTCTCGGACCACCCGTCGGAGAGCAACATAGCCGACGTGCGCGAGTTCTCCGAACTCCCGAAGGAGCTCTCCTTTCCATTGGTCGAGTACGAGACCATGCTGGAGCGCGCAAAGGTCATTGTGGAAACCTTTAAAAGGGGGAAGAATATAGACGCCCCTGCCTCGCCACGATAGACAACCAGACGGAGTCAGATGGGCAATGTCAAGGATGCATTCGAGCAAGAGAGGTTCCTCGGGATCGAAGAGGCCCTTGGTGACGGAGAGCCCCAAGTGGGTTCAGCAGTCCCCAGAGGAGGTACGTGACCTAGTTGCGAAGCTGGCGGGCGAGGGCATGTCGATGGCCAAGATCGGCCTTGTGCTCAGGGACCAGCACGCGGTGCCAAATGTCAGGCTTCTGACGGGCAAGAGCATCAAGGAGATCCTGGAGGAGAAGGGCGTGAAGTCGGAGCTGCCAGAGGACCTGCAGGCGCTCATGAAGCGCGCAGTCGCTATGAGCGGGCATGTCAGGAAGAACCCGAAGGACCTGCACAACCTGAGGGGCAGGCATCTCCTTGAATCCAAGATCAGGCGGCTCGTGAAGTACTACAAGAGGGAAGGGGTCGTTCCCCAGACATGGAACTACTCCCTCGAGACGGCCGCACTGGAAGTAGAGTGATGCCATTGAACGGGAGCGTGGCACTCCCGGACGATTTCTCGACCAGCCTCAAGCACGCGCTTGAGGTGGTCAATTCCGCAGGCACTGTCAGGGTGGTGTCCCACTACGATGCCGACGGCCTCGCCGCGGCATCGATCATGGTCGGGGCGCTCACGAGGAGCAGGAAGCGGTTCCATCTCACCATAAGCAAGAGCCTCGACCAGGACATGGTCGAGTCGCTCGCGAAGGAGGGCAACGAGGCCATCCTGTTCTTGGACATGGGCTCGGGCCAGATAGAGGCCCTCGAGACCCTGGAGGCTAAGCTGGCAACCCTCGACCACCACAAGCCTATCAGGAAATCCAAGAAGGTCGTCCAGGCGAACCCTCACTTCTTCGGCATCGACGGCATGTCGGAGTCGTGCGCGTCCACTGTTAGCTTCCTGCTGGCGGTCATGATGGACCCGTGCAACTGGGACCTCTCCCCAATCGCAATCGCGGGGATGATAGGCGATAGGCAGCACATGGGAGGAATGAAGGGCATCAACCAGCAGGTCCTGGACTACAGCAGGGAGAAGGGATTCATCGAGGTGCAGAGGGGCCTCAACCTCAAGGGCGCGACGGTCGTCGACGCCATCGCCGATTCGGTAGACCCGTACTTCGTCGGCCTGTCGGGCCGCAGGGACAACGTGCTCGCATTCCTCGAGTCCATGAAGGTCAACCCCGACCATCCGATGGGCGGGCTGGACGAGATCCACAGGCGGAAGCTGACCTCCATGCTCTCCCTGAGGCTCATGGGCCAGGGCTGCAGGCCGGAGACCGTCGAGGAGCTGGTGGCCGAAGTGCACTGGATACCCCGCATGAGCCTCACGACGGCCGACCTCGCGGACCTCCTGAACGCGTGCGGCAGGATGAACCACGAGGGCCTTGGGATAGCCATGTGCATGGGCGATGCCAGGGCGCTCGAACGCGGGGGCGAGCTCAGGCGCGATTATAACAAGAAGCTCATGGAAAGGCTGCTGGCGATCGAATCCGAGGGCGTGCAGCAGATGACCCACATACAGTACTTCGAGGCAAAGGACGCATCGCTCGCGGGGGCGCAGTGCGGCCTCGCGATGGCATACATCCTAGACCAGTCGAAGCCGACCCTGGGGCTCTCCCGCGTGAGGAAGAGCACGAAGGTCTCCAGCAGGGGCACCAAATTCCTGGTTTCTAAGGGGCTGGATCTTTCCGCCGCCCTGAAGAAGGCCGCCGAGAAGTTCGGTGGAATAGGGGGCGGCCACTCTGTGGCGGCAGGTGCCACAGTGCCCGAGGACAAGGAGTCGGAGTTCCTCGCGGCGGTTGACGAGATAGTCGGCCTGCAGCTGAGGTGACCGCAACTCATGAGGCGAACTGGATGCCCTCGGCCTGGAACCTTGTCCTGAGGGCTCCATGAACTTAGAGATGACCTGGTCGCGCATGGTTATGTCTCAGGTCCAGACCTTGACATTGAGCTTGGTCCTGTTCGTAAGATTCTCGGAGTCCGGCAGTGGGGCATTCCAGCGCGGCGCCCTCCACCTCGAACACCATTGTTGCTAACCTGTGCGACTACAGAAGCCCCTCGATGAGGTATCCGATTACGAAGGCCAGGATTCCGAACCCGAGCATCCTGAACCCCTTCACCCAGGGGTTCTTACCTCCGAGCCTTCCAAGGATCGCACCAACCACGAACAATATGCCCAGGGCGAGCCCCATGGCGATCCACGCCGCTGTTCTTAGGAGGAGCTCTCCGTGCAGTACGAGGATGAATGGAGTGATGGTTATGGCGCATGCCAATAGCGGGGTCGCGAAGTTGGCAAGCGATATGATCAGGCTTGCCATCTCGTCCCTCTCGGTCAGGACGGTCTCGTCAAGGTCCCTTATCATCGCCCTCTCGATCTGGGATATCCGAATGCCCCTCTCCAGATTCTCGGCCTCGTATACGCTCACACCGGTCGAGATTCCGAGCGCCAGGCTCGTCGTGAGCATCGTTCCGACGACGACCTCGATGTTGGGATCGTCTGAGAACGCGGAACCCATGATCACGCCCAGCAGCATGAAAGTCGAGTCGAACAGTGTGTTGACGAAGAATCGCCTGAGTGAAGGACCTACATTCAGAGTGCGAAGTATCTTGCGGAATCGAGCCAGGTGGTCCATTCCATTTTGTACTGAATGCGGAACTAGGTGAAGAAGATTGCCCCATTTGATTCGGCGTCCGCCTCAGTCGAGAGCCCTTTGCGACCATTGGGTCCGACTCGGTTCGGACGCAGATTGATTACCGCGTAATGCATGCGAGTATTCGGTGACGTCCATGGAGCAAGGCGAACCCATAGAGACGGACGAGGACATAAGGAACGATCTGTGGTTCAAGAAGAACTACCTGGATCTGATAAACGAGTACCCCAACCAGTGGATAGCCGTCTCAGGAGAGCGCGTGATCAGCTCGGGGAACGTCAAGCGCTCAGTGGATGCCGAGGCGAAGGAGCGCTCCCAGGGGCGCATCTACTCGCTATACTTCATACCACCATCCGACGTCATGCCCTAGCCTGCTTCTCCATCCACGGAAGGTCGACTTCGTCCGTCCTGAACCTCTGCCTGACTGTGCTGTCTTCGAGCTTCGTCGTCAGGCCTGCCCCGTGCATCACCAAGCCTGTCCACGCGATCATCGCGCCATTGTCGACGCAGAGCGACCCGGGAGGAACGAACATCTTCGCACCCCTCTCCTCGGCCATGATCCTGACCATCTCCTGGAGACGCCCGTTCTGAACGACGCCTCCTCCCAGCAGCACCTCGTCCTTCTCGACGTGGGCCATCGCCCTCTCAGTCACCTCGACGAGCATCGCGAAACAGGTCTCCTGCAGCGAGTAGCAGAGGTCCTCGAGCCGCCTGCCCTGCTTCTGCAGCTGCAGGGCGGCCGTGAGTATGCCCGAGAACGCGACATCCATCCCCTTCACGCTGTAAGGTAAGTCGATTAGCTCCTTCCCCTCCCGCGCGAGTTTCTCCAGGTGAGGCCCGGACGGGAACGGCAGGCCGACCGCTCGCCCGAACTTGTCGATCATGTTGCCTATCCCTACGTCGAGAGTCTCACCGAACACGCGGTATCGACCGCCCGAGTAAGCTATGACCTGCGTGTTCCCTCCGGAGGCGTAGAGCAGAGTCGGATCACTGCAGCCCGTGACTTTCCTGCCGATCTCCAGGTGCGCAACGCAGTGATTGACTCCAACTAGCGGCACGCCGAGGCTCAGTGCGAGTGCTCTGGCAGCAGTGGCCGCGGTCCTGAGGCAGGGCCCGAGGCCAGGGCCTTGGGAGAACGCGACGAGGCCGATGTCCTCGTAGGATACGCCGGCCTTCGAGACCGCTTCGTGCATGAGGGGGACTGTGTTCTCTGCATGGTGGTTGGCTGCCTCACGGGGATGTATGCCGCCCTTGGAGCCATCGATCATCTTCATGAGGTTCGCCAGGACCTCGCAGTCCTGGTCCACGATGCCGATGCCGATCGTGTGCGCCGTGCCCTCGATGCCCAGGCAGATCATCGGACGTAGATAGCAGGGTGGATAAATAGGATATCCGGTCGCCAGGCGCCCTCAGAAGTTGTATCTAGGACGATTGCGATTCGGGCGATATGTCTCAGGACGTTCGAGGCGGTAGCGACCTGGAACAGCGAAAGCGTAACATGCGGCTTGTCGGGATAGCCGGGGCAATCGGTGACTTGGTGATAATCGCTGTGTTCTGGGTGATCCCACTCGACTTGGGCCAGGTGCTTTACATCGTCACTCTTGCGCTCGCGATCTCCGCGGTCTACTTACTGTGGCTCACGCATATGTTCCTTCCGAAAAGGTGGGACAGAGCTGCCGAGGGCTCACCCAAGACGTGATGTGGGTGCTCACCCGCCAGAGGAGCCCAATGTCTCAGGGTCCTCACAGCACTATCTGCATCGACCTGCCGATCTTCTGAGCCTGCGCGGCGTCGTAGGCGATCTTAGCCGTCAGGCAGTCCTGTATCGCGAGCCCCGTCGAACAGAAGACAGTGATCTGATCGTCGCTCTCCCTCCCCGGCTTCAGGCCGGCGACTATGTGGCCTATCTCGGTGTTGACGTCCTCCTTCACCAGTTCTCCCTTGGCCAGCGGGACATTGATCTCTCCCGAGTGGGACGCCTGCTCCCAGTCGTCTATCACCACGCGCGCGCGCTTGAGTATCTTGGGATCGGTCTCCTGTTTGCCGGGAGCATCGGCCCCGATGCAGTTGATGTGCGTTCCAGGCCCCACCCACTCGTCCATGATGATGGGCGTCCGGGACGCGGTCGCGGTGACGACTATGTCGGCACCTACGACGCAATCCTTGGGGTTGGATGCCGCCTTGATCTTGCCAACCTGCTCCTTGTACTTCCTCCTGAACTCCCTGGCCATCGCCTTGCTCTTCTCGGGGTAGAGGTCGTTGAGCCTGACCTCATCGAAGTGGCCGTACTGGGTCATGAGCGCGAGCATCTGGGTCCTTGCCTGGTTTCCAGCCCCTATGATCCCGAGGACCTTCGGGTTCGGCCTCGCCAGGTACTTCGAAGCTATCCCGCTCGCGGCACCCGTCCGCATGTCGGTTATGTGCGTCGCGTCCATGAACGCCAGGGGTGCTCCCGTGTGCGGGTTGATGAGCACGAGCACGCCCATGACAGTCCTCATGCCGTAGTTCTTCTGGTTCTGCGGGTGAACATTCACAATCTTGACCGCACTGACGTCCATGTCCTCCACATATGAGGGCATCGTCCTTAGGTCGCCGTCGAACTTCTCATAGAAAAGGTATACCTTCGCCGGCATCTGCGCCCGGCCCAGGCCCTTGTGTCTGAATGCGTCCTCGACCGCGCCTAGGACGTCCTTCATGTCGAGAAGCTTCTTGACCTGCTTGCCCGTGAGAATAAGGGTCCTGACCGAAGCATGTTGTGCTGCCATGGTGGGACACTGCTCCGGTACGTTCCAATCGGAAGCTCGCTTATAATGGTATTCGACCTAAAGGATTACTTGCGCCGGGGGCATGTATTGTCCATAAACGGCGTCCGCCACGCTGGCCGTGCGCGAGACCCTGCGTTTCCCATGGAAAAGCGATAAATTCTCGGAAACCAATCGGACGTGTGCCGACCCCCAACAGAGCTGGAGGAGATCGAGATTCCGGAAAGAACGCTATCGACCAGCTCGCAGCAAGACATCAAGTCGATTTTCGAGGTCCTCAGGGCGAACTCCGGAGGGATAGTGGACAGCTGGGCCGCTGCCACCTCCAAATCCGCCTACCTCAGGGGTTCTGAGCTCCAGCTGTCCGAGGAGGTGCGCGTGGACCGGATGAGCCGGTTCCTGGAGGCACTCATTGACAAGGCATCCGATCCAGATGACAGTAAGGCCCACCAGGTGCTGAAGGCGCATATCAGGGGAGAGCATGCGAGCGCGATGGGGTTGGGCAGCATAGTGAAGAAGCAGAACCTGCTCAAGGACGTGATGCTTCATGTGGTCGAGCGCGAGCTTCCGCAGGTCAACAGATTGACCGCCAAGATGGCGATCGACTCGATGGTGGACAGGAGCATCGAGGGAAGCGTCATCATGATGGATGAGTACGGCGAGATGCGGACCACCCTCGTCAGATGCATGCCCGGCTCCTCCCTTACACAGCAGTCTCTGGACCAGGACCTCTCTCGGTTCTGCAGGAGCGTGATGGACTACTTCGAGGCGGAGTTCGTGGCCATCTTCAGGCACGACCCGCACCTGAAGGACCTCACATGTCTCTCGTCTTCGGCCAAGGGTATCGCCCTGACCAAGGACACTTCCATCCTGCTCGACTCGTTCCCCTTGGCCGAGGAGGCCATCGGACAGCGGAGGGCATGGTCGACCGATAACGGGGCGAAGGACAGGGGCGCAAAGAAGAAGGCCATCGGCAGGCTCAGCTTCGAGCACTCTGTCGTGGCACCTGTGATCAGAGGGGACGAGGTAACGGGCGTGCTCCTCGTGGGAGACAACTCGAGGCTCGTGCCTTTCACATCAGACGAGGTCAGCTTGATGGAGGACCTCTCGACGCAGCTTTCCTGGGTCCTGCATAGCAACGCCGTATTCAGCCAGCTGAGTGTGCGCTCCAAGGCACAGAAGCTGCTCATCGAGACTGCCGCAGCCCTCCAGCAGGAGATCGAGTCGGAGGAGATATACAGGATAGTGGCGACCAGGCTGGCCGAGATAATCCCGTGCAACGAGTTCGCCTTCTACGTTTTCGACTGGGACAGGAGGGTCGTGAACCCCGCGTACGCCATCGGCCCCTATGTCTCGGAGATCATGGCCGACCGGGACTTCTCAGTCGATGTCGGCTTCGTCGGGTATGTGTCCAAGACGAGGAAGGCGGAGATAATATGGGACACCGAGGCCGACCCGAGAGGAGAGTACATACCCGGGACGCCCAAGACCACCACGCGCATGTTGGCGGTCCCAGTGCTTGGGCAGAAGGATGTCCTGGGCGTGATCGAGCTCCTGAGGTACCCTCCCGCGATATTCACTCAGGACGACGTCGACATCGCGATGATGTTCGCGAACCATGCCTCGGCCGCCCTGGAGAACGCCAAACTGCTGAGGGAGCTCAGGAACGCGAGGGAGCAGATTGAGATTCACATAGACCTGCTCACTCACGACATCGCCAACTACGCGACGCCCATCATGGCCTATTTCGAATCCCTCAGTGAGAAGGAGGGTCTGGATGGTGAGGTGTCGGTTGTGCTCGAGAAGACCGCCCACCAGGTCGAGGACATGATGAAACTCGTGGAGATGGTAAGGACCATCTCCAGACTCAGGGAGGGCTCTCCGAAATCCCTGAAGAGCATGGACCTCCGGAAGGCGATCAAGAGCGCGGTCAAGGAGTTCAAGGGGCATCAGGGCGGCAAGGAGATAGAAGTCGCTTTGAAGCTGCCCTCGGGCCCGATGAAGGTCATGGCGGATGAGATGCTGGGTGACCTGTTCAGCAATCTGTTCTACGGCATAGGCCTCTCTGGGCACTGCGAGAAGACGAAGCTCTCGCTCTCCGCTGAGGTGAGGGTGGAGCGGAAGATCGAGTTCTGGTGGGTCAAGGTGGCCCAGCCGAGCAAGGTGATCCCGAACCATCTCAAGGGCGCGGTCCTGAGGATGTCCAAGGCCTCCAGGTCTGAGCTGGCCAGCGGGTTCGGGATAGGCCTCGCGGCCGCCAGGGGCATAGTCGAGAGGTACTCTGGCAACATGTGGGTGTCCGACCTGGTACCTGGAGACTCATCCAAGGGATGCGTGTTCAACATGTTGATACCTAGGCAGCGCTGAGGCCTGAACGGCTTTATTTCATGTCAGTGCATTCTCCACTTGGACACAGGATGCCCAGGCGCAAGTACGGGCGCATGGTGAAGCCCATAATGCCCGTCCCTGAGGAGAAGTGCAGGTACTGCAGGCTCGGCAGGCCCTGCCCTATACACAAGAAGAAGTAGAAGCGATGTCTCAACGGATCCTATCTCTTCGGCTCCACGGTCTCAGTAGTTCCCGAGTCCTTCGGATACTCTATCGCCGAGTACACGATGTTCTCAGCCTTGTCGTCATAAGATATCTCGAGTCCAGTATTCCCGCCTCTCCTGAACGGGCGGACCAATATGGATCCTCTGAACTTCTCAGGCACCTGGCTCCTGATCCTGGTCTGCATCTCCTTCGCCGACTCGTCAAGGGACATGCCCAGCTCCGGCAGAGGAAGCTCAAGTCTCCCCACGTGATCACCCGCGCTCAGCACCGCTCTACCAGTTAATCAATGGTTCGGCGAACAGCTTCGCTCAAGG
>CAZHTV010000011.1:0-22743 GCA_964535775.1 uncultured Thermoplasmata archaeon | reverse complement strand
GTCGAGCTGCTGCGGAAGACCGTCGTCAAGCTGCCGAAGGACGTCGAGGATGCGATAAGGAAGGCATATGCATCGGAGACGGACGAGGTCCCGAAGATGCAGCTGAAGGCGATCGTGGACAACATAGACATGGCGATGAAGACGACCACACCGATGTGCCAGGACACCGGTGTCACGATATTCTACGCCGCGGTCCCGAGGGACTGCAAGGTGGATGTCGGGAAGGGTATAGTCGAGGGCGTGAGGATGGCGACCAAGGCGGTCCCGCTCAGGCCCAACGCCGTGCACCCGATCACAAGGAAGAACCCGGGCGACAACATTGGCGAGAGGATGCCGTACATCAACTGGCGCATGCACGACAAGGACTACATCGAGATCACCGTCATGACAAAGGGCGCCGGCTCCGAGAACATGAGCCAGCTCGCGATGCTCACGCCGAGCCAGGGCCTGAAGGGCATCAAGGAGTTCGTACTGAACACGGTCCTGAGGGCGGGGAGCAACCCCTGCCCACCCACGATACTCGGCGTGGGCATAGGCGGCTCCTCGGACATTGCGATGAAGCTCGCCAAGGAGGCCCTGCTGCGCCCGATAAACGAGAGGCACAAGGACCCGGAGATAGCGAAGGTAGAGGCCGAGTTGCTCGAGGCGATCAACATGCTCGGGATAGGGCCCATGGGCTTGGGCGGGAAGACCACATGCCTCGGGCTGAACATCGAGTACGCATACTGCCACACGGCCAGCCTGCCGGTCGGGGTCAACGTCCAGTGCTGGGCGGGCAGGCGTGGGACTGTCAGGATCCATCTGGATGGGAAGACGGCCTATCCTACGCACGAGGGGTGAAGGTGATGCCAAAGAGGTTGAAGACGCCGCTCAACGAGCAGGACGTGCGAGCGCTGAAGGCAGGCGAGACGGTATACATCGACGGGGTCGTGTACACGGGCAGGGACGAGGTGCACATCCATGCCCTGGAGTACCATGAGAAGGGAAAGAAGCCGCCCGTCGAGTTCAAGGGCGCAGCGGTCTACCACTGCGGGCCGATCATGAAGAAGGAGGGCGAGAAGTGGGTGGCGGTCGCAGCCGGCCCCACGACATCTTCAAGGATGAACTCGCTCGAGCCGAAGTTCATCGACACTTTCAGACCAGGCGCGATCATAGGCAAGGGAGGGATGTCCCAGCCGACCGTGGACGCGATGAAGAAGCACGGTTGCGTGTACCTCGCGTTCACAGGGGGTGCGGCCGTCCTAGCCGCGAAGGGCATCAGGAGCGTCAGCGGGGTCGAGTGGTTCGAGCTCGGCATGCCAGAGGCCATATGGATACTCAACTGCGAGAACTTCGGGCCGCTGACCGTCGCAATAGACACCCACGGCAGCAGCCTATTCTCCGACGTGAGCGCCAAGATCAAGGAGAACGAGAAGAAGGCAAGGGCGAAGCTCGGTCTCGCGTGAGACCATGATGTGGCGGGTGCGCCCGCCCATCTCATCGTTCGGATTCCTTCTCCGCTTCGCCGGTCCCGAGGTCCTCCTGCTTCTCCTCAGGGGGCCCCGCACCCTCCTCTTCCTCCAGCTCGTCGATGATCGCCGGAGCGGTCTCGGGCGTTTGGAATGACCTGACCCTGAGGTAGATGGCGACCGCGAGGATCACTATCGTGAGGAAGAGCGCGAGTATCATCATCGAGTGGGCCATGTCGAACCCGAAGACGAACCCCTCAAAGCCCTCTCGTAGCGGAGTCATCTCGAGGGTCAGTTCCACTGGGGTCCCTTCGGTCACAAGGATCTTGCTTATCTCGATGGGCCTGTAGCCGCTCTTCTCGAGGTGAATAGTGTAGTTGCCCGCGGCCAGCCCGGCGAACTCGAACTCCCCGTTGATGTTGGTGGCTCTCGATATCGGTTGGGGCCTGAGGTTGACGATCGTGACCTGGACGTTCGTGAGCGGTTCCTGCGAGTCGGCCAGGAATATCTTGCCTCTGAGTATGCCCCCTGGGAGTCCGATCATGTTGATGTTCTGCTGCACCTCGTCCCCAGAGGCTATCTCGATGTTCGTGATAGTAAAGGTCTGGTAGCCAACCGCAGAGGCGGTCAGCGTGTACTCCCCGGCCGTGAGGTTCCTTAACTCGTAGCTTCCGTCAGGCCCAGAGATGTTGTACAGGGACGTGCCCACAACCGACACGTTCACTCCTACCAGCAGCAGCGTGCCCGATCTGACCACACCGTACAACCTGGTCGGTTTCTCGGTGAGGTAGAAGTCAACGCCCTCGGTTCTGTTGCCTCTCTCGACCTCGACGGACGAGTTGGATTCGGGATTGTAACCTTGCTTGGACGCGGTCACGGTGTACAGGCCCTCTGGGATGCTGGTGATGTTGTAGCTGCCAGCGATGTCGGTCGCCACGGTGAGAGTGACTGAGCCGACCTGGACTGACACGCTGGCATTGAAGAGGGGCATGCTCAGGGCCGCATGATACACATGGCCTGAGATGGATCCGTTCAGGGAGGTGAGTACGAAGTTGAGCGTCCTCACACCTCCCACGGGGAGATACACGCTCTTGGTGAGGGGGGCGAAACCCGTGGCTCTCGCGGTCACCGAATGGTCTCCCCCAGGCAGGCCCAGAAGGACATAGGAACCGTCCCCTGTAGACACGTTCGTGGAAGTGAAAGGCGATGCCACAGAGACGTTTGCGTTTATGACTCTACCCGCACTGTCCGTCACCACGCCGCTTATCTGGCCTCCGCCGAGGATCATTGGCACTTCCACAGTCTCATTCTCGACCACGGTGACCGGGATTGCGCTGTCCTCGTACTTCGTCAGGTTCCCGAGCAGGGGGTATGTCACTCCAGTGGAGTTCGCAGGGACATCATGGAAAGTCGCCGACCCGTTGCCGTCCGTGTAAATCGGCGACCCGAAGCCAACGAGCGTCAGCTTCACACCCTGAAGCGGCCGGCCGATCTCGTCCTTCGCAGTCACATTGATGGTTCCCGTTCCCGTCGTCTGGAAGATGTTCGTAGGAAGGCCTTCGCTGGCCGAATCGCCGTCATCAGGCATCCACGGGACAATAGAAAGCGCGAACAGCAGAACCGTCAGAACCGCAAACAGCCCAGTCGATTTGATTAGTCTGGCCATTGGTCATCCGCTTTTGCTCATCATTACCTCGTGCCCATAAATACGTTTCCCGTTCGACCGATTTTCGACTGACCTGCTGAAAACGTATTAATACGCTCACAGAATAACGAAGCAGGTTCGACGGTCAGTTCCGATGATGACAAAGGTTGATAGAAGAGCGTCCACGGACGAGGTACTCTCCCTCATGCACCCGGTGGTCTCAGGGTGGTTCAGGGACAAGTTCGGCGAGGTCACCGAAGCCCAGGCAATGGCCGTTCCCCTGATCCACGCCAATAAGAACGTGCTCGTCTCTTCCCCCACGGGCTCAGGGAAGACTCTGACCGCCTTCTTATCCATATTGAACGAGCTGATACTCCTCGCAGGGGAGGGCAAGCTCGAGGACAGGATCTACGCGGTGTACGTCTCCCCTCTGAAGGCCTTGGCCAACGATATCAACGAGAACCTTCTCAAGCCTTTGGCGGAGATATCCGATGTGTTCAGAGCCCGTGGGCTATCCCCTCCTGAGGTCAGGGTCGCCGTCAGAACCGGCGATACGCTGCAGAGCGAGAGGCAGAGGCAGACCCGCACACCGCCTCATATCTTCATAACGACACCCGAGTCCCTGGCCCTGGTGCTCTCGACCCCGGTCTTCAGCAAGAAGTTCGCAGGCGTCGACTACGTCATCATCGACGAAGTGCACGAGGTCTGCGATTCGAAGCGTGGGGTCGCTCTGTCGATTGCAGTGGAGAGGCTGCAGAGTTTCTGCCCGCGCGAATTCGTCCGGATCGGGCTCTCGGCAACAGTCGCGCCGCTCGAAGAGGTTGCGGAGTACCTCGTCGGTCTCAGGGACGGCACGTCGAGGGAAGTCAGCATCGTGGAGGTCTTCGCCCAGCGCGATCTCGATCTGCGGGTGCTCTGTCCAGCCAAGGACATGACCGCACTGTCCTTCGAGGTCGTGAACTCGAAGATGTACGACATGCTGAAGGGCATGATCGGAGAGCACAGGACAACGCTCGTGTTCACCAACACAAGGAGCGGCGCGGAGAGCGTGGTCTACAAGCTGAAGGAGCGCGGGCTCGAGGACGTTGGCACGCACCACGGGAGCCTCAGCAGGGAGACGCGGATGGACGTCGAAGGGGACCTGAGGAACGGTCTTCTTAAGGCCGTTGTATCGTCAACCTCGCTCGAGTTGGGCATAGACATAGGCTCAATCGACCTCGTCGTTCAGATAGGTTCGCCCAAGTCGGTCGCCAAGGGCCTGCAGAGGATAGGTCGCGCAGGACACCAGTACGGTGGCACCTCCAAGGGGCGCATCGTGGTCTTCGAGCCGGACGACCTGATCGAGTGCGCCGTCCTGTGCAGGGCTGCCCACAGGAAGGCGATCGACAGGGTCACCATACCTTCGAACTCCCTAGATGTGCTGGCCCAGGTGCTCGTGGGGATGTCGATCGAGCGCAAGTGGGGGGTGGACGAGGCATACGAGCTCGTCAAACGGTCCTACTGCTATCGGAACCTGAGCAGATCCCAGTTCGAGAGCGTGCTCAGGTATCTCGGGGCGAAGGACGCTTTCGAAGGTGTCTATTCCAAGCTGTGGTACGATGAAGGTTCCCGGACATTCGGGAAGAAGCGCGGCTCGAGGATGATATTCTATCTCAACCAGGGCACCATACCTGAGGAGAGCGACTACACAGTGTATTCCGAGCGGGGGTCCCCGGTCGGCTCGCTCTCTGAGAAGTTCGTCGAGCGGCTGTCTCAGGGCGACATATTCGTCCTCGGGGGAAGGAGCTACGAGTTCCTGAAGTCGAAGGGCACCAAGGCCTTTGTCAAGAGCGCCAGCGGAAGGAAGCCCACGGTCCCCTCGTGGACGGGGGAGATGCTCCCCAGAAGCTTCGATCTTTCGGTCATGGTGGCTCGGTTCAGGAGGGAGATGGAAGCGCGGCTCGATAAGTTGCCAGAGCCGGAAATAGTCTCCTGGCTGATGACCGAGTTCGGAGTCGACGAGGGGTCGGCGACCACCATTGTCAATTACTTCAAGGAGCAGAAGCTGATGGCAAAGATCCCCACGGACACCCGACTGCTGATCGAGGGCTACGTCGACGCCTCGGGGAACAGGAGCGCCATCTTCCACTTCCCGTTCGGCCGCAGGGTGAACGATGCTCTCAGCAGGGCCTACGCCTCTCGACTGTCCGAGCGAATGAGGGCGAACGTCACGGTCTCGGTCACGGACGACAGCTTCATGCTCACCGCGCCGAAGGGATTCGCGCTTGAGGACCTGGGTACCATGCTCAGCTCCGGCAGCCTCGAGGACACCCTCAGGGGCGCAGTCCGGGGCTCCGAGCTGTTTCAGCAGCGGTTCAGGCACGTCGCCACCAGGAGCTTCATGGTCCTCAGGAACTACAAGGGCAGGGAGCTGTCCGTCGCCCGCCAGCAGCTCAGGTCCAGCAGGCTCTTGGACGCCCTTCACGAGATCGAGGACTTCCCCGTCATGTCAGAGACCTACGAGGAGATCCTGACAGAGGTCATGGACCTGGAAAACGCCGAGGAAGTGCTGAGGAGCATAGAGAGCGGCGAGAGGCAGCTGGACTACCTCCCCTTCTCGGGAGTCCCGTCCCCGTTCGCGCACAACGTGATACTTGTCGGCATCTCGGACATAGTCCTAATGGAAGACAGGAGCATGCTGCTCCGAGAGCTCCACAGGAAGGTCCTGGCAAGGGCCCTCGGCGATGGGGCTGTTGGCGAATACCAGTTCGACGCGGACGACGTGGAGCGGTATTTCGAGGCCAAGTTCCCGAGGATCAGGACGAAGGAGGACATCGTGATGGCTCTCCGCGCTGTGGGCCCGATGAACCTGTTCAGGGAGAAGGGCGAGAGCATATTCGTCCGCTCCGAAGTACCATTTGAGACTCTCAGACACTGGGCCAGTGAACTTCTGAAGGAGGACAGGGCGAGGTCCGTTTGGATTGGGGAGGATGTCTATGTGGCCTCCGAGGACCACCCGATGTATGTCTGTCTTCACAGGAGGCGGATAGACCATACTCCTCTCGAGAAGCGCGTCATCGATCTCGTCTCCGCGCATCCGAGAACATTCTCCGAGCTAACTGCTTCTCTCAGGGCTGACAGGGAAGCCGTGAGGGAGGCGTTGAGGCGGCTCGAGACGGCCAACGAGCTTTACAGGTCCGAGGTCAGGGGCGACCAGTTCCTTTATTCCGTCGCACCGCTGACATCATTGCCACGCGAGGACAGTCTGCAGCTCTCCTTGGGGAGGCACATCGCCTACCACGCGCCGATAACTCTGGAGGACCTCGCATACGAGGTCGGACTGGCTGAACATGATGCTGAGGACGCCCTCGGGTGTCTTGTCCGGGATGAGGTCGTCGTGGCCGGTCGGTTCGTGGTCGGCGAACAACAGCAGTTCATGCTCGCGAAGGACTACCTGCACCTGAAATCCAAAGGCACCCCCGTATTCGACAGAGAGACCGTAAGAGCATACAGCGAGGCCAAACAGTTCGCGAAGGTCGCCTCTGTGCGCGAGTTCTTCGACAAGTTCGGAGAGGCCGGGATGATATACGACATCTTCCAGCGGGTCGAGGGCTTCGATATGGAGGTGTTCGGGGAGATGCGCAGCAGGGGCGACATACTCCTCGGAAGATTCGTCAGAGGAAGGCTGAGATATGTGCTCGCGGAGGACGCACCGAGCTATTTGGCGGCCTATAGGCGCGAGCACCTGGATAAGTACGAGGCCGAGATACTCAGAGCAGTCCAGCGCATCGGTTCTGGTACGTACCAGGAGATACAGGAAGCAGCCGGCCTCCCCCCACACATCATGAGGGAACACTTCGATTCCCTGGACAGGAAGGGCTACCTGCTCAGGGAGTACGACCAAGCCGAATCGTGGAGCTCCAGGAACGTGTATAGGATATGCGACATCGAGTCCGAGCCTGAGGGCGCCTTCGAGAAGGTGTTGAGACGGTACGTAAGAGGTTTCGGCCCGGTCACGCTCGTGCAGGCCGCAGCGTACCTCGATGTCGAGCCTGAAGAGGTGAGGCCGATGCTCGATTCCATAGGTGCGAAGCGGATCAGCGTCGGGTTGGAACAGACGGAGATGTTCCTCATGCCGGGGGAGGTAAAGGCCCTCGACGAGACGCCGCCGTCCTTCGCCGGCCTCCGGATTCTGTCTCTGTACGATTCGTATCTCAGTGACAAATGGACGGAGATAACGTCCCGCTTCGGAGAAGGCTGGATATTCCCTCTTGTGAGGCATGGTCGCATAGTGGGCATGGTCGAGAAGTGGCTGCTCGCGGGTTCGGTGGAGGTCAGAGACGTGCTTCTCGACGAGCCCGGGATGCTCGGCGCGCTCATCGAGGCTTTGGATGCGATGATGCCCTTCTACAACTCCCTAGGAGTGGAGATCCTGCGAGTGACGAGCGTGTTCGGAACCGAGGTACCTTCGCTCCCGGCCGAGGTCAAGACCGAGTTCCTGAAGCGGGGGTTCGAGGAATCGAACGGAATGCTCGTCAAGGGCAGGCTGGTGACAGAATGCTTCGAGATGTCCGAGATACTGAGCCTGGTGTTCTCTCTGCAGAACCTCGATGAACGAACGAAGCTCAAAGACACAGTGGCTGCACTGGAGCGTTATGGAGGTCTGAGGCAGAGCAGCGAGGCGTTCATCAGGGCCGCGAGGTTCGAGAACCTGCAGAAGCTGCACAAGAAGGGGGTCGTGTTGAGGGGCCGTCTGATACCGGACAAGGTCGGCTTCTGCACGCCTGAAGCCGCCGCCATCTGCAGGTCTGCCCGTCTGGAGGGGCTGGACAAGGACGAGAAGCTCATCATGCGCATAATCAGAGACCAGCGGCCAGTCAGGCGCGACAGGCTCGTGGACCTGTCGCCCTTGGGCAGGGAGAGCACGCTCGAGATACTCAGGAAGCTGTATGCTTCGTCCCGGGTGTACCTCGACGGCAACCTGTGCTATGTCACCTCGAAGCGCTCGAGGCTATCCCGGGCAGACGCGTGGACGATCGCGATCAGGCGCATGTTCGATGTCTATGGCGTGATGAGCGCGGAGGGGCTCGCAAGCATGCTGAGCCATGAGATACCGATGCGGCAGGTACGGCGCACGCTGCGGAGGCTGGAGGACGAAGGGTATCTCGTGAAGGGATTCATGCTCAGGGGCTCCGGGGCCCTCCACTGGGCGACCAAGGCCGCCTTCGCGGAGCTGGGGAAGGCCGAGTTCTCGGCCACGGTGGTCATCGCTCCGTCGGACAACCTCGTGCAGTACCTCAGGGCTTGCTGCAGGGATCTCCTCCCGGAGACTGGTAGGTACGCGATATTCAGAGGCATCACTCTGGTCGGCTCGTTCGAGAAGAGGACCAGCGGAGGGAAGGCCGAGTTCACCGATATCCAGGGAGATCCCGCATGTGAGAAGATCATCGCAGAGTATGCGCGCAAGATGGGCGCTGCATTGTCCGAGAAGGATGACAGGAGGTTCTCGGACTGGGAGATCGTGGACTTCTACCAAAGAACACACCCGGGTCTGAGCACGAGATGACCTTCGTGTGGAGCGACGGACTTTTAGTCGCGGGCGAACATGGGCCCGCATCATTAATTACCAGCGACGTCACAGACGCATCGACATGTTCGGCGCTGTTGTCTCTTCCGGCGGTTTTTCATCTCCCAGAAAACATGCACGCCCCGCGGGCGGCACAGAGCCTTTCGTTGTAGTAGAGGTATTCCTGGGCATATCCCGCGTACTCCCCGAATCTCTCAGCGGCGAAAGCCCTGAGTTTTCGGTAGTTGCCCTTCACACCGTAGAGCCTCGCCAGGGCGCGTTCCATCCACACATCGATGGGAAATGCCTCGAGCCTGCCGAACCCGAACAAGGCAACGCAGTCGGCTACCTTGTCCCCCACCCCTGGCAGCTCTACAAGCTCTCTTCTGAGGTCCTCGAAGGGCATCTGTTTCATCCTGTGTATGTCTCGGTCGGTGAGTGAAGAACTCAGAGCGCTCACGAACTCCGCCCTGTAACCCAGCCCGCAACACGCAAGCTCCTTCGAGGAAACTTGGCCCATTCGTCCTATGTCCGGGAACGAGTGCATGCCATCAGCGACCTCCTCTCCGAATCTCGAGCACAGGGTCTCAACCATCTTGCTGATGCGCGGTATGTTCGCGTAGGTCGCGAGCACGAAGCTGACGAGGCATTCCCATTCGTCCATCTTGACTATCCTGAGGCCTCTGACGTTCCGCAAGCCCTTCGCGAGAGTCGGGTCTCGTGAGAGTCTTCTCTGGATCAGCGCGATATCGTCATGGACTCTTAGGTGTTCCTCCACAAGCGTCACGACATTACGGTCATCGGGCGTCGATTCTATCTTCAGCACGCGCCCGCGCTGGTGCATCCTCACAAGACGATGGTCGAGGACCCCCTCCCAAGAATCATCTCTCTGGCGCCATCTGAAGGTCTGGCCGCACGAAAGCGTCTGGTTCAGGTCAAGAGGGGATATCCGCACCTCGTAGGACATCTCAAAGAGCAACTCCGAGGCCTATCTCTTATAGCCTATCTTCCGAAGGAACGCCTTCCTGTCCTCCGCGTCCTTCATGGTCTCGACTCCCTTCGGCTTCTCCCCGTCGATGACCCCAAGGACGCCTCTGCCCCTCTCGTTCTCTGCCACGATCACTTCGACCGGATTCGCTGTCGCGCAGAAGATGCCGCACACCTCCTGCACATCCTTGATCCTGTTCAGGACGTTGATCGGGTAGGCGTTCTCGAGGACTACGATGAAGGTGTGCCCGGCTCCTATCCTGACCGCATTCTCCTCTGCGACCTTCTTAAGCATATCATCGTTCCCCTCTACCCTGACCAGGCACGGGCCCGAAGCCTCGCAGAAAGCGATTCCGAACTTGGCCTGCGGGACGGTGCCAACGATCGCCTCATAGAGGTCCTCCGTGGTCTTGATGAAGTGGGTCTGGCCGATTATGATATTGGCGTTCTCGGGAAAGTCGACCTTGACGGTTCTCAGCTCCATTACATCCTCCGACCCACAAGCAACAACGCACAGGTGGAAATATGTTTCTCTTCACGGCCAGTCAGCCCTCGGGGGCCCGGCCGCGACAGTTATCAGGAAGCGAAATCAAAATGATTAACTATTTATCCAGGCATATCGTAAGCTGGCTCTGATAGTGAAAGGAGGCCCTTCCAGTTGCCAGATTCAAGCGGGGGGAAGATCTGCCCGATATGCGATTCTCCGCTTCAGCCCGGCTCGAGAAAATGCGGGTTCTGCGGGACCGACCTATCGATATTCGACTTGGATGTAGAGGCATCCACGAGAACGCCGGAACCTCCCCCCTCAGCTGCGGAGAAACCGTCTATCCATGCCAAGGTCGAGGAGGTCCTGTCGAAGCCGGCGCCAGCTCCCGCACCGCGCATTGTGAGAGAAGTTCCTGAACCGACCCCTCAGCCCATCGCGCCTCCCGTCGCCGAGCCCGTGGCGGCCGAGCCCGAGCCTGTGAAGGAGCCAGAGCCAGTCAAGGAGCCCGCGCCCGTCGCCGCGCCTGTGGAGTACTTCGAGTGCCCGCAGTGCGGGACTCATGTCGAGACCACAGCGGGCTCCTGCCCAAAGTGCGGGGTGCTTTTCGCAGAGGAGGGCGCGGACATGTTCCAGTGCCCTGCCTGCAACACGCTGGTCAACGTCGACGCCGAATCATGCCCCGGCTGCGGCGCTATTTTCGTGGAGCCGGATTCCGAGGTCGCCCCAGAACCCTCACCTGAACCGGTCCAGGCACGCGCACCTGCGAGGAAGCCGATATCTCCGCCTGTCGAGGAGGTCACTCCGCAGGCGAAGCAGAAGGAGCCCGAACCCGTCGAGGAGAAGCCATCTTCTGTGAGGGGCCTGTTTGGCAAGCTGAGGTTCGGAAGGAAGGAGAAGCCTGTCGAGCCGGAACCTGAGGCGGGGCCAGAGCCAACACCCGCTCCGAGACCCGAGGGAGCGGCGATCTCGAAGAAGCCGGCGCCATCTGCGGTCAGACCGGTCTTCGAACCTCGTGAGGTACCGGCAGTGCAACAGAGGCCGGTCGCCCCAGCACCTGCTGCGCCCGGTGCGCCTCCTGTCAAGGACAAGGGCAAGGAACTCGCCCGGATGGTCACGGAGATGAAGCCACTCCTCGCGCTCGCGAGGGAACGCGATGTGACCATCGGCGAGAGCAGGGAGATCATTGACGAGGCCGCCGTCGCCGGACGCGAACGGCAGCTCGAGAAGGCGATAGAACTGGTCCAGAAATCGAAAGCCGTCCTGATGGAGAGGATCGACGGCCACCTGGGTCAGACGATCGGCCGGTTGAACGAGGACATGAAGGTGGCCCGCGAGTTCGGCGGAGACATCTCAAGGGCGGCGACCTATATGCAGGAGCTGGCGCGGGCCAGGGTTGCCAAGGACATCGAAGCGGCCTTCGTCTATGTGGACAAGGTGGAGAAGGAACTAGTGCCCATAACTGGCAGGTACAACGAAGCCAGGAAGAAGACTGCCGGTGCGAAGCAGTTCATAGCGGATTGCGAGATGTTCCTGGTCGACACTAAGGACGCCAGGAGACTTCTCGTGGAGGCGAACAAGGCCTTCGAGGCGAAGGACTTCGACAGGCTCGACACGCATCTCAAGAGCATCAACGAGAGCCTATACAGGTCGATCCCGGCCAGGATGAACGAGGAGATGGTCAAGGCGAGGGAGGACCTGCTCGAAGCAAAGGTCAAGGGCGTCAACATCACGCCGATGCTGACAGCGCTCAAATCCGCCACCAGCCTGATGAAGTCGGGCGACTACTCCCAGGCCATAAGGGAGATGCGCGAGTTCAAGACGATGATGAAGAAGCCGGCATGAGGTTCGCCTTGTTATGTGAGGTTCAGAACCTCCATCTCTCTTTCGAGAATCGAGACCTCCTGGGGCTTCATCGTCTCCGGGCTGAGCGATATCACGAGGATCGCATTCGATTCCGATATCTCGTCGATCAGGCTCCTGAGGAACCTGAGGGTCGACTCGAAGTTGGTGCTGCTCACGAGGTACTGGATGCCGTCGAGGATGACCATGGACTTCTCCTCCGAAGCCATGAATTCCTGGATGACATGTATGAGCATCTCGAGGGACGGGGGCACGGTCTTCTCCTGGACGCTCTCCTTGTCGGTGAGCCAGAGTATCTCTGGCGGCACCTTGAACTCGTCCCTTATCCGCTTCGGGTTCATCCTGGTTATGACGAGCCCTGCGACCCCCTCGTCCATCTTCCTTGAGAGGAGGACGTTGCTGTACATGGGCCTCTCCTCCTCGATTAGATAGCAGTGCCCGGGCACGGCCTTGACGTCCTTCATGATTTCCTTGCGGGTCTCCTGCACCGGTGCCAGAGGCTTCAGGATGTCAGAGACGAGGTTCAGG
The DNA here is from genome assembly GCA_964535775.1 of uncultured Thermoplasmata archaeon. GTDB lineage: Archaea > Thermoplasmatota > Thermoplasmata > UBA10834 > UBA10834 > COMBO-56-21. The sequence continues at coordinate 10,243 of CAZHTV010000011.1, read as the reverse complement.
TCCACCTCCAGTTTCATTATTGACGAGAAGGCGATGATCTTGGTCAAGGCGCTCTCCAGCTCCCTCACGCTGGTCGTGACGCGATCCGCGATGTAGCCGATGATATCCTTGCTCAGCTTGAGGTTCTTCTCCCGCGCTTTCAGCTCGATTATCCTGATCCTCGTGTCCATGTCAGGAGGCTGAAGGTCGGTCGTGAGCCCCATCAGTATCCTGGAGTTCAGTCTGTCGCTCAGTCCAGGGATCTGCGCAGGAAGCCTGTCACTGGCGAAAACGACCTGCCTCTTCGAGTCGATGAGGTAATCGATGATGTGGGCCATCTCCAGCTGGGCAGCTCCGCTCGCTGCCAGGAATTGCATGTCGTCGACCAGCAGGAGGTCGACGCGCTTGAGGTCCTCCCTGATCTTGCGCTTTAGCGTCCCGTCCTTTGCGCTGCCGACGGCCTCCACGAACCTGTCCGCAGGCACATAGGCGACCTTCGCGCCCTTGTTCTTCTCCTTCATTTGATGGCCGATCGCGGACAGAAGGTGCGTCTTTCCCAGTCCAGAGCCGCCGAAGATCAGGAGCGGGTTGTAGGCCCTGCTGGGATTCTCGGCGACAGCCACGGCCGAGGCCACGGGGAACTTCGAGCCGGGCCCGACTACGAAGTTCTCGAACCTCATCCCCTCCGGGAGTGGCTTAGAGTAGCTCGGCGTCGGGGCCGCCTCTTCCGCGCTGCACCTCGGACATCTTCCGTCGTCGCCCACGGGTTCCCCGCATCTGGGGCAATTGCGCTCCTCGCTCTCCTCAGGAGAGGCCTGGTAGCGGAGTATCAGGTCATACACATCGGCCGTCCGCTCCTCCCTCTTCTTCTTCTCCATCTCCTGCTTGATCGATTCCTCCTCCACCTTCCTCTTCTGGATCCTGCGACGTATCTTCTCCTGGAGGAACTCGATGTCAGATTCTATCTCCGCTATCCTCGTCCTGTCGTTGAGTTTGGATCTGATCTCTTGTATCTCGTCCTCGTGGCCCATAACAGGGAAGTTGTTGAGCACGACCTCGAACTGCTTCAGCTTCTGGGCGTCGAGCTCGAAGGATCCGAGTTCCTTGGCGAGAGCGTCCGCCCCCCTGCCAAGGGCCCCTTCCAGAGTGTCCACTTTGAAGCCCTTTCTTCTCCACAGCTCGATGATCTCTCTCTGGGCATCCACCTTGTCCGCGGGCTCCTCGGCCTCCTCAGCGACTTCCCTGATAGCGCTCGGCGCAGGAGGAGTGGTATCGGAAATCCTCGCGTCTGGGAACCGTCTCTCGAACTCCTCGGTGGGGACCCTGCTATGCAACTCGATTGTCGAGGATTTGTCCTGTGAGTCCTCCAGGATGAACCTGAGTGATTTCTCTCCCGTGTAAATCCTCCTCAGCTCCCTGGGCTTCGACTTCTCGAACTCGTACACCGCCATCATGGGCACGCCCTGCTCGACGACCAGGTAGCCTATGGAGTTCATTATCTCCTTCTGCAGGACCACGCGGACGTAACCCGTGAAGTTGTACTGCTTCAGATCGGCCAGGATGCCCCTGAGCGATTCCTGCCCCCCCTTGGCTGTCCTGACGATGATACCTTCGGGAATTCGGAGGTCTGTGACCATTTGGGCGTCCCGTGGATAAATGATGTCGATTGCTTAAAAACCCTCTCGCATCGTCACCGCGTCTGGATACGGCGCCACAGCAATGCACCGTGTGAAAAGCATTAACTAGGAAGACAATCTACCCAACAAGCCACATGCCACTGTAGCTCAGCGGTTGCGCCTCGCGCTCCGCAGGCGCCGCTAGAGAGCGGCGGTTTCGTAAACCGCAGGCCGGGGGTTCAAAACCCTCCAGTGGCTCCACGTTTCTCATGGTCGCAGGAATCAGCAACACTCTTATTCCCCGGACTCCATCGGTCTTTCCATGGCGGACGAGCGGGTCGTCTACCTGCATGACATCAAATGCCCTTCGTGCGGGAACAGCCATGCGGGCTATGTGCAGATCCTTCCTGACGGCATGGGCGGGGCCATGTGCGACAAGTGCGGGGCAACCATCACTGTTCCGCTTCCGAGGGATTACGTCGTCCAGCTCCCTCCGAAGGACTTCGCATACCCGACCCACCCCCATGTGCACGTGACGCACTACCCGGGGCTGTACATGCAGCCGAAGCACGCCCCGAGGCTCGACTTCGCGGACCTGGTGAGGATCGCCTACGCGCCGACCAAGGCCTTCACCAACCTCTATCTCACCACCAACCTGCAACGCGCGCTGGCGATCGCGATCGTGTTCTCGATACTGTCGGCTATTGTCAGCATCCTCGTCACCGCGGACATGGGTGAGGTTCTCGGGTACTCGACCGGAGATGCGCTCACGATTGCAGTCGGAGGCTTCGTCAGCTGGGCCGTGTCTCTGCTGGCCTTTCTGGTCTTCGGCGTCGTAGCGGCGGCGGTCGCCAAGGGCGTCTTCGGCGGCAGGGGGGAGAGGAGCGCGACGATCACGCTGATAGGTTATACCTATCCCGCCTACGTCCTGCTCAGCATCGTGCTCCTGTCCATATTCACCACGGGTTTCCAGGGCCTCGACCTCACGGACGTCCATGGCTGGTCGGACGCGGAACTGGACCAGGCCATTGCCGCGGGGCTCGTACTCATTCTTGTGGCCTTCTTTGGCCTCGCCTGGTTGCTGTGGGTGGTGAGCAAGGCGATCAGCGTGGCAAACGACATATCTTCAGGAGAGGGGGTCCTGACAGCAACACTCTCTGCGATAGCGGCAGGCGTGGTCTACGTCTTCGCTGGCATGGTCATGAGGCTGCCGATGGGCCTCTTCCTTTAGGGTCTAGCCTTTCAGGATCCTGTCCACGACCTTCATCGCGCACAGCTCGCCGCACATGGAGCACACCTTGGGGCTTCTGGACATCCGCCTGACATGAAGCGTCCTCGCTCGATCGGGGTCCACGGAAAGTTCGAACATGCGCTCCCAGTCGAAAGCCTTCCTGGCGACAGACATCTCTCTGTCCCACTCGGAACACCTCCCGCGGGCCACATCGGCCGCGTGCGCGGCAATCCTGCTCGCCACAACTCCCTCCCTGACGTCCTCCACCGTCGGCAGGGAGAGATGCTCAGAAGGGGTGACGTAGCACAGGAAGTCTGCCCCGAAGTATGCTGCGAGGGCGCCTCCTATCGCCCCCGTGATGTGGTCATAACCAGCTCCGACATCGCTCACGAGCGGCCCGAGCACATAGAACGGGGCGCCCTTGCAGACCGCTTTCTCGAGCCTGACGTTCGCCTCTATCTCGTTCAGGGGGATGTGCCCCGGCCCCTCGACCATCGCCTGCACGCCGGCCGCTCTCGCCCTTTCGACGAGCTTTCCAAGGACCAGGAGTTCGTGCACCTGGGGCACATCCGAGGCATCGGTGATCGATCCAGGTCTCAGCCCGTCGCCCAAGCTGAGTGCGAACTCGTGCTCTCTGGCCAAGTCCAGAAGATGGTCGAAGTCCTCGTAGAGAGGGTTCTCAAGGCCGTTCTCGTGCATCCAGGCGATGAGCAGCGCACCGCCCCTGGACACGACACCTGTCACCCTCTTGTGCTTCTTCAGGGAGTCGGTGGTGGCCTTCGTCACACCGCAGTGGACGGTCATGAAGTCGATGCCGTCCTGGGCGTGCCTCTCGATTGTCCTGAAGAGGTCATCGGCCGTCATACGCCCCAGCCCGCCCTTCCGAGAGGACCTGCACACGGCCTCGTAGATGGGGACGGTGCCCACGGGTACCGAGCTAGCCGAGACTATCCTCCTCCTTATCCGCCTGAGGTCTCCCCCTGTGCTCAGGTCCATGATGGCATCAGCTCCGTACCTGATCGCGACCCTGGCCTTCTCGAGTTCCTGAGCGAGGTCCACATAGTCCATCGAGGTTCCTATGTTCGCATTGACCTTGACTCTGAGCCCCTCACCGATTGCGCAGGGAACCAGCCCCCTGTGCGCTGGGTTCGAAGGAATTACGACTTTCCCTTCCTTGAAGAGCCGCGCTAACCTGCCTGGCTCTATTCCTTCTTTCTTCGAAATCCCCTTCATTTCCTGTGGAAAAGACGCGCCTTTCCTGGCTTTCATCCAGTATCATGGCTACTAAACGCGGCTGCGGTATAAAGCCTTTGATTGCCCCGCCTCACTGGACGAAGGCCCAGAGCTGGCCAGCCCGTTTCGAAGTCGGCAGCCATTTGTCGGGGCGCCGCGGTCAGCTGCAGGCGTCGGAGAGAGCATGTCGGACCCCCTTCCGGGCCCGTTCGTCACTCGCCGATATTTCCCCTGGAAATCGAGGTCATAAATCGACGATATTCTGCAGTGGAAACGGAGGGGGGTTTTTGCAGGCAGCCAGATAGTATTCGGAAAGCATTTAAATATGCGCTCTCCGTTAATGAACTTGCGCATCGAAAAAAGCGCCGAAAACTGGGATGGGGTGCGGCGGAAAAAGGTCGATGTTTGAGCCGTTGCGATAGGGGTTGCAATCTCATGGAAGATAGTGCATATGATGCAGAGAAGATCCAGGTCCTCGAGGGCATGGAGGCGGTTCGGAAGCGGCCGAGCATGTACATCGGCAGCACGGACTTCCACGGCCTTCACCACCTCGTGTACGAGGTGGTGGACAACAGCATCGACGAGGCCATGGCCGGATTCTGCACGACGATCAACGTCTACCTGAACGAGGATGGCAGCGTCACAGTGGACGACGATGGCAGGGGCATCCCCATCGGCATGCACAAGAAGTACAAGCAGGACGTTCTGGAGCTCGTTCTCACGAAGCTGCACTCGGGCGGCAAGTTCGACAGGAAGACATACAAGGTCTCGGGTGGACTGCACGGCGTGGGTCTCAGCGTGGTCAACGCTCTCTCTGAGTGGCTTGAGGTGAGGGTCAAGCGTCAGGGCAAGGTACACCTCCAGAGGTACGAACGCGGACTGCCCACAGGGCCAGTCAAGGCCGACGGCGAGGCTCCCGGCTCGGGGACGAACGTCCGCTTCAAGCCGGACTCGCAGATATTCGAGACCGTGGAGTTCAGCTTCGAAACGCTCTCCAGCAGGATGCGCGAGATCGCCTTCCTGAACAAGGGTCTGAGGATATCGATCTCGGAGGTCAAGTCCAACCAGTCGAACGCGTACAAGTTCGACGGAGGCATCGTCGAGTACGTCCAGTTCATCAACAGGAGCAAGACATGCCTGCACGAGAAGCCCATCTACATCAATGTCGAGAAGGATGGGCTCACCGTCGAGATAGGCATGCAGTACACCGACAGCTACCAGGAGAGCATACACACCTTCGCCAACAACATCAACACGACGGAGGGCGGGACTCACCTCGTTGGCTTCAGGGCCGCGCTGACAAGGACAGTGAACGACTACGCCAAGAAGTACGGCTACATGAAAGGCAACGGGGAGGGCCTCAGCGGCGAGGACGTCAGGGAGGGCCTAACGGCCATCCTGAGCGTGAAGCTCCCCGAACCCCAGTTCGAGGGCCAGACGAAGACGAAGCTCGGGAACAGCGAGGTCCGGGGCATAGTGGAGTCGGCCGTCGGCGAGAAGCTCTTCGAGTACCTGGAGGAGACCCCGAAGGTCGCCCAGGCGTGCATAGGCAAGGCGATACTCGCCTCGCAGGCGAGGGAGGCCGCGAGGAAGGCCAGAGAGCTCACCCGCAGGAAGGGGTTGCTGGACGTCGGCAACCTCCCTGGGAAGCTGTCGGACTGCTCAGAGAAGGATCCGTCGAAGTGCGAGCTGTTCCTGGTCGAGGGCGACTCCGCGGGCGGGAGCGCGAAGCAGGCCAGGGACAGGACCTTCCAGGCAGTGCTCCCCCTGAGGGGAAAGATACTGAACGTCGAGAAGGCCCGGCTGGACAAGATGCTCAAGAACGCGGAGATAAGGACGATAATCACAGCCCTGGGAACGGGTATAGAGTCCGAGCTCAACGCGGACAGCGCCCGCTACCACAGGGTGTGCATAATGACCGATGGCGACGTCGACGGAGCGCACATCAGGACGCTCCTGCTCACATTCTTCTTCAGGTACATGCGCCCTCTGATCGACAGGGGCTACATCTACATCGCCCAGCCGCCGCTCTACAGGGTTAGGAAGGGCAAGACGGAGAAGTACGTGTACAGCGACAGAGAGCTCAGCGAGCTGGTCCAGGAGCTCGGGGAGAGCGTCGATATACAGAGGTACAAGGGCCTGGGCGAGATGAACCCGGAGCAGCTGAGGGTCACGACCATGGACCCCAGCCTGCGCATTCTGAAGCGAGTCACGATCGAGGACGCAGTCGAGGCGGACGAGCTGTTCTCGGTCCTCATGGGCGATGCCGTGGAGCCCCGGAGGATGTTCATCCACGACCACGCCAAGGAAGTGGAGTTCCTGGATGTTTAGGTGGTAGTGGATGGACCAGACGGTGGAGGAGCAGCAGAAGATCGCGGCCAAGCTCGTGCAGAGGCCCATAGAGACCGAGATGAAGAAGTCGTACATCGACTACGCCATGAGCGTCATCGTCGGGAGGGCGCTGCCGGACGTGAGCGACGGGCTCAAGCCCGTCCACAGGCGGATCCTGTACGCCATGAACGAGATGGGCCTGCCGCACAACAAGGCCCACAAGAAGGCCGCGCGAGTCGTCGGCGAGGTCCTCGGCAAGTACCACCCGCACGGGGATATGGCAATATACGACACGCTCGTGCGCATGGCCCAGGACTTCTCCATGCGCTACCAGCTCATAGATGGTCAGGGCAACTTCGGGAGCGTGGACGGCGACTCCCCAGCTGCCATGAGGTACACGGAGTGCAGGCTTTCCTCGATAGCGTCCGAGATGCTCCAGGACGTCGACGAGGAGACGGTGGACTTCGCGCCTAACTTCGACGGCACCCTCAAGGAGCCTCTGGTGCTGCCCGCGCGGCTCCCGAACCTGCTCGTGAACGGCTCCCAAGGCATCGCCGTGGGCATGGCGACCAACATACCTCCCCACAACCTGGTCGAGATCGTGGATGCTGTGTCCATGATGATCGACAGGCAGATCGAGGGCGAGGAGGTCGAGCTCAAGGAGCTGATGGAGGTCATCAAGGGTCCGGACTTCCCCACGGGAGGGGTCGTATACGGCGCCCAGGGCATAGTCGAGGCCTACGCCTCAGGCAAGGGCCGGATAAGGGTCAGGGCGAGGCACATAATCGAGCGCGACGATGACACGGGCAGGGCCACGGTCGTCGTGACCGAGATACCGTACATGGTGAACAAGTCTGCGCTCCTGGAGGAGATCGCGGAGCATGTGAAGGCCAAGCGCATCGAGGGCATCTCGGACCTCAGGGACGAGTCGGACAAGGAGGGCCTTAGGATAGTCATCGAGCTGAAGAGGGACGCGATAGAGGACGTGGTCCTGAACCAGCTCTTCGCGCACTCGCAGCTCCAGACGACCTTCGGGATAATCAACCTCGCTCTGGTCAACAACCAGCCCAGGGTGCTCTCGCTCAAGGAGATGCTGGATTACTACATCGAGCACAGGTTCGACGTCGTCAAGAGGCGCACGGAGTACCGGCTCAGACAGGCCGAGAGGCGCGCACACATACTCGCCGGGCTGATGATCGCCCTCGACCACCTGGACGAGGTCATCAGGATCATCAGGAAGGTGAAGACCAGGGACGATGCGAGGAGCGCACTCATGGCCAAGTACCTCCTCTCAGAGGAGCAGACCAAGGCCATCCTTGAGATGCAGCTGCAGCGCCTCACCGGGATGGAGATGCAGGCGGTCAGGGAAGAGGCAGAGGCGACGAAGAAGCTCATAGACGAGTACAAGTCGATCCTCAAGGACGAGAGGAAGATCCTGGGCATCATCAAGAGCGAGGCCGTCTCGATCAAGGAGAAGTACGGCGACGCCCGCAGGACAACGATCGAGGCCAACGCGGTCGACCTCGACATCGAGGACCTCATACCCGTGGAGGACGTCGTCGTGATGGTGTCCAACACCGGCTACATCAAGCGCCTGCCGCTGGACACCTACGAGAGCCAGCACAGGGGCGGCGTCGGGCTCATGGGCATGGAGACCAAGGACGAGGACTATGTGGTCGACCTGTTCGTAACCTGTTCCCACGACTACGTCATGTACATCACGAACAAGGGCAGGGCCTATTGGCTCAAAGCTTACAAGATACCCGCGGCCGGGAGGCACGCCAAAGGGAAGCCGATAGTCAATCTGCTCGAGCACCTGGAGGACGGGGAGACGGTGGTCAACACGATACCTGTGAAGCATTTCGTGGAAGACAACTACCTTGTGTTCGCCACCAGCAGGGGAACGATCAAGAAGACCAAGCTCTCGGCTTACCAACATGTGCGTCAGAGCGGCATCATCGCCATAAAGCTGGACGATACGGACGAGGTCGTGGATACGACCATCACGGACGGGACCAAGGAGATCATACTGGCCACCAGGAAGGGCCTCGCAGCCAGGTTCTCGGAGACGGATGTCCGCCCGATGGGACGCGCGACTTACGGTGTGCGCGGGGTCAGGCTGGGCAAGGGGGACGAGGTCGTGAGCATGGCGGTCGTGGACGGCAAGGGGCAGCTGCTCACCGTCACGGAGAAGGGCTACGGCAAGCGCTCGCTCGTGGAGGACTACAGGAAGATACGCAGAGGTGGCAAGGGTGTCATCACGATCAAGACCGGCAGCAGGAACGGAGAAGTGGTCTGCGCAAAGGAGGTCAAGGACGACAACGAGCTCATCGTCACCAGCGTCAAGGGCATGGTGATACGCATGCCCGTGAGCGGCATAAGCCTCCTCGGACGGGCCACCATGGGCGTCCGCCTGATGCGGCTCAAGGAAGGCGACAAGGTCAGCGCTGTCACGCGCCTGCTCGCGGAGAGCGAGGAGCAGCGCATGGTCGAGGCCAGCAGGACGCTCACGAGCTGCCCGCCGCCGAACGGCGATGCCGTTGACGAAGGCGCCGAGGAAGAGCAAGAGGATGATGGAGAAGGCCAGGGAGGAGGCTCGGAGGGCGACGGAGACTGACGCATCCAGAGCCCGCTGGTAGGCTGTTTCAAATCTGATAACGGCCCGGAAAGGTTTAATACGCATCACTCCATTAAAACGGCCACGGCTCCTCCCAAGGAGTGCTCCCCCATGTTCAAGGACTCTATACCTGGCCTGGATAAGGTTTTCAAGAACGATGTCGAGAGGCCGAAGGTTATACTCGTTACGGGTCCCCCGGGCTCGATGAAGACCACCTTCTGCTACACGCTGATGTCGAGCTACCTCCGCGACAAGAACGAGTTCGGGCTGTACTCGACCCTCGAGGAGACGGTCGACAGCCACCTGCAGAACATGGAGAGCGTGGGCGTGAAGCTGTCGATGAAGATGCAGGTATCCGACCTGACCGACCTCAGGGAGATAGACCAGATCGACGAGGTGATAGGCCAGGAGGCACAGACCGACTACGTCCTATTCATAGAGAAGATGATACAGCGGTTCAAGCGAACGCACGGGAACAAGTACTCGATATTCGTGCTCGATTCCCTCGGAGCGCTGTACTCGCTCATGGAGAACGTCTCCGACATGCGAAAGAAGATGTTCTACTTCTTCAAGATGCTCAGGGACAACAACCTCACATCGTTCATTATCATGGAGCGCTCGATCACCGGTGAGTCGCAGCTTCTCGGCAACGAGGGGTTCCTAGCGGACGGGATACTGCTCCTGGGCCTGGACAGGCAGAGGGGCAAGCTCGTGAGGTTCCTCCAGGTGGAGAAGATGCGCGCCGCCGAGCACAGCATGGAGAGGCACGCCATAGAGGTTGGGAAGACCGGCATACAGGTACTCGGCCCGATCATGAGCGCACCGTGATCAAGACAGATATGAGGAGCAAAACGTTGTAGTAGTCCTCACCACATATGTGTGGCTGCGCGTGGCGGACCGTCACTACGCCACACAGAAATCCCCTCGAGTGATGTCCGATGTCAGAAGACCAATCGATTGACCAGATAATCGGAGCGGCCGTCCAGAGGCTGAAGGAACAGCAGGCAGAGGCAAGGAAGAGAGACCTGGAGCTCAGTGCTGAACGCGAAACGGTTCAGAAGCAGAAGTCGGAGCTGGATGCCCTCGAGCAGCGTCTCCGGGAGAAGGAGGACGCCCTGAGACAGAAGGAGTACGGTATCGAGCAGAGGTCGAACGAACTCAAGAAGCGCGAGCAGTCGATCCAGGAGAGGGCGCAGCAGGTGGAGGCGAAGAACGCCGAGATGGCCAAGCTGGAGA